>JADGRB010000066.1 GCA_017881315.1 Pseudomonadota bacterium
AGAGGAACGCGGAGAAACCATCGACGTCCACGCCCGTGTCGCCGGAGACCGCGTCGAACTCGTAGGCGGGCCGAAACGAGGTGCCGTAGATGATCGCCGCGAGAGCCACATCGTTGTTGGACTCGCTGGGCGTCATCTGATCCAGGACGGACGGCTGTTCGATGCTGGCACCGCAACCCGTCGCGACCAGCAGGACTGCCGCCGTTGCGGTGCGCGCCGACGATCCCCTGCCCATGCGGTGCATTCTAACGCGCGGGGTCCCGGTGTCGATCGCCCGCGTCCTGCCGGTCAAAAAACGCTTCTCAGTCAAAAAACGCTTCGGTTCTGATCTGAGTCTTGCGGTTGACCCCGCGTGAGATGAGCTCCCGTTTGAGCTCCGTTATCATCGAGCCGTTTCCGACCAGGTAGAACGTGGGCGCGACCAGGTCGGAAAGCCGCTCGAGCAGCGCCGGCGTGATCCGCCCGCGGCCCCCGGTCCAGGCGGGGTCCGGCGCGGTCAGAAAGATCTGTAGCTCGGCACCGGCCCTGGCGACGAGTTGGCCAATCTCCTCGAGCGCGAACAGGTCGGCCGCCTGGCGCATGCCCCACGAGACGAGACAGCGGCGGGCTTCGCTCCCGGACTCGCGTCGGCGCCCGATCTCGCCCAGCATCGGCATCACCGCCGCGATCCCCGTTCCGGTGGCGCCAAACACCACGTCCCCGGGGTGGCTGGAATCGAGCACGAAGAAGCCGTGCGGGCCGGTCATGCGCACCAGGCTCCCGAAGGGAATCGACATCAGGTACTCCGACGCTTTCCCGTCGGGGATCACGCGCACGATGAAACGCAGCAGATCGCCCGCGTCGGTCTGCGACGCGATCGAATAGCTCCGCCGCGGCACCGGGTCGCTGCCGGGGGAGGGTGGATCGACCGCCATCGACACGAACTGGCCGGCCTGGAAATCGAGGCGCGGGGGATCGCGCATCGCGAACGACAGCTCGGCGATTCCGTCGGCGATCATCTCGCGCGCCGTGAGCTCGGCGGTGAAGGGGGCAGCCATCGGCGCCGATAATAACCGACTCGTGTTAGCTTCGAGCGATGTCGAATCGCACGGTTGTCGCGCTGCTCTTGCTCACCTCGGCGGTGGGCGCTTGCAACAAGAAGGACGACGAGGCTGGAAAGGCGGCCGCGGTGCCGCCGCTGGATCGGGGCGCCGCGGCGCCGTCGATGGCCGGGCCGCCACCGGCAGCGCCCCAGCTCGCGGCGCCGCCCCAGCCCGCGGCGCCGCCTCAGCCCGCGGCGCCCGATGACCCGAACGCCACGATCACCGGTGTGATCGTGCTCCCGGCGGCCACCGCCAAGACCAAGCCGACCGGCACGCTCTACCTGGTCGCGCGTCGCCTCTCCGACAACCCGACCGCGCGCGGAACGCTCATCGCCGTGAAGAAGATGCCGGCGACCTCGTTTCCCCTGCCATTTTCGCTGAGCGCCGCCGACATGCCCTTCCAGAACGGTCCGTTCGACGGCGATCTGACGCTGACCGCGCGGATCGATCGAGACGGCGATCCGATGACCCACCAGAAGGGGGACGTCTTCGGCACGCTCCCCAAGGTCCGCGTCGGCTCCCGCGACGTCAAGCTCGCGCTCGACCAGATCCAGAAGGAAGCCGAATCGCTGGCGGGCGGGGGTCCGATGATGGGCGGCGGGGGTCCGATGATGGGCGGCAACTCGGGTCCTCCCGCCGGCGCATCGATGGGCGGGAGCGCGCGCCTGCCGCCAGGCCATCCCTGACGGGAGGCCTCTGTGGTAGTTTGCGCGGCATCATGGACTACAAGAAGCTGCGCGACATGGTCAGCCACCGCGTGACCTTCGACTTCGATTCGGGCGCCAAGGTGATCGGCACCATCGCGTCGTGCATGCCGGCCAGCGGGCCGGTGCAGATGCTGGTGCTCTCGAAGGTGCAGGTGCTCGACGGCGCCAAGAACGTCATCGCCAAGTACGCGGAGCTGCCGCTGGTCCCGAACAACCTGATCGGTTTCCAGACCACCGAGGGGCCATTGTGACCGCGCGGGAACCCCGGCGGGGTTCCCCGGATCGCCGGCGCCGCCTTCGAGGTGTCGCTGGCCGGCTGATCTGCTTGGTCTCGCTGGTGGGCGGTTGCGCCTCGAACCGCGAGATCGTCGAGGATTCGTTCTTCATCACGGAGGCCTGGGCCGCGCCCGAGGTGACCGGCGTCGTCGACATCGGGGGTGGCGACGTGCCGCTCTCGGGCGAGGTCGGCATGGAGCCCTCCGACGGGATCGCCGTGATCGGAGAGACGCTCTGGATTCACGGGCGCGGCTTCGGCCGGCAACCGACGGTGCTGGTGGGCGGCCGGCCCGCCGCGGTCCTCGGCCGCACGCACGATGGCGGCATCGTCGCGCGCGTCCCGGCGGGAACGCCGTCGGGTCCGCAGGCCGTCGCGGTGGTCAACGAGATGGGGAAGGGTGCGCTGCCGATCACCGTCCGTCGCTTTGCGGCCACCCTGGCCCCGGGCAGCGGCCAGGTCGGCTGGGCAGAGGTCGGCCCGAGCGGCGCCACCGCCGCCGGCGTCACGCCGGTGGCCGGCGCGCGCTTTCTGGCGCTCTCGAGCGACGGCCGCGCCGCCTACGTGGCCGAAGCCCAGGGCGGCATGATCGACGTGATCGAGGTGCCCGCCCCCGGCGCACCGAAGGTCATCTACCGGCTCGACGTCGGCCCGGGCAGGGTGCTGGCGCTGGCGATCGCCGCGCGCGCACCGGTGTTGGCGGTGGTGCGTAAGAACGACGTGGTGCTGGTCGACACCAGCTCTCCGCTTCACCCGGCCCGCAGCGCTCCCCGCGCGCTGCCCCAGGAGATCCGAGACGGGCGCATCGCGGCCGCGGACGTTTCGCCCGACGGCAAGCTGCTGGCGATCGCGACCGAGCAGGGAAATCAAGTGATCCTGCTCGATCTCGGTCCGGCCGGTCACGCGCCGATCGTCGGTGCGCTTGCCGTGGAGCCCGAGATCCGCGAGAGCGTCCTGTGCGACGTCGCGTTCTCGCCGGCCGGCGATACGCTCTGGATCCTGTCGGGGGACACGCCGCGCAGCCTGCCGGCGGGTCCGCAGCCGACGGAGATTCGCGCGGTGCGGGTCGGCAACGATCCGCAGCTCCTGGCCCACCTCGAAGCGACGCGGGTGGTCGGCGTCGATGGGGCGGGCCTGCCGGCTCGCCTCGGCGTCGGACGCGCGCAGCCGTTGCCGAGCGGCGCGGCCATTCGCCTGCCCCCCGAACGAAACGCGGTCTTCTTCGCCGCCGCGACTCGCCCGCCCGCCGGCACGGCGATCTTCCGGCTCGGCGCCGAGGACGCGGCGACGGTCATCCTCGACAGCCCGGCGCGCCTCGGCCGCGCCGACGTCTCGCCGGACGGCCGCTGGCTCTTCGCGCCGGCGGTGGCGGCCGACGGCGCGGTGCGCGTCCTGACCACCGCCATCGACGGTCGCCCGGTCGCGCCCGGCACCGCCCAGCCGGTCGACCTCATCGCGGCCGCGCCCGGCGAGACACCGCCGCCGACGCGCCCGGCTCCAGAGCTGCGGGTCCAGCCCTGAAGCGGGTCCGCGTGATCGTGCGCGGCCGCGTCCAGGGCGTCGGTTTTCGCGCGGCGACGGCCCACGAGGCGCGGAATCTGGCGGTCCGCGGCTGGGTCCGCAATCGGATGGAAGGCGACGTCGAGGTTCTCTGCATCGGCGATCCGGCGGCGGTGGACGCGCTCGTGGCGTGGCTCGGCGAGGGACCACGCGGCGCGCGCGTCACCGGCCTCGACGTGGACGACGCACCGACGGCGGTTGGGCTCGAAAATCTGGATGGTTTTGTTATACGCTGACTGACGCTGACGCTGACGCCGCGGGGGGATCATGGCCAAGGACAAATCGAAGCAGCAGGCGGCGTCGGACGCCGCTGACGCGAAGGGCACCATCCAGTCGGTCTCGCGCGAGGCGCGACGCTTTCCACCGCCCGCCGACTTCGCGGCGCGCGCGCTGTTCGGCGATGCGGCGGCCTACGAAAAGCTCTACCGGCGATCGATCGACGATCCGGAGGGCTTCTGGGCGGAGACCGCGCGGGCGGAGCTGCTCTGGAGCCGCCCCTTCACCAAGGTGCTCTCCTGGAATCTCCCCTGGGCCCGCTGGTTCGACGGGGGCGAGCTCAACCTCTCGGCGAACTGCCTCGACCGCCACCTGGCGACCCGCGCCGACAAGGTCGCGCTCGACTGGGAGGGCGAGCCGGGTGACAGCCGCAAGCTCACCTACCGGGAGCTGCACGCCGAGGTCTGCAAGGTCAGCAACGTCATGCTGGGGCTGGGCATCGCCGCCGGGGACGTGGTCGCCATCTACCTGCCGATGATCCCGGAGGCAGCCATCGCGATGCTGGCCTGCACGCGCATCGGCGCCACGCACACGGTGGTGTTCGGTGGCTTCTCGGCGGAGGCGCTGCGCGATCGGATCAACGACTGCGGCGCCAAGCTCTGCATCACCGCCGACGGTGGCTGGCGGCGCGGCAAGTCGGTGCCGCTCAAGGCCAACGTCGACGGCGCGCTGACGGAGACCCCGACGGTGAAGACCTGCATCGTGGTGCGACGGACGGGCGAGGCGGTGACCATGCAGGGCGGGCGCGATCTGTGGTGGGAGGACCTGGTGAAGACCGCGTCCGCCGACTGCCCGCCGGCCAGCCTGCCGTCGGAGCATCCGCTCTTCATCCTCTACACCTCGGGGACCACCGGGAAACCGAAGGGGGTGGTCCACACGACGGGCGGCTACCTGCTGGGCGCGCACCTGACGACGAAGGTCGTCTTCGACCTGCGCGAGGCCGACATCTTCTGGTGCACCGCCGACGTCGGCTGGGTCACCGGACACAGCTACGTGGTCTACGGCCCGCTGTCGAACGGCGCGACGACGGTCATGTACGAAGGCGCGCCCGACCACCCCGAGAAAGATCGCTTCTGGTCGATCATCGAGCGCCGGAAGGTCTCGATCTTCTACACGGCGCCCACGGCGATCCGGGCGTTCGTGCGCTGGGGCGACGACCAGCCCAAGAAGCACGATCTGTCGTCGCTGCGCCTCCTCGGCAGCGTCGGCGAGCCGATCAATCCGGAGGCCTGGATGTGGTACCACGAGGTCATCGGCGGCGGGCGCTGCCCGATCGTCGACACCTGGTGGCAGACCGAGACGGGCGCCATCATGATGACGCCGCTGCCGGGGATCACCGACGCAAAACCGGGCAGCTGCGCGCGGCCGTTCTTCGGCGTCGACCCGCAGGTGGTCAAGCGCGACGGCACGCCGTGCGCGCCCAACGAGGGCGGCTTCCTGGTGATCAAGAAGCCCTGGCCGTCGATGTTGCGCGGCGTCCACGGGGATCCGGAGCGTTACACCCAGCAGTACTGGACCGAGGTGCCGGGCGTCTATTTCACCGGAGACGGGTCGAGGCAGGACGAGGACGGCTACTTCTGGGTCATGGGGCGCGTCGACGACGTGCTCAACGTCGCGGGACATCGGCTGGGGACGGCGGAGATCGAGAGCGCGCTGGTATCCCACCCGAGCGTCGCGGAGGCGGCCGTGGTTGGCCCGCCGCACGATCTCAAGGGCCAGGCGATCTTCGCGTTCGTGACGCCGAAGAGTGGGGTGGAGGCGGGGCCCGAGCTGAAGAAGGCGCTCTCGGCCCACGTCGTGAAAGAGATCGGCGCGCTGGCGCGCCCCGACGAGATCCGCTTCACGGACTCGCTTCCCAAGACGCGCTCGGGAAAGATCATGCGGCGGTTGCTGCGGGAGATCGCCACCAGTGGGGCCGTGCGCGGCGACGTGACCACGCTGGAGGACATGGGCGTGCTGACGCGGCTCGCGGCGGTCCGGGAGAACGAGGAGTAGGGGCGAGACGGGTACCGGTTAGAAGGAGCGGAGGTCCCGAGGCGCGTATCCAAGGGAACCCGCGGCCCCGCGCAGTGTCTGATCTCCGGTGGGTACACTCCTGGGGCTCATCCTGTTCATCGCCACGCCCCCGAACTGGTGGGAGTACCCCTTTGTGCCGTTCACCAGGCCCGAGGATGCGCGGGTCGCCGCCAAGCTTCAGCGCCGGCTGGAGCAGAAGGGCGGGGTAGCGCGGGCCATACACCAGGTTTGCGTCGGGGGGATGGACACATCGGGGGTGGAGAATCTGGTCGCCAAGAACTTCCTCATCGAGCAAGCCGACCGGACCGTCCCCCTGTTGCTCGACGCGACGGCGGAGTCGACCAAGAGGTCCAACCCGGGAGCGAGCGAGGAGTGTCGTGCGGCAGAGGGTTGGGTGGTTCGGTCGGCGATCTGCTTTGGGTACGACATCGGGGGCACCGGGCCGACGTTCGATGCGAATCCGCTGGCGGTCGAGCGTCGAGGACGGGCCCAGCGGGCGCTCGTAAAGGCACTCGACGGGCAGGGCCGCCGCGCCGACGCCGCGATGGAGCTGCTTCTCCAACGAAGCGGCGTCTGTATCGGGCTCGAGGAGACCGTCCGCCTGGCGACGCCGGCCCTGGTCAAACGGCTCGGCGTTCCCCGGCCGCCCCTGCTGGTCCCGCGGGGCGATCATGGGCAAGGAGACTGGGCGCTGGCCCTCGAAGCGCTCTCGCTGGGGGGAGCGGATCGTGCTATCGCCGAGACGCCCGTCGCAATGTTTCTCGCCGACGATGCGAGTGCGCCGCTGGCCGCGCTGGCGCTGGCCCGGATGGACGCGGATGCGAGCGCGGCCGTTCCGCGGCTCGCGCATATCGTCGACGGTATCTCGCTGGACGACATTCCCCCGGCCGCGCGCCGCCAGGATCGGCTCACGCAGCTCAGCCAGACCATCACGGCGCTCACCGCGATCGGGCAGCCGGCCCGCGCGGCGTTGCCGAACGTGGCCGCGTTCGTGTCCCGAGTTGAGATGCCGGGATGCCACACCCTGGGTGCCGCCACGTACGTGAGCCTGGTGAGGTCGGTCGCGACGGCGGCCGACGGGGATCGGGCGGCTGCTTGCCTGGCACCCCTGCTCGCGTGCGCCGGGAGCCCGTCCGAGGTCTTGCGCGCGCTCGGCGAGCTCGGCGGTGAGCGGGCGCGCGCGCCGCTGCTCGCGGCCCTGCGCGACGAGACCGGCTCGATCGGCTTTCGCCTGGAGGCCTTCAAAGACCTAGGTACGGCTGGTCAGGCGATGCTCGGCGAGCCAGATCGAAAGCTGGTAAAACTTCTTCAAGCCAAGCTCCAGACCCACCCCGAGCTGCTCGCTTCGTTCAAGGTTTCGATGTCGGCCGGCACGGCGGCGGAGCTCGGACGTTGTCGCGCGGAAGCGGGGCTCGGACACGAGCCGCCGCCGGACGCGAACGTCTCGTGGAGCTTCGCCAACTGTCTTTCGAACTACCTTTGCGGCCCGAGCCGCGAGACCTACGAGCGGACGATGGAGCGCTGCTGCCGGGCCAACTACCCGGGCAATCCCCCGTCGTTCTGCGCCGGATCTCCAGATGCCGGTCCAAGCGCCCTCATCCACTGAGGCCACGTGCGCAACCCCATTCGTTGGCCTGCCGAAGAACAACCACGCCCTCTGGGAGGCCGGCGAGAACGATGCGTTTCGAATGGGATCTGGCGAAAGCCAAGCACAACCTGGCCAAGCACGGCGTCTCGTTCGAGAGTGCGTCGACCGCCTTCGGCGACCCGCTGTCCTTCACCGTGTTCGATTCTGAACACTCCGACGAAGAGGATCGCTTTGCGCTGCTCGGATCGACCCACTCTGGTCGCCTGGTCGTCGTCATCCACGTCTACGACAGCGAGATCGTCAGAATCATCAGTGCTAGACTTGCAACCAAGCGCGAACGGAGGACGTATGCCAGCGGCTAAGAAGAATCGTCGGGGCCCGGACGGCATGCGCGCCGAATATGATTTCTCCGGAGGCGTTCGCGGGAAATACGCTGCGCGTTTTGCCGAGGGTTCGAACGTCGTGGTGCTCGAGCCCGATGTCGCTGCCGTATTCCGGACCACCAAGGCTGTCAACGAGGCACTACGCGTCCAACTCCCGAAGAAGCCCGCGCGGAAGATAGGGCGGCATCGTACGCGGTCATCCCGGTAGTCCGTGCTATGAACACCACCCCATGCCGCTTCCCCCGATTGACGTCGAGCGTCTGACCACCGAGGAGCGGCTCGATCTGATCGAGCGCCTCTGGGACAGCCTGGGGGCGCGGGCCAGCACGATTCCGCTCACGTCGCCCCAGCGTGACGAGCTGAATCGGCGGGTCGATGACCTGGATCGCGACGGGCCGACCGGCACAGCCTGGGACGAGGCGGTCCGGCGGATTCGCTCTTCTCAGTGATACCCGTCGTCGTTCGGCCGGCGGCCGAGGCCGACCTGGCCGCCGCACGGGAGTGGTACGATCGCCAGCGGCCGGAGCTCGGCGATCGCTTCCTCGACGCCGCGACGGCCGCCGCCCGGCTCATCGCGGAAGATCCCGAAGCGTATCCGGCCCTCCACCGCGAGACCCGGCGGGCGCCCCTGCGCAACTTTCCCCACGGCCTCATCTTTCGCGTCCAGCCCGAGGCGATCGTCGTCATCGGCCTGTTTCACGCCAGGCGCAACCCCAAGATCTGGCGTCACCGCCAGACGACCGACGACGACTCCGCTTGACGGCGATCGGGCGTTTGCGCCAATATTGAAGCTCACCCGATGAATCTGCTCTCCGCTCTCTCGATTCGCCCGTGGCAGCACGGCGTCCGCGCGCTTGCGACGCTCGTCGCATTTAAGCGCGTCCGAGAGAGCGTGCGCGACCGCTGAGCAGCAGCCAGTCGACCCACCCTCTCTCGCCGGCGGCGGAGAGGGTGAGGCGGTCTCACTCGCTCCCAGGCCGGGAACCTCGGAGCGAACATGTTCAGACCCAGATCAGGCAACCCCGACGACGCCGACCCCGACAGTCGCGCCGCGTCCTCGGCGATCGATGACAGCGCCCCCGCGTTGCGCGCGACCGACCCGCCGCTCGCCAGCCGCGCCTTCGTCGACGTGATCGTCGCGCAGCTCTTCTTCGGGTTCGCCTACTCGACCTTCGTCCTGCTCCCCAAGCTGCTGGCGGTTGGCTATGGCGCCAGCGCCCGCCAGATCGGCGCGGTCATGGCCACCTTCGGCGTCCTCAGCCTGGCCGTGAGCCCCGCGATCGGCCCCGTCGCGAAGCGCCTGGGTCTCCGGCGGACGATGACGGTGGGCGATCTCGTGCTGGCCGCCTCGGCGATCGGATTCATGTTCGTGCAGAGCGCGGGTCCCTTCGCGGCGCTACTGCGCGGGTTCCAGGGGATCGCCTGGGCCCTCTGCTTCGGCGCGGGCATGGCGCTCTGCGCCGAGGTCGCGCCACCCGCGCGGCTCGGTCAGGCGCTGGGGATCTTCGGCGCCGCCAGCCTGGGGATGAACGCGGTGGCGCCCGTCATCGCCGAGCCGATCGCGGCGCGCTTCGGCGCGCGTCCGGTCTTCGCCCTCGCGGCGGCTGCGGCGCTGGTGGGCGCGCGACTCTGCCGGCGGTTGCCGTCCGACCCCAGCGACAAACGCCCGCTCGCTGCAGCACCCTCCAAGCCGCCCACAGACAGCTGGTCGGCTGTCCGCGAGCGGGCGCCCGTGTTCGTGGTGCTGGGGGTCGGCGCGCTCGCCGCCGGCTCGATGTTCACCTTCGTCGCGCCCTTCGCGCTCTCCCGCGGGGTGAGCGCGGTGGGCAGCTTCTTCGCGGCCTACACGCTGGCCGCCTTGGCGTCGCGGTTTGCTCTGGCGCGTTTCGCCGATCGGACCGGCCACCGCCCGGTGGCCCTGACCGGCGGCGTCGGCTACGGCCTCGCCGTGATCGCGATGGGCGCGCTCGGCCCCGCGCACCTGGTGGCCGTCGGCGCGGCCTTCGGGATCGCGCACGGCATCGTGTTCCCGGCGCTCATGACGCTGGTGCTCTCCGGCGTGCCCGGTGGCGAACGGCCCCGCCTGCTCGGCTGGGCCAACGGCGCCATGAACCTCGGGATCGTCGGCCTCGCGCCCCTCGGTTCCCTCGCAGGGGCGATCGGCTACCCGGCGGTGTTCGTGGCCACCGGCGCCCTCACGTTGACGGCGGCTGCGACGCTGCTTGCGCCTCGTCGAGCTGCTTCTTGCGCTTCATCGACTTAGCCAGCAACTCGGAGACGTTCAGGACCTGGACGCGCTCGCCCGCGTTCCGGTCCTGCACGCCGTCGCGGAGCATGATGGTGCAGAACGGGCAGGCCGTCGCCACGGTCTCGGCGCCCGAGGCCAGGATCTCGTCGGTGCGGTTGTGGTTCACGCGGGTGCCGATCTTTTCTTCCATCCACATCCGGCCGCCGCCCGCGCCGCAGCAGAATCCGTGCTCCTTGTTGCGGGGGAGCTCCTGGCGATGGCCCGGACCTCCAGGCAGGGCGTCCAGCACTGCGCGCGGGGCGTCGTACTCGCCGTTCCAGCGTCCGAGGTAGCAGGGATCGTGGAAGGTGATCTTGCCCGGAGCGCCGCCCCCGTTGGTGTCGCCCGCGCCTGCGGCCGCGCCCTCCTTGCTGCGATCGATCTCGATCTTTCCGTCGGCGACCAGCTCGCGCATGAGCTGCGTGTGGTGCCGGACCTCGAAGTTGCCGCCCAGCTGCGGGTATTCGTTCTTGATCGTATGCAGGCAGTGCGGGCAGGCGGTGATCACCTTCTTCACCTTCTTGGTGTTCATCGTCTCGACGTTCTGTTGCGCCTGCATCTGGTAGAGCATCTCGTTGCCGGATCGCCGCGCCGGATCGCCGCTGCAGCCTTCTTCGAGCCCCAGCACCGCGAAGTCGACGCCCCCCTCCCGCATCACGTCGACGAGGGCGCGGGTCTGCTTCTTGATCCGGTCGTCGAACGCGCCGGCGCAGCCGACCCAGAGCAGGTACTCGGCGTCCGGCTTGTCGTCCAGCGTCGGGACGCCGAGCCCGTCGGCCCAGTCCATGCGCTTGTCGGCGCCGATCCCCCAGGGGTTCCCGTTGCGTTCCAGGTTGGTGAAGGCGCGCGCCAGATCTGGCGGAACCTTCTCCTGGACCATCACCAGGTTTTGCCGCATCTGGATGATCTTCTCCGGGTGGTCGATGAAGACCGGGCAGACCTCCTGGCAGGCGCCGCAGGTGGTGCAGGCCCACAGCACGTCCTCCGTCGTCCGGCCGCCGATGAGCGGCTGCTCGGTGTCCGCCTTGGCACCGGCGCCGTGCTGGAACTTGTCGAGCAGCGTGTCGAGCGGGCCGCGGTCCGGCATGCGCGTGCGCAGATCGTCTCGCAGATCGTGGATCACCTGCATGGGCGATAGCGGCTTGCCGGTGTTGTAGGCCGGGCAGAAGTTCGTGCAGCGCGCGCATTCCGTGCAGGCGAATCCGTCGAGCAGCGACTTCCAGGTGAAGTCCTTCCACCCATCCACCACGCCGGTCGCGGCGATGTCGTCCGCCTCCATGTTCAACTTGGGGAGCACGCCGCGCTGGCCGAGCTTTCGGAAATAGATATTGGGCAGCGCCGCCAGGATGTGGCTGTGCTTCGAGTAGAGCAGGTAGTTCAGGAACGCGAGCAAGATCACCACGTGCGTCCACCAGCAGAGCTCGGCGGCCGTGCCATCGAGCCGACGCATCCCGAAATAGCTGAGCATCAGGAGGCCGATCGCGCTCAGAATCGCGGCGGCGTCGCGGCTCATCGGGATGAGGCGCGGCTGCAGCACGATCCGACGGAAGAGCGCGAAGCCCACCAGGAGCAGCACCGCCAGCGAAAACGCGTCGATGATCGCGACCAGCACGCCCCCGGCGCTGTCGCCCAGAAGACGCGCCCAGCTGAACGCGGGGAAGAGACCGGCGACGATCGTCTCCACCGTGCCGACGGTGATGAAGATGAAGCCCCAGAAGATGAGGAAGTGGTATTTGCTCCCCATCGCGCTCACGAAGCGCGGCAGGCGCTTGGCCGGGAGGGTGGTCTTCTCGACCACCTTCTTCTGACCGAAGAAGTAGAGCAGCACCGAATCGACGCGCGCGCCGGGGCGATCGAACCGTCCGTCGGGGCGGCCGGCCAGGATCATCCGAGCGAAGCGCCGGACCGTCCAGCTGAACATCCCGAGTGCGGCGACGAGGAGGACCGCGAAGATGGCGCGTCTCATGGGGGCGCGGCCATCGTACTCCGAATGGGTTATATACGGCCAATGGCGCTCAACCGTGAGTTGATAGACATCCTGGCCTGTCCCAAGTGCAAGGGCGCGATCGCGCTGCGGGCCGACGAATCGGCGTTCGAATGCGGCGCCTGCAAGCTCGCCTATCCGATCGTCGACGACATCCCGAACTTCATCCTGGAAGAGGCCCAGCCGCTGGGCACGCCCCTGGGGTAAGGGCCAGGCCACGCCCCGGTCGCGGGCAGTTTTTTTGCGCTCCCCCGTGGGGCCTTTACTATCTTGGGATGAGCAGCGATCGGCGCCTTGCCCCCCAGGACCGTCGTCAAACCTCCCGCGTCGCCGCCGTCTTTGCGGTGAAGAAGGCGATCGCGGGTCAAGCCAGCCCCATTCAGCTCTGCCAGGCCGAGGACATCGCGCCGGCCGGCATGACCATCAAGCGGCCCCGCGGCAGCTCGGTCATGCCCCGCACGGAGATCGCGCTCTCGTTCGCGCTCCCGGGTTCGGACCAGGAGATCTCGGCGCGCGGGTTGGTCGTGACCGACGCGACCGCCGGCGGGTTTCGCCGCACCGGCGTCCGATTCATCGCGCTAAAACCGGAGCACGAGCAGCTCATCGCCGGCTATTGCAGACGCAGCGGGTAAATGGACGGGCCGCCCTGGCCGGGCGTTAGGTTCTTAAGACCATGACCGCCTGGCTGGCCCTGATCGCGTTCCTCGCCGGTGATCCCGAGTTTCTCAAGGGTCAGCTCCATCTTCACTCGAACCGCTCGGGTGACAGCGACACGCCGCCGGCCGATGTGGTGCGCTGGTACGCGTCGCGCGGCTACGACTTCATCGTCTTTACCGACCACAATCGGATCACCACGTTGCCGTCGACGCCGTCGATGCTGGTCATCCCGGGCGTCGAGCTGACCCAGAACTCGAGTAGCTGCACGCCGCCTCCGCCGCCCGGGCTTCGCTGCCTGCTGCACGTCAACGCCCTCTTCGTCAGTCCATCCGCCGGCGGAATTCCCTGGGGCGCGTCCAACGGAACCAGCCGTGACGCCATCTACCGGCGCGCCCTCGATGCCACGGGCCGAATGAACGGGCTCGCTCAGCTCAATCATCCCAACTTCCACTACGGGGCCGACGGGCCGCTCGTCGCGCGTCTGGCGGGCGAGGGCCTCGCCTTGCTCGAGATCGCGAACCGATCCTGGGACTCGAACGATGTCCCCGACGACCAGCGCCGCCCCTCCACGGAGGCGATCTGGGACGCCGCGCTGACCGCCGGCGCGAACGTGTATGGAACGGCCACCGACGACGCGCACCACTACTTCGACGCCCGCGTGGCCGGCGTGCGGGGCGAGAAGGTCTTCCCCGGCGATCTCGGTTTCGTCATGGTGCGGGCTGCGAAGAATCCGCCAGCGATCCGCGCGGCCCTCGCGCGGGGCGACTTCTATGCTTCGACCGGGGTGTTCCTGAAACGGATCGAGCGGATCGCCGACCGGTTGGAGATCGAGATCGACGACCGGTCCCCCGGCCCGCACCACTTCGACTTCATCGGCGCGGGCGGCAGGACTCTGTCGAGTGCGGACGGGCGCCGGGCCAGCTTCGCGCTCGAGGCGGCGCGCGGTGGCTACGTGAGGGCGCTGGTCGTCGATCGCGCCGGGCGTCGAGCCTGGGTACAACCCACCCGGGTCCGCCCGCCCTGACGACCGGCGCCAGACTGGTGTGTGGAGGCCCTCGGTCAATCCCCGACGGCGCGGCTAGCCGAGCAGCGTCCGGCGGCGCAGGCGACGCACCGGACCGCCGCCGACCAGGCGGGCGGCGCCCCAGCTCCCCACCAGCTCGCCCTCGACGCCGAGACCGGGGAGGTTCTCGCGGCCGACCAGGAGCAGGTTCTTGATCCCGGTCGCGTGCGGCAGGCCCAACACGTCGAAGCGACCGGGGGCGGCCCGCGCGTAGAGCGCCGGGGGCGCGGGTGGCGGCGGCGCAGGCAAGAGGAGCGGCGGGGAGGGCCTCGCGCCCTCCGTGGCGCCGCCTCCACCCACGTTCCCGGCACGCTCGGGCGGCAGGCCATCGTAGGGCGAGGCTCGAAGGATGAGATGCCGCTCGAGATCGGGGAAGAGCCGTCCCAGGGTGTGCACGATGCGACCGCGCAACGCGCGCAGGTAGCTCGGCCCGGCATCGACCAGGTGCGCCGAGACGACACACTCGACCCAGATTGGAATCCGTCCCGGATCGCGCGGCGCGGGTTGCCCGACGGTCACCGCGATCGCGTTGTCTTCCAGGAGCGAACGAGATGGATCGCCGATGGCCAAGATCCGCGACGGCGTCGCGGCGGGGAGCGCGCCCGGCCCGACCAGCAGGGAGAGCGCATAACGATACCCGGCGACCCGAAGGGTGGATGACTGGCTCCGCGGCGGCGCCGTGGAGGCTGCCCCGCCGAGCGCCGCGCGCAACGAGGATGACGACCCGGCCCAGAGCAGCCAGTGGCAGCCGATCGTCTCGTCGCGCGGCCGCACCCGGACCCCGACCGCGCGGCCGCGCCGGACGACGATGCCGACCGGCTCGACGCGCGGGCGGCGATCGCCACCGAAGGTCTCGAGTCGTTGCTGCAACAGATCCTGAAACGCCGCCAGCCCGCCGTCGAGCACCTGCGACTCTCGGCGCGCCAGCGCGAAGGCGCGCGCCTCGGCGACAGAGCCGACGTCGCTCGGGTGTAGCGTGGTGCCGAGCGCGGCCGGCGCGGCGGCGATCGCCCGGAAGGGATGGTCGGCGGCGAGCGGCGTGAGCGGGTCATTCCCCGCGCGCGGCAGCAGCGACTCGAGCCGGCCGACCTCGCGCCGTTCCCAGAAGCCGTGCGGCGGCAGCGTCATGGCGGTGGCGAGCAGAGGCTCTGCGATGCGCCCCAGCGCCTCGAGGCGCTCCAGGGCGGCGGCCAGCGTCGCCTCGGCTCCCCCGAACGCGCGCGACAGCTCTCGCGCCAGCGCGGCGGCGTCGGCCGTCAGATCCATCCGGTGCTTGCCGAGCGCGACGCGGACGAACGGCGAGGCGGTGGCCCGGCGCTTGACCAGCGAGGCGCAGTCGAGCTCCTTGTAAAGGCGCGCCGACTGCGGATCGTCGAGCGGCGGCAGCAGCGCGGGCGCGCGGGACAGCGCGACGCCGCCCGCTTCGAATGCGGCGCTCTCCGCCTCGTGGCCGAGAAGCAGGACGCGGAATCCCCGCCGCGCGAGCAGCGCCGCCGCGACGAGCCCACCCAGCTCACCGCCACAGACGACCACGTCGTAAAAGTTGGTATCGACCAAGGAAACTAGAGGCTGCGGAGCGCGTCCCCGCCAGGCGACGCGCCCAGGATGCGGACCTTGCGATCCTCGAGGACCACGCGGCGCTCGGCGATGGCCCGCACCACGGCCGGCAGCAGGCGATGCTCCTCGGCGAGGATGCGCGCGCGCAGGGCCTCCTCGTCGTCGTCGTCCTGCACCAGTACCGCCGCCTGGGCGATGATCGGGCCGGTGTCGACCCCACCGTCGACGAAGTGGATGGTGCAGCCGGCGATCTTGACGCCCGCCTCGTGCGCCTGCCGTTGCGCCCGCGTTCCGGGAAAGGCCGGCAGCAAGGCCGGGTGAATGTTGATGACCCGACCGGGGAAGGCGTCCAGGAACTCGCCGCTCAGGACGCGCATGAAGCCGGCCAGCACCACCAGATCGACCTGATGCGCGCGCAAGGCCGTCGCGAGCGTGCGATCGAACCCGGCCCGCGCCGAGAAGTCGCGGTGCTCGACCACGACGGTCGGCAGGCCCGCGGCGCGCGCCCGCGACAGCGCCGGACAGTCCGGCACGTTGCAACCGACGGCCGCCAGCCGGGCCGGACCGAGCTCGCCGCGCTTGCTCCGATCGATGAGCGCCTGCAGGTTGGTCCCACTGCCCGAGACCAGGACGCCGACGTTCATGCCGGCAGGAACTCCACCGGCGCGTCGGGCCCGTCGGCGACGGCGACCTCGCCGACGGAGAACACCTGCTCGCCCGCCCGCTCGAGCAGCGTGGTGGCGTCGGCCACCCGGTCGGCCGGCACGCAGATCAGCATGCCGATGCCCATGTTGAAGGTGCGCCGCATCTCGTCCGGCGCGACGTCGCCTTCCCGGGCCAGCAGGGTGAACACCGCCGGAACCTCCCAGCTCCCGAGACGGATCTGGAGCTTGAGGCGCGCGTCGTCCGGGAGCATTCGGGTCGGGTTGTCGACCAGACCGCCGCCGGTGATGTGCGCCGCGCCCCGAAGCAGATCGGCGTCGGCGAGCGCGCGCATGGCCCGAACGTAGATCTTGGTGGGGCGGAGCAGGGCCTGTCCCAGCGGCTCGCTCAGGCCCGCGGGTGTCGCGCCGAGGTCGAGCCCCATCTTCTCTAGGAAGACCTTCCGGACCAGCGAGTAGCCATTCGAGTGGAATCCCGAGGAGGCGAGCGCGAGCAGGCGATCGCCCGCGCGGATCTCGCGCCCGTCGATGTGTCGGCTCCTCTCGACGACGCCCACGCAGAAGCCGGCCAGATCGTATTCGCCGTCGGCGTAGAAGCCGGGAAGCTCCGCGGTCTCCCCGCCCAGCAGGGCGCAGCCGGCGGCCTGGCAGCCGTCGGCGATGCCGGAGATCACCCGTTCGGCGACACCCACCTCCAGCTTGCCGGAGGCGAAGTAGTCCAGGAAGAACAGCGGCTCGCCGCCGCAGACCACCAGATCGTTGACGTTCATCGCCACCAGATCGATCCCGACCGTGTCGTGGCGGCCGGTCAGAAAGGCGAGTTTGAGCTTGGTGCCGACCCCGTCGGTGCAGGAGACCAGCAGCGGCTCCTTGTACCGGGTGGGCAGGGCGCAGAGGCCGGCGAAGCCGCCCAGACCGGTCATCACCTCGGGGCGGCGGGTCCGCCGGACGTGTCCCTTGATGCGCTCGACCAGCGCGTCGCCCGCGTCGATGTCGACGCCCGCGTCGCGGTAGGTGAGGCCGGATCCCTGGCGCGGCGGCATCCGCCCGGTCACGCGGGCTCGCCGCCCGCGGGGGTGGTCGCACGGCGGGCGGTCCCGGCGTTGCTGATCGGCAGCGAGCCGAACCGCTCGACGAACCCCTTGAGCAACCGGTCCAGCTCATCCTGCGGGTGCGCCGCCTCGGCGAAGCGGATCCAGCGGGCGCCCGCGCTCACCGCCCGTTCGAGCTGCCGCGCGCCGCGGCCGACCACGAAGCGCCGCAGCGTCTCGGTCGGGTCGGTGCAGGCGTAAAAGACCATCGCGCTGCGGCCGGCACGGTAATCCATCGCGCCCTCTGCGCGGGTCTGCAAAACACCAGCGACCTCTGGCGCCGCCGCTCTCGCGTCGGAGATCGCGTGCCACGCCCCGAAATGCACGCGCGCAGCATAACAAACCAATTGGCGGGCCGCTCAGTGTATTCTCGCGTCCGCCGGATGGCCTGGTACAAGCGAGAAGATCGCGAAGACGATCTATCGGAGGAGAAGCGCAGCGTCCCAGCCGGGGTCTTCACCAAGTGCCCCGGCTGTCGAGCTGTGCTCGACACCGACAATCTAGACAAGAACAACAACGTCTGCCCGCAGTGCCAGTACCACTTCCCGCTGGCCTCGGCGCGGCGGCTGGAGCTGATCCTCGATCCGGGGAGCTTCGTCGAGGCCGACGCGTCGATCGAGAGCGTCGATCCACTCGGCTTCCGCGATTCCAAGAAGTATGGCGACCGCCTGCGGGCGGCCCGTCGGGCCTCCGGCGGGGCCGACGCCGTGCGGGCCGGATCGGGGCGCATCGAGGGGACGCCGGTCGAGATCGGCGTCTTCGTCTTCGAGTTCATGGGCGGGTCGATGGGCTCGGTGGTCGGCGAGAAGGTGACGCGCATCTTCGAGCGCGCGCTGGAGCGCCGCGCGCCCGCGCTGGTCTTCTCCGCCTCGGGCGGCGCCCGCATGCAGGAGGGGGTGCTGTCGCTGATGCAGATGGCAAAGACCTCGGCGGCCCTCGGGCGGCTGCGCGAGGCCGGGCTGCCCTACATCTCGGTGCTGCTCAACCCGACCACGGGCGGCGTCGCGGCC
>JADGRB010000307.1 GCA_017881315.1 Pseudomonadota bacterium
TCCGCGATCACCTGGCGGCAGGCGCCGCAGGGCGACGCCGGCGGCCGCGCGCCGCTGGCCACCGCCACCGCGCGGATTCGCCGGGCGCCCGCCGCGACCGCCGCCGCGATCGCGTTGCGCTCGGCGCAGACGGTGAGCCCGTAGGAGGCGTTTTCGACGTTGCAGCCGACGTGGGTTCGCCCGCGCTCGTCGAGCACCGCGGCGCCCACGGCGAACTTCGAATAGGGCGCGTGCGCGCGCTTGCGGACGGCGCGCGCGGCGGCGACCAGGGCCGCCCGGCGCGCGGGCGCGATCACGCGGGTCCCAGCCCGGCGACGATGGCGGCGATCAGGCGTCCCAGCGCATCGGCACCCGCCGCCGCCGCCCGCGTGACGTCCTCGTGGCGCAGCGGACCCTCGTTGACGCCGGCGGCCGGGTTGGCGACCAGCGACAGCCCCAGCACGCGGAGCCCGGCGTGTCGCGCCGTGATCACTTCGTGGACGGTCGACATCCCGACCAGGCCCGCGCCGAGCGTGCGGAGCAGGCGGACCTCGGCGGGCGTCTCGTAGGCCGGCCCGGCCATGCCTGCGTAGATCGCTTCGCGCAACGGCCGCCCGATCGCTTTCGGCGCCACCGCCTTGGCCAGCGCGCGCAGCGCCGGATCGTACGCGTCGGTCATGTCCACGAACCGCGGCCCCAGCCGCTCGTCGTTGGGACCGCTGAGCGGCGAGGCCGAGGTCAAATTGATGTGGTCGGAGATGGCGACGATCTCCCCCGTCGCGAAGGCCGGATCGACGGCGCCCGATGCGTTGGTGACGATCAGGGTCCGCACGCCCAGCGCCGCGACGACCCGGATCCCGAAACCGACTTCGCTGGGCGGATACCCTTCGTAGCCGTGGACGCGCCCGCAGAGCAGGAGCGCGGTCGTGCCGCCCAGCTTCCCGGCCACCAGACGCCCCGGGTGGCCGGCCACGGTGGTCTCGGGAAACCCGGGCAGCGACGAGTAGGCGACCCGGTGGGCGTCGACCAGCCCATCGGCGACGCCGCCCAGCCCCGATCCGAGCACCACGGCCACCTGCGGCGTAGCCAGGTTGAGCTGCTCCGCGGCGGCGCGGGCCGCCGCGTGAACGCGCTCGAAGAGCGGCGCGCCGAGCTTCACGATCGGCTCCCCTCCGCCGTGGCGGCGAGGAACGGCGACAAGGTCCGTTCGAAGGCGCCCGGGGCCTCGAGATGGGCCAGATGGCCGGCCTCGGGGATCTCGGCGAACGCGGCGCCGGGAATCGCGGCGGCCATGCCGCGCATCTCGGCGGCCGGCACCACTTGATCTGTGGCGCCGCAGACGACCACCGTCGGGCAGGCGATGGCGCCGAGCTCGCCGCTGCGATCGGGGCGATCGCGCATCGCCTCGATCCCCGCGATCAGGCTGGGCGCCCGCGTTTCGGCCCGGGCGCGGCAGTGGGCGACCAGCGCGGGGGGCGCCGCCGGCGAGAGCAGCCGCCCGAGGCTCCCGGCCAGATATGCCGCCACGCCCTGGGCGCGGACCTGCGCGAGGGCGGCCTGCCGCGCGGCCCGCGTCTCGGCGCTGTCGCCCGCCGCCCGGGTGTCGGCCAGGACCAGCGCCGCCAGCCGGGTGGGATGCCGGGCCGCGAAGGCGAGGGCGGTGTAGCCGCCCATCGACATGCCGAGCAGCGCCGCGCGCCGGATCTGCAGCCCGTCGAGCAGCGCGGCCAGATCGTCGGCCAGATCGGCCAGGCTGTAGCGTGCGGTGGAGGTCAGCGGCGATTCGCCGAAGCCGCGCGCGTCGACGGCGATGACCCGGTGGCGGGTCGCCAGGACGTCGGCCAGTCCCGCCCACAGACCGCGCGAAAACGGAAACGGGTGAAGGAGCACCACGGGCGCCCCGGTCCCGCGATCGTCGTACCCAACCGGTCGTGCGCCCTGGCTCAGCATCCCGGGGACAAAGCTACTCCACTCATCCCAGGGTCTCCAGCACCAGCGGCCGGGCGCGGGGCGCAGCGGAGCCGATCCGGAAGGCCGCTTCGGCGAGCGGTCTCGCGGCCCGCGCCCGCCCACCGTCGTCGTAGCGAATGGTGCAGAGCGCGTCGCCGCGGCCCACGGCGGCTCCGGCCTTGGCGTGCAGCAGGATGGCAGCTCCGGGGGCGATGCGGTCCTCCTTGCGCAGACGTCCCACCCCCAGCAGCGTCGCGGCCCGGCCGAGCGCGCCGGCGTCGACGTGCGTGACCACCCCGGCGCGCGATGCGTGGACCACCTGGGTGTGGCGGGCGCGAGGCAGATGGCGGTCCGGGTCGTCGATGGCGCGTTCCTCGCCGCCCTGCAGCCCGACGCCGAGGCGCAGGCGATCCAGGCCGGCGCCGCTGGCGATGGCCTCCTCGATACGGCGCGCGCCGGCGCGCCGATCGCGGGTCAGGCCCCCGAGCACCAGCATCTCGGCGCCCAGGCGAACGGTGAGCGCGCGGACGTCGGGCGGCCCGCCGCCGCGCAGGACGTCGATCGCCTCGCGCACCTCGACCGCGTTGCCGATCGCGACGCCGAGCGGCTGGTCCATGTCGGAGAGGATCGCGCGCACCCGCAGGCCGAGGCGCCGCCCGAGGTCGATGAGCGCGCCGGCGAGCGCGCGGGCCTGGCTGCGCGCCGGGAGAAACGCGCCGCTGCCGACCTTGACGTCCATCACCAGGGCGCCTGCCCCCTCCGCGATCTTCTTCGACAGGATCGACGAGGCGATGAGCGGGATCGATTCGACGGTGGCGGTGGCGTCGCGCAGCGCGTAGAGGACGCGATCGGCGGGCGCCAGCCGGGCGCTCTGGCCAGCCAGCACGAAACCGGCGCGGGTCAGCACGCGCCGAAACTCGGCCGGCGAGAGCGCGGTGCGGAAGCCGGGGATCGCCTCCAGCTTGTCGAGCGTCCCGCCGGTGTGCCCGAGCGCGCGTCCCGCCATCATCGGCACGTAGAGCCCCGCCGCGGCGCAGAGGGGGGCCAGGCAGAGGGAGATCTTGTCGCCCACGCCGCCGGTCGAATGCTTGTCGACGGTGGGTCCGGGCAGCGACGACCATTGCAGGCGCTCGCCGGAATCGACCATCGCGCGCGTCCAGGTGACGAGCTCGCGGTTCGTCAGGCCCCGCCAGACGATCGCCATGAGCAGCGCCGCCAGCTGGTAGTCGGGAATCGTGCCGCGCGCGGCACCGTCGATGAGCGCGCGGATCTCACCGTCCGCGAGGGCGCCGCCGTCGCGTTTGCGCGCGATGAGGGGCGGGAGTGCCAGAGTCGTCTTCACGGCGCGATCAGGTCGAGGAAGCTCTCGCCGCCGGTCAGGGACGGGGCGCCCAGGCCCTCGGCGATGGTTTGGCCCAGATCGCAGAAAGAGGTCCGGGCGCCGAGCGGCGCGGGGCGGATCCCGGGGCCGAACGCCAGCAGCGGAACCCGCTCGCGCGTGTGGTCGGTGCCGGGCGTGGTGGGATCGTTGCCGTGATCGGCGGTGATGAAGGCGACGTCGCCGGGCGCGAGCGCCGCCTCGAACGCCGGCAGCCAGGCGTCCAGCTCTGCCAGCGCCCGCGCGAACCCGGGCGCGTCGTTCCGGTGACCGTAGAGCATGTCGAAGTCGACCAGGTTGACGAACAGCAGGCCGCGCGGCAAGGCGCCGAGCGCGTCGAGCGTCAGCCGCATCCCGTCGGCATTTCCCTCGCTGTGGATCGAACGCGTGAGGCCACGCCCCCCGAAGATGTCGGAGATCTTCCCCACCCCGACCACGGGCAGGCCCGCCGCCTCCAGCCGGTCGAGCAAGGTGGGCGCCGGCGGCACCAGCGCGTAGTCGCGCCGGTTGTAGGTTCGCCGAAACGCGCCCGGCGCGCCCACGAACGGCCGCGCGATGACCCGGCCGATCTGATAGCGGTCGGCGATCGTGCGCGCCGCCTCGCAGATCCGATATTGCTCTTCGATCGGCACCACCTGTTCGTGCGCCGCGATCTGCAGGACGGAATCGGCCGAGGTGTAGAGAATCAGCTCGCCGGTCGCGAGGTGCCGGGGGCCGAGCTCGTCGATGATGGCCGTTCCCGAGGCCGGCTTGTTGCCGATGAGGCCTCGCCCGGCCGCGATCCGGAGGGGCTCGGTGATCTCGGGCGGGAAACCGAAGGGGAAGGTGGCCATCGCCTGCGCGGTGACGATGCCGGCCATCTCCCAGTGCCCGGTGATGGTGTCCTTGCCGACCGACGCCTCCGCCATCGTCCCCCAGGCGCCGCGTGGCGCCGACGCCGGCGGCACCCCCGCGATCGCGGTCAGCCGTCCGAGGCCCAGCGCTTCGAGATTCGGCAGCGTCAGGCCGCCGACGGCCCGCGCGATGTTGCCGAGCGTGTCGGCCCCCGCGTCGCCATAGGCGGCGGCATCGGGCGCCCCACCGCACCCCGCGCCGTCGGCGACGACGATGATCGCGCGTCGCAGAACAGCCATCGCTCTACCATAACGGACTTTCGCCGCGACGGACGTTCCTACTCGCCCCAGCCGGGCTCGGCGTCGTCGGCGTAGTTTTCGAAGCGGGTGTATTCCTTGATGAAGGTCATCTTGACCGACCCGGTGCCGCCGTTGCGATGCTTGCCGATGATGATCTCGGCGACGGCGGTCGGCTGGCCACCGTCCGGCGTGTCGCCCGAGACCATGTCCTCCCGGTGGATGAAGAGCACCAGATCGGCGTCCTGCTCGATACTGCCGGATTCCCGCAGGTCCGACAGGCGCGGCTTTCCCTCGCGCTTTTCGACCTCGCGGTTGAGCTGGGAGATGGCGATGATCGGGATCTTGAGGTCCTTGGCCAGCGCCTTGAGTCCGCGCGAGATGTCGGCGATCTCCTGCTGGCGATTGTCGTCGCGCCGACTGCTGGCGCCGCGCGCGAGCTGGAGGTAATCGACGACGATCAGGCCGAGCGGCGGCTGACCCGGCCGGCCGTCGGCGGTGGGGGCCGCCTGCGGGAAGTAGCGCGGGTCGCTGCGGAAGCGGCGGGCCTTGGCGCGGATCTCCATGATCGAGATCGCCGACGAGTCGTCGATCAGGATCGGCGCCGCGGCCAGGCGGCCCGACGCAGGGTGGATCTTATTTTTCCAGTCCGCGTACTCGAGGAAGCCGCGCCGGATCTTGGACGAATCGATGCGCGCCTCGCCGGCCAGCATGCGCTCCATCAGCTCGTACTTCGACATCTCGAGCGAGAAGAGCAGCACCGGGATGTTGTGGTGGAGGGCGGCGTGCATGGAGACGTTGACCGCCCAGGAGGTCTTGCCGCCGCCTGGGCGGGCGGCCACGATGATCAGGTTCTCGCGCTGCAGGCCAGCGGTGTACTCGTCGAGCTTGGTGAATCCCGTGGGGACGCCGGTCACGGCCTTTCTTTCGGCGGTGCGCACCTCCAGGTTGTGCAGCACCTCCTCCATCAGCTCGCCCGTCGCGGCGTAGGTCTCGCGCCGGTTCTGCTGCGCGACCTTGAAGACCTTGGTCTCGGCCTCGTCGAGGAAGGTCTCGAACTCGCCGAAGTCGCCGTAGGCGGTCGACTGCACCTCGGCGCAGGCGGCGATGAGACGGCGCAAGGTGGACTTCTCGCGGACCAGCCGCGCGTAGTGCAGGACGTTCTCGGCGGTGGGGACGGCGTTGGCGAGCGTCAGCAGGTACGACTCGCCGCCCTCGAGGCGCGCCAGCATCCCGCGCGTCTTGAGCTCGTCCGCCACCGCGATGACGTCCAGCGCCTGCCGGCGCTTGTCGATCGCCAGCATCGCCTCGAAGATCTCGCGGTGCACCGGCAGAAAGAAATCGTCGACCTCCAGGTTGGTCGCGACCTCGTCGAACGCCGAGGGCTTGATGAAGATCGCGCCCAGCACCGATTTCTCGGCCTCCAGGTTGTGCGGCGGCGTGCGCGCGGCGGACGCCGGGTTCGAGCTCACCACCTCCAACATCGCG
>JADGRB010000308.1 GCA_017881315.1 Pseudomonadota bacterium
CCCGGGGTGGTCAGCGACCCCGCCGCCGTCGTGCGGGGCCAGGCCCTGTTCAGCGACAGCATGCACGGCTGCGCGCTCTGTCACAGCGGGACCCAGTTGACGAACAACAGGACCAACCTGGACGTCGGAACCGGCGGATCGTTCAAGGTCCCGTCGCTCGTTGGGTTGGCCTATACCGCTCCCTACTTACATGACGGCTGCGCCGCTACGCTGACCGACCGCTTCGGCTCCTGCGGCGGCGGCGATCTGCACGGCGTCACCTCGACGCTCACGCCGGATCAGGTCTCCGACCTCATCGGTTACCTCGATTCGCTCTGATCGCGTCAGGGCCCCTGGTCGAGCACGAGATCCGCACCCGTGACCATGACCCGGTAGCTCCCGGTCCAGGTCCCCGCTGCCAGGAGCTCGATCGAGTTGTCGCCCGCCCGCAGCTCGGCGGCGTCTAGATCGATCGCTTGATTGAGGAGGCCGGCCCCGGCTCCGGCGCCCCCGAGGTCGGGCGAAAAATCGGTGAACGCGTTCGCCTCGGCGTCGGTGATGAAGCGATCGTGCCAGGCGCCGCCGTTGACGCGGAACCGCAGCTCGAGGTGCGTGGGCGGGTAGTTCACGCCGTTCCATGCGAACCACGGGTAGATCGCCGCCAGCACCAGACGCGCCCGGGTCGCGCCGCCCGGCGACAGGCCGGAGAACGGCAAGGTGACGGGGGCGACGTTCTCGTCGACGTTCGGCACGACGTAGCCGACGTTGCGCCCTTGGCTGTCGTAGGTGCAGGTGGTGTTGGCGCATTCCACGCGCCCGCTGTCGTCCGGGTACTGGGGGATGACGTCTCCCTCCCACTGGCAGGTGGAACCCGACATGGTGCAGCCCGAGATCCCTTGATACGCGCCGAGCGAGTCGGGCGCGCTCACGTCCTGCCAGCCGGTCACGACGGGCCCGTCGAACCCCACGTTGTCCCAGCGCACCTCCGCCGCCGAGCCGAGCCAGTACTTGAGCGTCGCGTGGTTCCGCACCGCGAGGCTGACGTAGCCGCGCGAAAACGGCAGCGCGACGTCGCCGGCCCACAGCAGCTGCTGGTGGGGGAAGGTCAGCCCGTCGGGCGAAGTGTCGGAGGTCCAGACCTCGACGTGCCTCTGAGTGACGTAGACCTCGACGTGGTTGAGCGCCCCGGGCGCCGTCGTCGCGTGGGGGATCCCGCAGTCGAACGACGGCACGAACGCCGTCTGGAGGTAGTCGGCGAAGGTGTAGACGATCACCTCCATCGTCTGCGGCGTGTTGCACCAGCCGGTGCCGAACTCGATCTCGATGCCGTTGCGGGGACCCGACCCGCGCTCCTGCCAATCGAAGCTGGGGGCAGCCGAGGGGTCCTGCGCCAGGATCAGAGCGGGCCAGCCGCCCAGCCCGTTGTTGGTGAGATCCATGTCCAGCTTGATGGTGCCGGTGCGACCGGCGAAGTCGAACGGCTGCCGTATCCGATAGGTGGAGAGGCCGTAGTTCTGGGCGGCGGCGGTGGCCAGGACGTGGCGGCTCGGGATGGTGGCGGTCGGATCGCAGATCAGCACATCCGAGTCGGGGAGGACGCGGGTGTTGGAGAGGCCGGCGCGGCAGTCGCCGATGAGCGCGGGTCCGATCCGGAAGGCGTCGTCGAAGCTGGAGCTGTTGTAGGGCGAGCCGCGGACCACGCTCCAGTGGGCGGGATCGAGCTCGCCGGCGCGACCGCCGGCCGACGGCCCCCCCTCGAAGGTGTCGCAGAAGGCCGGCGCGTCGAAGCCGCACGTTCCCGGCTGCGGGACGTAGGTGGTCGGGACCTCGGGATGATCGAAGGCGACGTCGGGCAGCGCGCCCGCGTCCGAGCGGACGCCGCTGTCGTTGCCCCGCTCGCTGCCGCCGCCCTGACAGGCGGCGACGAGCGTGAGGAAGCCGAGGCCCGCGCCGAGCCGGCGATGCAGCGACGCCCTCAGGGCGCCACCAGCAGGTCGGCGCCTGGACCGGGACCAACGAGCGCGCCCATGAACGCCACCAGATCGGCGCGCTCGCGATCGCTGAGCCCGAGCGCGTGCAGCTCGCTCGTCCCAGGATAGCCGCCGGCCGGATCGCCGCCGCGATCGAAGAACGTGACGACCTGATCCAGCGTCGCGAGCTGCGCGGTGTGCATGAAGCTCGGGTGGGAGGCCGTGCAGCGCAGGGTCGGCGTGCGGAAGGCTCCCTCGAGCGCCGGGCCGGGCGAGACAGGCAGCTGCCCGCGATCGCCGTCGCTGAAAACGCCCGCGGTGCTCATCGGATCGGTCAGAGCCAGCGCCACGCCGGCCGCGGCACCCCGATCGTCGGTATCCTCTATCGCGACGGCGACGGTGGCCGGCGAGAGACCCACGTTGTGAAACGCCCCGTCTGTCAGGCGCGGTCCCCCATGGCAGGGGAGGCAGCCGGCCTTCCCGGCGAACAGGGCGGCGCCGCGCTGCTCGCTGCGGTCGAGCGCGGTCGTATCGCCGTCGAGCCACTGATCGAAGCGGCCCGAGCCGCAGCGCAGCTGCCGCACGAAAGCCTCCAGCGCCTTCGTGGCGTTGACCGCCACCGTCGTGACGAGCGTCTGGTCCGCCGGCGCCAGGCCGTCGTAGTCGGCGCCGTCGCCCGGCTGCCCGCGGCAGACGAACGTCGAGCCCTGCTGCGTCGCCACCTCGACGCACCCGGCGCTGTCGGGCGTGAGGGCCGGGAACCGGCTGGCGTCGTCGAGCGGCGGCATCGCGCCGAACAGCGCCTCGTACTCGGATCGGTGCAGGCGGAAGAGCTGTTCGGCGACGAACAGCCGCCCGCCGTTGAACTCGCGGTTGCTCTCCATGACCCCCAGCGCCTGGTTCCAGATCGCGTCGCGCCGGCCGTCCCAGTTGTAGAGCGGCGCGAAGGCGACCTCGAGCAGCGTCGGCGTCCGCCGCATCGTCCACTGCGCGGCGAGCGATACCTGCCGGTGCGGGCTGCGGATGTCCACGAACCCGCCGGTCGGCACGTGGCAGCCGGAGCAGCTCACCTTGCCGGCGTCTCCCCTCTGACCGAGGGTTCCCGACGTGCCGTCGTTGTCGCCCTCGAGCAGGCGGCCCGAAAACGCCGGGTCGAAGAACAGCCGCTGGCCGAACAGTTGCGCGCCCGGATCGTCGGCGACGCGGTTGCTCGGATCGGCCGGGGGCGGCCCGTCGTCGTAGCGGAGCCCGGCGAGCGCGGACATCTCGTCGGGCGTGAAGCTGGGATCCGGATCGTCCGTTGCTGCGCCACCGCCACCGCCGCAGCCGCAGACGAGCGCCGCGATCAGCAGGGCGCCGGTCGCGCCCGTCGCGCCCACGTTCGGCTCACGAGCCACCGTACCACCGGGTCCCGCAGGGGAGCACGCTCTCGTCCCAGGCGGGCGCCGGAGCGCTGAGCTCGATGCCGAAGTCGTCCATGCGGTGATCGCTGTGGCAGAGGCTGTAGTTGTGCTCGTACTGGTGTCCGGTGTCGTCGGGCGTGATCGTCTCGTCGATCCCGCAGTGGTAGATGACCGCCCGGTAGGCGACCGTCACCGGACCCGCCGGCATCCGTCCGCTCGGAAGCACCGCGCAGCCCGCGGGCTTGTCGTCCATGTAGACGTACACGCGGCTCGTCGAGGCGTAGACATCCCATCGCACGGGGCGATCGAAGCCCGCCACGTCGCCCTGCACGGGGACTGGCGTCCACGGCTGCTTCCAGGTGTCCTGGTAATCCCCGGCGTGAAAACCGTAGATGTTCGCGCGATTGCATTGCTGGCTGACGCCCCAGCCGCGCGTGTCGCAGAACTCGATCTGCGTCTCCTGGTAGCCGCCGAAGGGCTGGACGACGATCGTGCGGCCGCCCGAAGGGGCCAGGTCGTCGGCCGTCCCTGCCACGCCGTCCGGCCCGACCAGCTGGTACGGGAAGGTGCCGAGGCGGGTGTGCACCGGCACCAGGTCGATGTTGCCGGCGTCGGGCGCGGGATCGTCCGCCAGCGGGACGTTGGTGATCATGATCTGCGGGTACCGCCGGCCGGTCGAGGGGATGTCCGACGACATGCTGACATGGAGGTAGTGGTCGGAGGCGATCTTCGTCGGCACGTTCTTGGGCGTCATGCTGACGTTGCAGCTCGACCCGCCGTCGGCGAAGCCGAGCATCAGCTGCCCGAGCACCGGCCCGAACGTGAAGTTTTCGGTGCAACCGCTGGTGTCCACCGCCCACTTCGAATTGCGAAACACGAAGCCGTTGTTGTCCGTCCACTTCGTGAACGGCTCCCAGGGCTCGCCGTCGTCGAACGTCTCGAGGAAGTCCATCGTGGGGCGGGCCGCCGGCGTCACGTCGACGTAGGCGCGCGCGATCGGCTTCGGCCGGCTGCTCGGATCGTGCTGCCCGTTGATGAACACCTCACCGGAAGAGAGGCGCGCCTCGTCGACGGTGAGCGACGGCTGGTTGAAGGGCTGCAAGCTGGTCCGGTCGACGTCGGCGTCGTGGTGCGCGTAAGAGATGTAGCCGCCCGGGAAAGGACAGCCGGCGTCGAGCGCCTCGATGATGAAGCGGGTCGGCTGCTTGATGCCGGGCCAGGCGAGCGCCCAGACCGGCCGGATCCCCTGGTGCAGCACCTGGTCGAAGCGGGCGTCGCCCGCGGCGAGCACGTCGAAGCTCCCCGGATACATGACCCGGTGGAGCGCGACGCTGTCCGGCGCCTGCGTGTCGAGGATGGTGAACCGCGGACCGAGGTCGGCGATCTCGGAGGCAGGCTGCGCGGCGCGCGTGTCGTGCTCCGGGCCGTCGGTGAAGAAGAACACCACGTTGTCCCCCTGCCAGTCGGCGCCGGAAGCGTACTGGATCCGGTAGACGGTCTTCGTGGCGGCCATCGACGTATAAAAGGCGATGCCGTCGTCACGCCAGCCCTTCGCCAACAGCGCGTCGCGCGTGGCAGTGTCAGTGACGTACTCGGCGCTGGCGGCCTCGCGGTAAAGGGGCACCACCCAGTCCGCGTTGCGAAAGCCGCCGCCGCCGTTCGGGTTGGCGACGCGGTAGACGGGCAAGCGATCGGCGGCGGGCGTCAGGTAGACGTAGCCGAGGACCGCTTCGTCCGCCGTCCGGACATAGTTATGGCGGGTGTTGTCACAACCGGTGATCGCGCAGTCGAACAGGTTGGCGTCGTCGGCCTCGCGGGCCTGGAACACGCGATCGCCGGCGCAGCGATAGATGCCGTTCTGAACGCCGACCTCGCCGTTGGCGCCGATGAGCCAGTTGGCGGGATCCGGCTCCGGGTAGATCCGATAGTCGACAGCGCCGGCCACCGGCTCGAACTCGATGAGCGCGGTGTCGCCCCGGGTGGTGACGTGCACGTTTTGAATTTGAGGCAGGTCGGGGACGCAGGAGACGCCGGGCGGGCAGGGGGCCCGGCAGGCGCCCCCGCTGCAGGTCAGCCCGTCGCCGCACGGCTGCCCGTCGCAGTCGGTGTCGAGGCAGTCGGGGTAGCCGTCGCAGTCTTCGTCGACGCCGCCCGAGCAGGTGGTCTCGGTCGCGGCGACGGGCGTGCAGGTCGGCCCCGTCGGCGGGTGGGTGGTTGCGCCGCTCTTCCCGCAGCTCGCGGCCCCGATCGCAAGGACGACAATCCAGCCGTTCCGAGGCATCGTTCACCTCCAGTTGAGTGACCGGAGCACCGTGCGCGAGTAACATCTTCGCGCCGCGCTCCTAGATCACCTTACGCGCCTGCGACGGCAGGAGACAACGGTTCTCCGTCGAGAAAAGGACGAAGAACGGTGCATCGAGTGGCGCCACACGCGTTCGCACGGTGGCGCTACGCCAGGTGCGGCTGTTGCGCCACCGTCTCAGTTTCGAGGGGGCGAGGGAATGTAGCCGGTAGCACCACATCGCCCCGGATGTTCCTCTGGGGCGCCCCCCCATTCGGCGA
>JADGRB010000067.1 GCA_017881315.1 Pseudomonadota bacterium
CTGGCCGGAGGCACGCTCGGCTGTGCCTCGCGGCCCTTGGTCGACCTAGGCGGCGGGGCGGGCGGTCAAACCGGTGGGACGGTGACCGACGGTGGCAGAGACGCCGCGCCGGACCGGGTCTCGATCGATGTCTCGGGCGACCTGCCCCATCCCGACAACAACTGCGGGAACGGACAGGTCGATCCCGGCGAGGCCTGCGACGACGGCAACCTGGTGGGCGGGGACGGCTGCACCAGCCTCTGTCAGGTCGAGTGCAACTTTCGCTGCGGGTCCTGTGGTCCCCCCAACCTCTGCATCACACCCGGGGGGTGCGGGGACGGGATCATCTCCGGCGCCGAGCAATGCGACGACGGCCCCCACAACGGCGACCCGACCCTCAGCAACTGCACCTCCCTATGTACGCTCTGGGCACCGCACACCTGCGGCGACGGCGTGGTCGACACGAGCTCCGGCGAGGCCTGCGACTTCGGCGTGGCCAACGGAACCCCTGGCTCTCTCTGCACGAGCAGCTGCCAGATCGTCGTTCAGTGAACAGGCGCGGGCGCCGGGACCTTGGGCGCTGACTTTGCTTTTGGTTTCGGCTTGGGGAGGAACGTGGGGTGGAGCTGCTGGAAGATTCGCTCCTTGGCCAGGTAGGGCGCCTTCTTCATGTCGACGTCCGCCACGACTGCGAGCGTGTGGTCGAGGAGCGTGAGGCGACCCCGGACCGCCTCGTCGCAGGGAGGGACCCCGACCACCGGCGGCTGCCGCTCGCAGAGAGCAAGCGCCACCTGCGCCGCCTCGTACGCGGGCGCGCCTTCGAATCGGTCGGCATAGGCGATAGCCCGCACGTGGTACACGCGATAGTCGTTGGTGTGGAACCGCTGCGTGGTGGTGATGGTGGCCAGCGCCCAATCCGGGCGGTGACCGTCGAGAAAGATGTTCGCCAGCTCGAGGCTCGCGTCGACGTCGTCGGGGTGCCCGATCAAGATCGACTGCAGCTCGGCGACCCGCTCGCGGCGTTCGGGATCCACGGTGAGGGCCGGCTTCACCGAAGCGTCCGGGCGCGGCATCAGAATAATCGTCGCCAGTAAAATGATGACGATCAGATCGAGAATGCGCGTGAGGCCCATGGCGCAGCCTCATTATCTAGCGTGCCGCCTCCGCGAAAGCGAGATCTCCGCGCCGAGGCGCCCGAAGTCGGCGCGCGCACCCGGCCGATCTTGGGATCGTGGCCTAACTCCACGATCGGGGCAGAACGCTACATCCCTCATCGATGAAACATCGATGAAACATGGGTGAAACTAGATGGCACCACTAGTGCTACTGTCCCTCTCGGATTCTTTGGGGCCGGGGCGGTTTGCACCAGCGGTCTGTGTAATCTCAGTTTTCTCTCGACTTGCCGAATTGACCCAGCAAGCGACGCCCGCCAAACGCTGTCGAACTCAGAAGGACTGAAGGAGGAGCCTGATGATCGTTCTCAAGATGCTGGCCGATGCATTCCACGAAGGTGGTTGGGGAATGTGGCCGATCCTTTTCCTGCTCATGATCACCGTTTCGATCGTGATCGAACGCGCCGTGTTTCTGCGCCGCTCGGTCATCGACAAGGAGAAGCTGGTCGCTCTCCTTCGATCGCAGATCTCCGCCGGCAACATCCAGGGCGCCATCAAGGTCTGTTCGGGCAACTCGACGCCGCTCACCCGGATCGTGCAGTCGGGCCTGATGCGCGCCAACCGCAGCGACGAGGAGATCAACTCGGCGATGGAGGAGGCGGGGCTTCGCGAGCTGCCCATGCTCGAGAAGCGGACCGGCTACCTGGCGATGCTCGGGAACCTGGCCACGCTGGCGGGCCTGCTGGGGACCATCACCGGTCTCATCAAGGCCTTCGCCGGCGTCGCGGGCGTCGACCCTTCACAGAAGGCGACGCTGCTATCGAAGGGGATCTCGGAGGCGATGAACTGCACCGCGTTCGGGCTCACCACCGGCATCATCGGCCTGGCGGCTTTCGCCTGGTTGAACGGCAAGACCCAGAACGCCCTCGACGACATCGCCGAGGTCAAGAAGAACGTCTCGAACCTGCTCTTCCAGGCCAAGGCCGCCCTTCACGGGTAACCCAGCCGCGTAACCCTTTCAAACGACCTCTACGACCACCGACAAGGAGAACGATTCATGTTCATCATGGAGCACTTTCAAGAAGGCGGCTGGGGAATGTGGCCGATTCTTTTGCTGGCCGGCATCACCATCTTCATCGCCGCCGATCGATTCCTGTACGTCTCGAAATCGAAGGTCGACATCGACAAGCTGATGTCGCTTTTGAAGTCGCAGATCGTTTCGGGGAACGTGCAGGGCGCCATCAACACCTGTCAGGCCAGCCCGGCCCCCGTCACCAAGATCATCGCGGCCGGTCTGCGGCGCGCGGGCGGCTCGGAGCACGACGTTCAGCAGGGCATGGACGAAGAGGCGCTCCGTGAGCTCCCCAAGATCGAGAAGCGCACGGGCTACCTGGCGATGCTCGGCAACCTGGCGACCCTCGCCGGCTTGCTCGGGACCATCACCGGTCTCATCAAGGCCTTCGCCGGCGTCGCCGGTGTCGACCCCTCGATGAAGGCGACCATGCTCTCCAAAGGTATCTCCGAGGCCATGAACTGCACGGCCTTCGGTCTCGGCACCGGTATCTTGGGCCTCGCGACCTACGCCGTCTTGAACGGCATGACCCAGGCGGTGCTCGACGGCATCAACCAGGGCACGGTCGAGACCCTGAACCTGGTGGTCGCTGGCCGCGGTGGCGAGCAGCAGCAGCAGTACTAACCACCACGCTCAGGAGCATCCAATATGAGCGTTTCAGTCGAAAGCGGCAATAAGGGCGGCAAGAAGCCGCTCAATGCCGACCTCAATCTCGTTCCGTACATCGATCTGCTGACCTGCATGGTGGCGTTTCTTCTCATCACGGCGGTCTGGTCCCAGCTGGCGCGGCTCGAAGCGCACCAGAAGGGGCAGGGACAGGCCGGCGAGGACACGCCGCCAGAAAAGGTCTTCAAGCTGGTGGTGCTGGTCAACGACAGCGGCTTCAACCTGGTCGCCGATCAAGATCAACAGCCGATCCCCAAGAACGGCGCCGGCATGTACGACTACGAGAAGCTGGGCAACGAGCTCAAGAAGCTGAAGGACACCCACGCGGACAAGACCGACATCCAGGTCGCGTCCGATGACACCATCAAGTTCGAGGTGCTGGTCCGGACCATGGACACGGCGCTCTCGTCGCGGTTCCCAGACATCTCATTGATCGATTCTGGCGGCGCCGGAATCTAACGGAGCGCGAGCACAATGCCCATTCATCCACCCCACGCGCATCTTTACGACTCGGTTCACCTCGAGGTGGCGAAAGCCAAGCTCGGGCACGCCGGTCGCAAGAGCCTGTACGCGCCGCTCAACCTGGTGGCGTACATCGACATGATGACGATGCTCGTCATCTTCCTGCTGATGTCCTTCTCGGCGACGGGCGAGATCCTGTTCGTCCAGAAGAACATCGTCCTGCCCGACGCGCAGAACTGGACCGAGCTCGAACGCGCGCCGGTCATCGGCGTCAGCAAGGACGTCGTGACGCTGGACGGTTCGCAGGTCGCGACCGCCGACGACCTCATGAAGGACTCGTCGACGGGCGACTTCAAGATCGCCGAGCTGCACGACAAGCTGGTCACGCTGAAGAACAACTACAAGCTCCTGCACCCCAGCGAGGAGTTCAACGGGATCGCCATCATCCAGTCGGACAAGAACGTCGAGTTCAAGATGCTCAAAAAGATCATGTACTCGTGCGCCGTGGCCGGCTATCAGAACGTGAACTTCGCGGTAACCCCCAAGGCCAAGGGTGGCGGCGCAGCGCCCGCCATGTAGCAGACGACAGATCCTCTGACCTCGGCCTTTTCGCCGCCTCATCGAACCGTACGGCCGGCCTCCCTCGCGGGAAGCCGGCCGTTTCGTCATTTAGCCGGGCACCTGGCGCTCGCTCGGGACGCGAAGCTGGGTTACGCTGCCCCCCTCGTTCGCCCCCTCCAGGAGATGCCCATGCGCCCCCCGATCACCGCAGCCTTGCTAGCAACGTTGGCGACTTTGGCTTTGGGCGGTCTCGCCTGTCAGGGAGACCCGAACGATCCGATGACCTGGGCCAAGCAACTCAAGGATCTGCGGGTGCAGAAGGAGGCGCTCGATCACCTGGCCAACATGGATGTCGAGAAGGCCCGCCCCGCGGTCCCGGCGCTCATCGAGCTCTATCAGGACGCCAAGCGTCCCGAGTTCCTCGAGACGCTGGCCCGCTACGCCGATCCGCGCACCAAACCGATCATGCTGGAGGCGCTCGAGTACAACGACGACGACTTCGATCGCGCCACCATCGCGGCCGGCGTGCTCGGCGCCATGAAGGCGACCGACGCCGTCGACCCGCTCATCAAGGCGGTCGAAAAGCCGCTGCCGATCAAGTCGCGCGCCAACAGCACGCGCATCGCCGCCATGCGGGCGCTGGTCAAGATCGGCGACAAGCGCGCGGTTCCGGTCTTCATGAAGATCCTCACCACCTCGGCCGACGAGCAGGACTTCCTGCTCAACCAGCGTGCCGCGCTGGGGCTGGCCGAGTTCCGCGATCCCCAGGCGATCCCGGCCCTCATCAAGGGCCTCTTCATGACCGGGCGCGGAACCGGCATCTTCCAGGAGTGCCGGCTGGCGCTGGTGCGCATCGGGGCACCGTCGATCGATCCCGTGATCGCGCTTCTACAGGAAAAGAACGCCGACGTTCAGGCGATGGCAGCGCAGCTCAAGTTCGAAGAGGTCACGCCGGGCGTGGTGCCGCACAAGGCGGCGATCCTGCTGGGCGATCTGCGGGCCAAGAAGGCCGTGCCCGCCCTGATCGGGCGAATTCACCAGAAGGCGAGGGGCGACGAGCACCGTTCGGCGCTGATCGGCCTCGGCTACATCGCGACGCCGGCCGCCGTCGACGGGATCCTGGCGGATCTGAAAGACGCCAAGGCCGATCCGGCCGAGCGCGCCTCGGCGGCGGACGCGCTCTATCTCTCGGGCGATCGGCGCGCGGTGCCGACGCTGATGGAGATCGCCAAGTCGGGCTACGTCAAGAGCGACGGCGAGATGGCCTCCGACCTGCGAGCCAGCGCGGCCATCGCGCTCGCGCGTATCGCGGGCAAGGAGACCTACGACTCCTTCAAGGCCCTGGTCGACAACGAGAAGGCGGCGCAGGGGGTGTTCGGCATGGCGCTCGACCGCATGCAGGTCGCCAAGGAATGCGACCAGGACCTGGCCTGCTACGGCAAGACCCTCAACGATCCGTCCTGGACCCGCGCCGAGAAGGCCGCCTTCGCGATCTCCTTTTCAGGCAACGCCAAGCAAGGTCTGCCCCTGCTGCTGGCGGCGATGAAGCCGATCACCACCATGGCGCAGGAGCGCTATCCCGTGCACCAGGCGATCCTGTTCGGCCTGGCGCGCCTCGGCACGCGCGACTGCAAGGACTGCATCGACAAACTGGACAAACAGATCGCGCAAGACGAGAAGGCGGTCCGCCTGCCAGGTGCGCGCGACCTGCTGGGCGAGACGCGGGTGACCGAAGCCATCATCCAGAATCAGGGGGCGGGCGACATGGTCGCCGCCGCCCCGGCGGACGCCGCCCCGGCCGAGGCGGCGGCGCCGGCGCACGCCAAAGGCAAGGCCGGGAAAGCCGCCAAGGCCCCCAAGGCGGCCAAAGGCGGGAAGAAGAAGAAGCACAAATAGGTTTCCGCCCACCGCGTCGGCTGGATCAGCGGGTGGGCGCGTCTGGATACGACGCGACGATGGTCGTCGTGATCCCCCCGCGGACGTTGAAGACCCCTTCGACGCGCGCCCGGCGCGGTTTGACCGCGGCGACCAGGTCGTCGAGGATCCGGTTGGTCACCGCTTCGTGGAACGCCCCCTCGTCGCGGTACGACCAGAGATAGAGCTTCCAGGATTTCAGCTCGACGCACAGGGCGTCGGGGACGTACTCGACGTGGATGGTGGCGAAGTCCGGCTGTCCGGTCTTGGGGCAGAGACAGGTGAACTCGGGGCAGTCGAAACGGATGACGTAGTCCCGTTCGGGGTTGGGGTTGCCGAACGTCTCGAGGGCCTTGCTGGCGCGGGTGGTCACGGTCCGGAAAGGATATACGGCGCCGCCCAGGATGAAGGTGAGAATCCCACCTGAAATTGGGGACAACCCAGCGAAACGACTCGTTGACAGGGGGGAAAGGGGCACGCTAGCCTGCTGCCTCCGTCACCCCTGCCAGGCCGTCGAATGATGACCCTGATGACCCTGCGGATCGACCGTCCCCGCGTATCCCGTCCCGTCTTCAGCACTGCCTTCGCGGGCATTGCCTTCGCGGGCGTGGCCCTCGCGTTTTTCGCCGGCACGTCCGCCTGGGCGGGCGCCGTCAAGGGCACCGTCAAGCTGCCGGAGAACGCGCGTTCGACCCGCCTCTACCAGGGCTACTGGCGTCTCGAGAACGGCAACGTGCCGGTGCAGAACACCGGCGGCGCCAAGCTGGAGACCGCGGTCGTGCTGGAAAAGGTCAACGGCGCACATCCGCCGGCGGCGCGGACGGTGACCGTGGAGCTGGGCGGCCTCGACGCGCGCCCGCGCCTGGTGATCATCGGCCCCGGGTCGGTCATCGAGCTCAAGAATACCGGCAAGATTCGGCTCGAGCTGTCGACGCCGGCGACGACGACGGTGATGCAGCCCGAGACGCTGCCGCCGGGCGGGACCCGCCGCCAGAAGTTCGACGCGGTGGGCGGCTACGCCATCCGCGACGCCGAATACCCGCACCTCATGATCTCGGTGATCGTGGTCGATTCGCCCTACTACGCGACCGTGGACGAAAAGGGCAGCTTCTCGATCGCCGGCGTTCCGGAGGGGAAGGCCAACTTGAAGGTCTGGACGCGCGGAAAATGGGCCAGCGAGCAGGAGATCGACACCGGCTCGAAGGAAGAGCTCGTCGTGAAGGTCACCTCCGAGCGCGACAAAGAAAAAGAAGCGGCCGAGTAGGACTGAGGTCTTCGAATGTTCCTATCCAAGATCTGGTTCATCCTGATCGCCCTGGTCTCCGCGGTCGCCGTGACATTCGCGCTGGTGGCGCCGAGTCCCGCGGTCCGGAAGCTGGAGGCGCTGGAGGGGCAGCGGCTCGACCGCGCGCAGTACGCGGCCGAAGAGATGTTCAAGGTCGACGCGCACAAGTGGATCGATCGCGTCTCCAAGCTGGGCCGCGACGCGATCATCTCCGAATCGCTGGACGCGGCCTCGCGTGGCTCGGGTGAGTACTCGGTCATTCACCGGACCATCCAGGATCGCTTCCGGACGCTCATTCCCGATCTGGCCAGCGGCGGCATCGACGAGATCGTCGCGCTCGACAACAAGGGCCGCGTCATCGCGCGCGTCGGGGGCGACAACGAGAAAGAGTACGGCGACTACATCGCCGGCGCCGAGGTGGTGGCCGACGCTCTGCGCGGCTACCTCTCCGACGACGTCTGGGGCATAGGCGGAAAGCTCGAGCGCGTGGCGGGCGCACCGGTGCTGTCGAAGGGGAAGGATCGGATCGTCGGCGCGATCTACGTCGGCGCCGAGACCGGGCCGGCGTTCGTCGAGCGGCTCAAGAAGAACCTGGACGTCGACGTCGCGCTGCTCTTGCGGGGCAAGGTGATCGCCTCGACGCGCGCGCCCGGCGAGGTCGACGCGCTCCCCACCCTGGTCCTGCAGCACACCAAGGACATCGAGACGCTCACCCGCACCCACGCCCTGCCGCTGGTGGCGGGACAGGACAAGCTGCTGGTGGTCGCCGCGCCCTTCGCGGGGCAGGCGGGCGAGCAGCAGGCCTACTACGCTCTCATCGGCGAACAGCCGGCCAAGAGCGACCTCAAGGCGCTGCTCACCAACGTCAGCTCCGACGATCTCAAGTGGGATCGCTTCCCCTGGGTGCCGCTGGGGGTGGTCACCTTCGCGATGATCGCCATCGGGCTCTTCCTGCAGCGCTGGGAGGTGGAGTCGCCTCTGGGCAGGCTGCGCCGCGAGCTCCAGCGCCTGGCGGGTGGCGACATCCACCGGATCGAGGACAGCCACTACCGCGCCAAGATCGGCGGCCTCGCCCGTGACGTGAACGCGGCGGTCGAACGCTTCACCCACGCGCCCGCGCCGCGCTCGGAGATGACCGGCAAGGATCTGAACGCGATCCTGGGACCCTCCGGTGGGAGCACCTTCGACCTGCCGCCCGCGGGCTCGGCGTTCTCCGGATCCACGCCGGCCCCCGCCTTCTCGCCGCCCATGGCGCCGGCGTTCTCCCCCCCGGCCGCGCCGTCGTTCGCGCCGCCGCCGCTCCCCTCCTTCAGTCAGCCCCCGCCGCCGACCTTCTCGGCGCCCCTGCCCCAGCCTTTCTCGGCGGCGGCGCTGGGCCTCGGCGGGGGCTCGTCGCTGAGCAGCGCCGAGCCATCGATCAAGCCGGCCCCCTGGGCCCAGCAGCTGCCGGCCGGCGCGCTGGTTGACAACGACGCCGATCGGCAGATGCCGGACGGCGAGGCGACGCGGGTCGTCCCTTACGATCTCCAGGAAGAAGAAGACGCCCACTTCCGCCACGTGTTCGACGATTTCGTGGAGACCAAGCGCTCCTGCGGCGAGCCCATCACCGGCCTCACCCAGGTCAAGTTCCTGCAGAAGCTGCGCGACAACAAGACGGCGCTCGTGAGCAAGCACGGCTGCCGCACCGTCCGCTTCTCCGTCTACGTCAAAGACGGCAAAGCGGCCCTCCGCGCCACCCCGATCCGGGACTAGCTCACTCGAGCAATAATTTGTCGGGACTGGCTTCGCCGGCGGCGGGTGCCTGTTGCGTCGGGGCGGTGCCGTCGAGGAAGACCTCGTCGAGGGTGCCGCTCTCCTGGCCGGGCGCAGCCAGCAGGCCGGTGGCCTTGTCGATGCGCTGGACGACGACGCCCGGCGGCTGCGCGAAGTCCTTGGTCGGCCGCCCGGCGGTCGCCTTGACCATGAAGTCGGCCCAGATCGGCGCCGCCGTCTTGCCCCCCGCCTCGCCCCGACCGAGCTTCTTCATGTCGTCGAACCCGACCCAGACCGCCGTCAGCAGATCGGGCGTGAAGCCGACGAACCAGGCGTCGCGCTGTCCGTTCGAGGTCCCGGTCTTGCCGGCGACCGGGCGGTGCAGCTTGCCGGCGATCGCGCCGCGCGCGGTCCCCTCGTCGACCACGCTGCGCATCAGGGACACCATGACGTAGGCGACCTCGGGGGGCAGGCCGGGCGTCATCTGAAGGGGCGGCTCCTTGGCGGCGCCGATGCCGCGCACCAGCGACGACTTGTCGACCTTGGCGGTCAGCCCGCCGCTGGCGAAGGTGGCGTAGACGTTGGCCAGCTCGAGCGGCGTCACGGCCAGCGAGCCGAGCGCCAGCGAGAGGCCCACGTCGGGCGCGATGGGCGAGGTGATGCCGACGCGGGCGGCCACCGCGCGGGCCTGGTCGAGGCCGACCTCCGAGAGGACCTTGATGGCGACCGTGTTGATCGAATCGGCGAGCGCGGTGCGGACCCGGACCGGACCGCGAAACTCTTCCTTCTCGTAGTTCTGAGGCTTCCACAGGTCGTAGACCTCGGGCGAGTCGTTGATCACCGTGGCGGCGGTGATCTTGCGGGCCTCGATCGCGGCGGCGTAGATGACCGGCTTGAAGGCCGAGCCCGGCTGCCGCATCGCACGCCAGCTTCGATCGAAGCCGCCCGAGTGGTAGTCGTAGCCGCCCACCAGCGCCAGCACCTCGCGCGTCGTCGGATCCATGACCACCATGGCCGCCTGCGGGCCGAGGTCGAGCACCATGGGGAACGGGGCGGTCGGCTTTTCGTCCTTGCCGGTTTCGTCCTTGGCGGCTTCGTCCTTCGGCGCCGGGCGGGGCCGATCGGCGGCCAGCCGCACCCGCACCAGATCGCCGGGCTTGAAACGCTCGGCGAGCGGCTTCGCTCCCTTCGCGTAGCGGGTCTCGAGGCTGAAGTCGACCGCGCCCAGCCTTCCGTCGGGCGCGCCGACGTCGACGAACAGTTGACCGCGCTTGGGACTGGCGTCGACTTTCTCGACGTGATCGACGATCCCTTCGATGATCTCGGAGTCTCGGAGTCCCTTGCTGTGCGCGCGCACCAGCTCGGCGTGTCGTTTGTCGAGCGCCTTGCCCGTGAGGTGCCCGGAGGGGCCGCGGAAGCCCTGGCGCGCATCCAGATCTTCGAGCCCCCGCTCCAGCGAGGTGCGCGCCAGCTCTTGCAGGTGCCCGTCGATGGTGGTCGCGACGGTGGTGCCGTTCTGGACCGCCGCCTCCTCGCCCAGCCGCTCGCCGAGGACGCCGCCCACGATGTCGACCGCCTCGGCGGCGATGCCGCGCGCCGACGCCGATTCACGCGCCAGCCGGATCGGTTGCGCCGCAAGGCGATCGGCGGTCGCGCGGTCGATGAAACCGTGCTCCGCCATCTGCCCCAGCACGTAGCGCTGCCGGGTCTTGGCGGCGTCCGGGTGCTTGCGCGGCGACAGCCGCTCCGGGCTCTGCGGCAGGCCCGCCAGCACAGCCGCCTCGGCCAGGTCGATCTCACGCACCGACTTGCCGAAGTAATAGCGGGCCGCCTCCTCGCAGCCGTAGCGCCCGTGGCCGTAGTAGATCTGGTTGAGATAGAGCGCCAGCACCTCTTCCTTCGAGAGCTTCTGGGTGAGCTGCCGCGCCAGGATTATCTCCTGCACCTTGCGCCGCAGCGTCCGCTCGGGCGACAGCAACATCGTCTTGACCACCTGCTGCGTGATGGTCGAGCCGCCCTGCGCGCGCCGACCGCGCAGCACATCTTCGATGAAAGCGCGCAGCATCCCCCGGTAGTCGAGCCCGCCGTGCTGGAAGTAGTCGGCGTCCTCCGCCGAGACCACCGCCTGCACCAGCATCTTGGGAATGGCGTCGTACGGGACCACCGTGCGCTTTTCGCTGCCGAGCTCGCCGATCGGGGCGCCGTTGCGATCGAGGATCCGCGTCACCTGCTTGGGCCGATAGGCGTCGAGCCGGGACAGGTTGGGGAGCTTCGGATCGCTGCCGTAGAAGCTGAAGAGACCCACCACCACCGCGACCGCGGCGAACGCGCCCAGCGTCGCGATGCCAAGGCCGATCCGGAGCGCGCGCAGCCAGCCCGGCGTGGCGCCGCTCTTTGATCCCCCGCGGCCGGGCGCGCGCGCCGTCCGCTTCGACGCTCCACTCTTGGACGTGCGGCGTGGATCACGATCATCGAGCGAGGGGCCGGCCGCCATGACGTCAGTCTATAGCCCGCGCCGCTCGGTTCAAGAAACCGGCAGACCGGCAGGTCGAATGTTATGGTCTGGCCCTGACCTCCGACGCTGCCGACGCGACCCGCTCGCCAGTCCAGACGGACGCCCCGCGCCTCCCGCCGGGCGAGCGGTTGCTCCACGCCGACGCGCTCACCGTCGGATACGACGGTGTGGCGATCCTGCCCCCCTTCCGGCTCACCATCGGCGCCGGTGAGCTGTGGGCGATCATCGGCCCCAACGGCGCCGGCAAATCGACCTTCGTCCGCACCGCGCTGGGATTGGCGCGGCCGATCGCCGGCACCATCGAGCGCCGCCCCGGGCTGCGACTGGCCTACGTGCCGCAGCAATCGGCGCTGGACACCATCTTCCCGATCTCGGTGATCGACTTCGTCCTGATGGGGCTGCAGGGGACCGGAAACGTCACCCTCGCCCGCCGGAGCGCCCACCTGGGCGCCGCGCGGCGCGCGCTGGAAGAGTCCGGCGCGGCCCCGTTCGCGCGCCGGCAGCTCCGGGATCTTTCGGGGGGGCAGCGGCAGCGGGTCCTGATGGCGCGCGCGCTGGCGACCGATGCCGACCTCATCTGTCTCGACGAGCCGACCAGCGCGCTCGACGCCGCCTCCGAGCAGGAGATCTTGACGCTCATCGAGCGACTGCGCCGCCGGCGGGGCGCGGCGGTCGTGATGGTCACCCACCTGGTCGAGGTCGGGCTCGAGCTGGCCGACCGCGCGCTGCTCCTCGACCGCGACCACGGCGTGGCGCTGGCGGCGCCGGCGGCGGCGATGCGGTCCGCCCCCGAGTTCCAGCACATCTACGGGCGGTTCGTCGCCCGCCACGGGCACACCGGATGAACCCGGCGTCCTGGCAGGAGCTCTGGGCGAACATCGCGATCTTCAAGGACGCCATCTGGGCGGCCGGGCTGGCCGGCGCGCTGCTGGGGTTCATCGGCGTGCACGTGGTGCTGCGGCGGATGGTGTTCGCGTCATCGGCGATCGCGCAGGCGGCGGCCCTGGGCGTGGCGCTGTCGTTCTGGGTTCCCGCGCTCATCGATCCGATCGGGCACGCCGCCGGGCATGCGGCCGGTCCCGCCGCGCATGTGCTGCCGTCGCCGCTCTTCGAGCCCGTGCTCTGGGCGATCGCGGCGTCGCTGCTGGCCACGCTGGTGTTCATCGCCAATCCGGTTCGCCTGCACCTGACCCGCGAGAGCCTGCTCGGCTTCGTGTTTCTGGTCAGCGGCGCCGGGGCGGTGATCATCGGCGACAAGATCACCCAGGAGGCGCACGATCTGGCGGCGATCCTGTTCGGCAGCGCGGTGGTCGTCCAGACCATCGATCTCTATCTGGTGACCGCTGCGACCGTGCTGCTGCTGGGCGGGCACCTGGTGCTCTGGCGCGCGCTGATCTTCGTCGGCTACGATCCGATGGGCGCGCGGGTGCAGGGGATGCCGGTGCGCGCGCTCAACGGGTTCCTGTTCGTGTCGGTGGGGCTGGCGGTGGCACTGTGCACCCGAGCGCTGGGCGCCCTCCCGGTCTTCGCCTTCAGCGTGCTGCCGGCGATGACCGCGCTGGCCTTCACCGCGCGCATCGGCTGGGTGTTCGTGCTGGCGACGATCGTGGGCGCCTTCTCGGGCGTGGCCGGTTACGCGGTGTCGTTCCGGGCCGAGCTACCGGTGGGCGCCACCCAGACCGCGACGGCCGCCGCCCTGCTCGCGGCCGCGCTGCTCTGGCGCCTGGCGATGGCGCAGCGGGATCGGCGGCGGGCGCGGAATCAGCCGCCGCCCATTTTGAAATCCAGCTTGCCGTCACCTCCGCCGGAGCGGGCCAGCACGGCCGCCGCGCCGCGCACCGACGCGGCGTAGAAGCGGGCGCGCAGGGCCAGGACCGCGGCCGCGTCGAGATCACCGGGCGCGCCCAGAGCGCGCCGGCGCAGACTGGCGGCGCGCTCGATCGTGAGCGCGGCGGCGACCGACAGGTTGAGGCTGCGGGTCATGCCGTACATCGGGATGCCGAAGCAGACGTCCGCGGCAGCGATCGCCTGGGCGCTCAACCCCTCGTGCTCGTTGCCGACCAGGACGGCGGCTGGACGCGCGAAGTCGAGCTCCTCCAGAACCGCCGAGGCGTCCGGGACGGCGGCGTAGAGCACGAAGCCGTCGGCGCGCAAGGTCGCGATCGCGGCGGCGAGCGTCCGGTGGCGAACGACGTCCAGCCATTTTTCGCAGCCCTGGGTCACGGTGCTGGAGAAGCGAAAGGGCTTGCTCCCGTCGATGACGTCGACGCGCTGGATGCCGAACGCCTCGGCGCTGCGCAAGACGGCGGCGCCGTTGTGGGGATCGTGCAGGTTCTCGATCATGACCCGCAGGCCATGGAGGCGGCTGGCCGCGGCCGCGTCGATGCGCGCGCGCCGATCGTCGAGCAGAAGCGGCCCCAGCGCCGCGCAGGCACGCGCCGGATCGGTGACCATCGCCCGGGTTTCTAGCACAGCCGCGGGACCCAACCGCAGTGCGTTTCGCCGCCCGATTTCTCGCGGGCAGCGTGCGAGATGCAAGGTTGACCGCCCGAGGCGGGCCGCCGATCGGTCGTCCTGGGTAGGCACGAATCATGCGTTGGCGCCCCGCATGGAAGATCTGGGTTTCGGCCGGCCCCACCTGGCAGGGCCCACGGCGGCGGCAGGAACGAGGTAGGATTCCGCCGTCCCCCATGCCCGGGTCCAACGAACCGCCTTCCATCGCCACCGGCCTGCGCGTCCTGATCGTCGACGACGAGAAGAACATCCGCTCGACCCTGACGGTCTGCCTGGAAGGGCTGGGCGCCGAAGTGCTGGCGGTCGGCACCAGTGAGGCGGCCCTCGCCGCCGTCGTGCGCCAGGCTTACGACATCGCGTTCGTCGACCTGGCGCTGGGCACCGAGAGCGGTCTCGACCTTTTGCCCAAGCTCCTCGGCGAAGGGACCAGCCTGGCGATCGTCCTCATCACCGCCTATGGCACCATCGAGACGGCGGTCGAGGCCATGCGGCGCGGGGCCTGGGACTACCTGCCCAAGCCGTTCACGCCGGCCCAGATCCGGCACGTCGTCGAGAAATTCAGGACCCAGCGTCACCTCACCGCCAAGGTCGAAGAGCTGGAGCGGCGGTTGGCCGAGGAGGCGCCCGACGTCGAGATCGCGAGCCGCTCGGCCGCCATGCGCGCCGTGCTCGACACGGCGGCGCGGGTCGCCGCCACCGACGCGCCGGTGCTGATCACCGGTGAGAACGGAACCGGCAAGAGCATCCTGGCGCGTGCCATCCACCGGCAAAGCCCACGCGCCGACCGTCCCTTCGTCATCACCAACTGCCCGACGTTGACCGAGGAGCTGCTGGCGAGCGAGCTGTTCGGACACGCCAAGGGCGCCTTCACCGGCGCGATCCGGGATCAGGCCGGCCGGGTCGAGGTCGCCGAGGGGGGCACGTTGTTTCTCGACGAGATCGGGGAGATCCCGCCGGCCCTGCAGAGCAAACTGCTGCGTTTCCTGCAGGAGAAGGATTTCGAGCGCGTCGGCGAGACCCGGACCCGGCACGGAGACGTGCGCATCATCGCGGCGACCAACCGCGACCTCGAGGCCGACGTCAAGGCGGGCCGTTTTCGCGAGGATCTCTTCTATCGCCTCAACGTCGTCGAGATCCGGATGCCACCCTTGCGCGAGCGCCGCGAAGACATCTTGCCGCTGGCGCGCGCCTTCCTGAGCACGTTCACCAAGACGACGCGGCCGATGGCCCCGGAGATCTCGGCCGCGGCGGCGCAGGCGCTCGAGCAGCACGACTGGCCCGGCAACGTCCGCGAGCTGCGCAACACCATCGAACGGATCGCGATCCTCTGGCCCACGTCGGTAATTGAACCTGAGGCCTTGCCCGCGAGAATCCCGCGCGCGGCGAATCGCCGGCCCACCGTCGGCGGCGACTTCACCGTCGAGGACGTGGAACGGGAGCACATCCTTTCGGTGCTGGAGCGGGCCCCAAAGATCGAGGACGCCGCCGCCCTGCTGGGCATCGACGCCTCGACGCTCTGGCGAAAACGCAAGAAGTACGAGGGGACGTAGCCCGTGGGCCGACCGGGCGATCCCAATCGCCTCAACAGCCGTCCCGAAGACTTTCTGGAGATGCTCCGGCGCGCCAAGCGCGGCCGGCTCAAGCTCTACATCGGCTTCGCCGCCGGCGTCGGCAAGACCTACCGGATGCTGGAGGAAGCGCACGCGCTCAAGGCCCGGGGCGTGGACGTGATGCTCGGCTACGTCGAGACCCACGGCCGCGCCGATACCGCCCAGCTGGTCGAGGGGCTCCCCGAGGTCCCGCGCAAGACCTTTCAGTATCGCGGCGTCGCCATCGAGGAGATGGATCTGGACGGCCTTCTGGAACGCCACCCGGAGATCACCGTCGTCGACGAGATCGCGCACACCAATGTCCCGGGGAGCCGCAACCGGCGCCGCTACCAGGATGTCCTCGCGCTACTCGACGCCGGGATCAACGTGATTGGCGCCTTCAACATCCAGCACCTGGAGAGCCTCAACGACGTGGTCCAGCGGGTGACCGGGGTCGCGATCCGCGAGACCGTCCCCGACAGCTTTCTCAAGCGAGCGGACCAGGTGGTGAACCTGGATCTGGCGGTCGAGGATCTGATCGAGCGGCTGCAGAGCGGAAAGATCTACGCCGCCGACAAGGTCCCCTGGGCGCTGGAGCACTTCTTCAAGGACCGCCACCTGGCGACGCTGCGCGAGCTCGCGCTGCGCGAGGTGGCCGAGAGCCTCGACCGGGGTGATCGCCGCAACGGCAACGGCGAAGGAGCTCCGGGGCGCGAGGACAACTCGGCCGGACGCGGGGCCGACGTCACCGGTCGGGTGATGGTCTGCATGTCGTCGTTTCCGACCCGGGCGGGCGAGCTGCTGCGGCGGGGTTCCCGCCTGGCGGGCCGGCTCAACACCGACTGGTTCGTGGTCTACGTCGAGACGCCCCGCGAGGCGCCCAATCTGATCGACGCCGAGGCGCAGCGGCACCTGCTGGCCAACGCCGAGACGGCCCGCGAGCTGGGTGCCGAGGTGGTGCATCTCAAGGGGGACGACCCGGTGGCGGCGCTGCTCGACTTCGCGCGGTCGCACGGGGTCGGGCAGATCATCATCGGCCGCTCGCAAGCGCCGTGGTGGCGGCAGATCTTCGGACGCTCGGTGGTCATGCGTCTCATCCGGGAGGCCGCCGGTTTCGACGTCCTCATCGCGTCGCTCGACGAGGAACCACCTCGATGACCTTGCGGGCCAAGATCCTGCTCGCGCAGACGCCGCTGGCCGGCGCGTTGCTCCTGATCGCCGTCCTCTCGGCCGTCACCAGCGCCGCGCTGGGGCGAAACGCCGCCTCCATCCTGCAGGACAACTACCGCAGCGTGCTGGCCGCGGAACGCATGAAGGAAGCGCTGGAACGGATCGACAGCGCGGCCATGTTCGTGGTCGCCGGGGAGCGGCAGCGGGGCATCACGCAGGCCGAACAGAACTTCCCCCGCTTCGAGGCGGAGCTGGCCGTCCAGCAGAACAACATCACCGAACGCGGCGAGCCCGAAGCGACGATCGTCCTGCGCAGTTCCTGGAACGCCTACCGGGCCGGCTTCGATCGCTTCATCGGCGGCGAGGATCACGCCGCGCTGGAGGCCGGTTACTTCCAAACGATGAACCCGCTCTTCGTCGCGACCAAGAACGCGGCCAATCGGATCCTGGACCTCAACCAGGACGCCATGGTCCGCAAGCGCGACCAAGCGGCGCGGTCCGCGAAGCGCTTCAACGCGGTGATGCTCGCCACCGCGCTGCTCGCCTCTCTGATCGGTCTGGCGGCGTCGACGGTGCTGATCCGGCGGATCCTGAGGCCGCTCTCCGTCCTCGGTCAGACGGCGCGGCGCCTCGGCGAAGGGGACATGGAGGTGCGCGCCAAGGTGAGCCGCCAGGACGAGATCGGGACGCTGGCGCGCGACTTCAACCTGATGGCGGACCGCCTGGCGCAGTACCGCCACAGCTCGCTGGGCGAGCTGCTGCAAGCCCAGCAGCAAGCCCAGGCCGCGATCGACAGCCTCCCCGACCCGATCCTGATCTTCGATCTGGAAGGCCATCTCCTGAGCGCCAACCGCGCCGCCGAGCGGGTCCTGCACGTGACGGTCGAGGAGTCGACCGGCGCCCCCATGGTGCGCGCCGAGCCCCAGATCCGCGCGGTGGTGGAGAAGGTTCGTGTCAAAGCCCTGGCCGACGAGGCCGGATACGCGCCGGCCGGGTTCGACGAGGCGGTGCGGGTCTCCCCGTCGGGCAGCGACGGCAACGAGATCTTCCTGCTGCCACGAGCGGCGCGCGTCACCACCGAACAGGGCGGCCTGGTGGGCGTCACGGTCATCTTGCAGGACGTGACCCGCGTGCTCCGTTTCGACGAGCTCAAGAACAACCTGGTGGCGACCGTCGCGCACGAGTTCCGCACCCCGCTCACCTCGCTGCGCATGGCGGTCCACCTCTGCGCCGAGGAGAGCGTCGGTCCCCTCAACGAAAAGCAGCTCGACCTCATGCAGGCGGCGCGGCAGGACACCGAGCGCCTGCAGCAGATCGTCGACGATCTGCTGGATCTGTCGCGGATCCAGGCCGGGCGCATGGAGCTCCACCGCAGGCAGGTGAGCGTCGAGTCGTTCATTCGCGAGGCCATCGCGCCCTTCACGAGCGCGGCGCGCGACAAGAACGTGTCCCTCAAGTCCGAGATCCTACCAAATCTGGGCGAGCTCTCCGTCGACACGGAGCGCATGCAGCTGGTGCTCGCCAACCTGATCGGG
>JADGRB010000309.1 GCA_017881315.1 Pseudomonadota bacterium
CGGGCGGCCCCCGGCGGCACCGGCGCCGCTAAGTGCTCCGGCAACTACGCGGCCTACCGGGGCTGGCTGACCCACAACGTTCTCTTTCACCCGCACTTCGATCTCTCGTATTCCTCCAGCTTGCTGAGCCTGGGCCTGGCCGTGCATCGCGTCCCCTGCGAACGGGGGGCGCGCTATGCGGGCGCTTCCAAGATGACGTACGTGAAGCTGATCCAACATGGACTTCACATGCTGATGCCGTTCGCGGATCGAATCGCGACCCGCGGCCTGGTGATCTTCTCGGCGATGCTCGTGCTCGGCCTGGCCGCCGCGGGGACGCTTCTCGGGCTGCAGATCTCCGGGACCGCGCCCCCGGGCTGGATGATCTACACCGTCTGCACGGGGACGTTGCTCTGCGCGCTGGCCGCCGCCTGCATGGTGATCGTCTTCGCGCTCTTCGTTCAGTCGCAGAGCCTCTCCCTCGCCCGCCTGGACGTCGGGCTGCGCGGACCGGAGACGGGCGCGAGCCGCGAGGGCCGCTGAGGGTGGGCTATCGATCGGGGCGCCTCCGGCCAACTCATGATCCGCGGCAGACGCTGAAGATCTTCTGCAGGTGGTGGAGGAGCTGCGGGTTGTAGCGATTGAAGGTTTCGAAATAGCCGCCGCTGAGACCGAGCAGCACGCCCGCGACGATGGTCGAGACGGCAAGCGCGACGTAGAGGACGCTCACGGCGAGGCGACCCCGGGCGGAGGTGGGCGCCGAGAGCAGCTTCCATCCGCAGAGCGTCGCGATCAGGAGCAGCCCGGACGCGAAGTCGGCTTCGTATCGTACGGTCGCCGAGGAGAGGAGAAACAGAGGGAGCCCACTGGCGACGGTGTAAAGAATCGGCGCGCCCCAGACCCAGCGCCAGCGCCAAGCCGACGAAGATGACGAAGACGAAGTCGACGGCGGCAAAGACCGCGGACCCTCGAGGCCGCGATGACGGAAGTGGCGGACGATGGCCAACAACAGGCCCGCCGGTGCCAGCCAGGCAAACAGGACCACCACGAACAGGCCGACGTTCGGCTCGAAGGTCCGATGGTCGATCGGCCAGGAGAGCCAGTTGGGCGACAGCGCCCGGGTCGTCGTCCAGAGCCCGAACAGGAAGGGGAAGGTGCATCGGTGGGTGGGCGGGCAGAAGAGATACGCGAACAGATCGGGGACGACGAATCGCAGCCCGACCTTGAGCGGTTCCCCCATCTGGTAGCGCGACCCAAACTCGGTCCAGGCGTCGTAGCGCAATCGGTTGAGGACCAGATGTGCCAGGGTCAGCGCCGCCGCGGGTCCACAGGCGGCCAGCCCCGCCCAGACCAGACGCCGGGGACCACCCCCGTCGATCCGCCAGCGCACGACGGCGGTAAACGCCACCAGGAGCGCCACGGCCGGCAGAAGGCTGGCCCGGGATCCGCCCGCCAAGCCGAAGCAGACGCTCGCGGCCACCAACCAGCGGGTCGCCGCGCGCGGGGCCTCCGCGAAGATGCCCGGCAGCGCGAAGCCCAGCCCGGCGATCATGCAGAGCGCGCCCGCGCCGATCGCGGCCTCGTAGACGGCGCCCCTGGCCAGCGTGTACGGGGTCGGATGGGCCAGCGCAAAGACGGCCATCGCCAGGCCGACGGCCCAAGGCGGCGGCCGCGGATCGATCCTTCGCGCCAGGCCGCGGATGAGCCAGGTGCCGGCCAGCAGCCGCCCCACGAAGACCACGAAGGTGAGGACGTCGTCGGTCACCACGCCGCGGATCTGAAAGACGGCCTTGATCGCCGCCAGCACCAGCGCCGGCACCAGCCCCCAGTAGAGGAAGAAGTGGCCCTTGTAGTAGCTGCGATCCCATCGCCAGAGCGGCATGTGGACCGGGTTCAGAGGATCGGGCAAGGCCTGCAAGGCCCTCGACGGCACCTCGGGGAGGTAGAGATGACCCTGGCGAAACCCCTCCGCCTGGGCATCATTGAATGCGGTCCAGGTCGGCCAGCCGATCCCGCGACCGGCCGATACCAGAAACAGATAGAAGACCACCACGCCCGCCAGAAGGCCCAGCAAAGGAACCTGGCCGCGCAGGGCGCGCCCGACGCGCCGAAACCGATGAAGATCTCGGGTTGTCGCGGGCCCGGGCGCCATCGCCCGCGACTCTATCAGCGGTCTCGCGATTCGGCTTTCTTTGACGACGGCGATTTGGGAAACTCGATCGATTAATCTGGAGAATACATGCCTAAGCCCCCGACGAGTCCGCTCGCCAAGCCCGCGTCGCTCGAACGCATAAAGATCTTCGCCGATGGCGCCTCGCTGGCGTCGATGACGGAGGCCGCCCTCGATCCGCGCATCGACGGGTTCACCACCAACCCGACGCTCATGCACAAAGCGGGTCTCACCGACTATCGCGCCTTCGCCCACGAGGTGCTGGCGGCGATCAAGGACAAGCCCATCTCCTTCGAGGTGTTCGCCGACGAGTTCCCCGAGATGCAGCGGCAGGCCCGCGAGATCGCGACCTGGGGCGACAACGTGTACGTCAAGATCCCGATCACCAACACCCGCCGCGAGACGGCGACCCCGCTGGTGCGCGAGCTCAGCGCCGCCGGGGTCAAGCTGAACGTGACGGCGATCTGCACGCTCGAGCAGGTGCGGGACACGGCGGCGGCCCTCAAGGGCGGCGCGCCTTCGGTGGTGTCGGTCTTTGCCGGGCGAATCGCCGACACCGGCCGCGATCCGATCCCCCTCATGCAGGAGGCGCTGCAGATCTGCCGCGCCGCCTCGTCGTCGATCGAGCTGCTCTGGGCCAGCCCGCGCGAGCTGCTGAACATCATTCAGGCCGCCGAGGTCGGCTGCGACATCATCACCGTGACGCCCGATCTGTTCAAGAAGCTCGAGCTGGTCGGCAAGGATCTCGGCGTCTTCAGCCTCGAGACCGTGCAGATGTTCCACCGGGACGCTCAGGCGGCAGGCTTCAAGCTGTGAGCCAGCTATGAGTGACGCCGGCCGCGGCTTCGTCGATCTGTATCTCCAGGAGACGTTGCGGGCGGTGCGCGAGCTCGACGCCGCCGCCATCGACGCCACCGCCAAGGGACTGGCGCGGGTGCGCGAGGGGGGCGGGCGGCTCTTCATCCTGGGCGTGGGGGGATCGGCGGGCCACGCCAGCCACGCGGTCAACGACTTCCGGAAGATCTGCGGCTTCGAGTCCTACGCGCCGACCGACAACGTCTCGGAGCTGACCGCGCGCGTGAACGACGAGGGGTGGGAGACCAGCTTTTCAGAATGGCTCAAGGGCTCGCGCCTCGGCCCGCGCGACGCGCTGCTGATCTTCTCGGTGGGGGGCGGCAACCGCGAGAAGAACGTCTCGCCCAACCTGGTGCGGGCGCTCGAGCTGGCGGGGCAGGTGGGCGCCGCGGTTTTCGGGATCGTGGGCAAGGATGGCGGCGCGACCAAGGCAGCCGCCGAAGCCTGCGTGCTGATCCCGACCGTGAGCCCCGATCGGATCACGCCGCACACCGAAGGGCTCTGCGCGGTGGTCTGGCATCTCCTGGTCTCGCACCCGGCCCTCAAGCGGACCGCGACCAAGTGGGAGTCCACCAAGTAGGATCAGTCAGCGGGCGGCGACGTCGAGGTCGATGACAATCAGGTGCCCGTCGTCGTAGATCCGCCGCCGGCTTCGGGCGAGCTCGTCGACGGTGTCGAAGGCGGCCAGGAACAGGGGCGCGGCGATGCGCCACATGCGGGTCGGGCCGGTCAGCAGGGTCTTCCACTTCGCGCGGCTGTAGAGATCGTCTCGGGGGTGGTCCGGGGTGGCGAAGGCGAAATACCGCGTCCCGCGCGCGACCAGATAGGCCGCCACCTTTTCGCTCCCCGCCAACAAGGGAATTCCGGGAGCCGGGCTGGCCGCGCCCGGATAGTCGAGGTGCTCGATGGGGTTTCGCGCATAGTCGAGCAGGTACGGGCGTTCGATCATGACCAGCAGCCGCTCGCCGGCGGGGACGGCTTGCTGCATCCGCCGCTCGTCCTCTGCGTCGGTTTCGAGGACCGAGGGTGTGCTGTCGGAACCCAATCGATCGAGCGCGACGCTCACCGCGCGGATCCCGGCCGCCTGCTTGTCGTAAACCTGGATCGCCAGCCCGACCACCACCAGAACCAGGATCGACAGGTCGCGCTTGGACGTCGTGCCCTGGTCCGCCACCGCGAGTCCCAGGGCGATCACGAACGCCACGACGTAAGCGAAATCGTAACGAGCGATGGTGTAGGTGTCCGCGTCCGGCAGACTGAGCGCGAGGACGGCAAAGCCGACGATGGTCCCCGCCCACAACCCCCACACGGCGCGACCCGTCGCGACGGCCGCGATGCCCGGCCCGACCAGAAGCAGGAGCGGCATGGTGCGTATCGGGTCGCCGTAGAATGCGGCCGACAGGTAGAACCGCAGTCGCGCGTTCCAAGGGGACGGCGCCGTGATCCCCCCGTAGTTCGGATCGTAATTTCCGTGAAAGAACGGAAACAGGAAGGTGTGATTCGATCGAAAGGCCAAGCTGGCCCAGGGAAGAAGGCAGGCGCCCAGCAGCACGACGACCAGCCCCAGATGGCGCCTGCGGTCCGCCCAGCTCGGGCTCTGCTGCTCGTCGCCCCGGCGGAGACAAAGCGCCAGCAACATGAAGCCGACCACCGGGAGGTAGTTCTGACGGAGCGTGCAGACGGCAGCCATCGACAGGGCGGTGAGCAGCGCCGGACGAGCTCCGCGCAGCCCGGCGCGGTCGATCAGCACCACCGTCCGCCAGGCGGCCACGAATCCAACGACGCCGGACATCTCGGCGGCGCTGTTGGCCCGATTGTCCGGAAGCATGATCACCACCAGGCCGACGAGTAGGAGGATGGTCCACGAGATCCGCCGGGCTTCGCGCGCAAAGCCGAAGATGAGGGCGAACGACAGGACCAGACAGATTCCGCCGTCGAAGATCTGAACCCGACTCACCTCGGCGACGATGAGGGTCAACGCCTGGAGATAGGACTGCCCTCCGTAGGCGGCCATGCGCCGTACGCTGAACGGGTCGACGAAGGTACCGGTCTGCAGGATCTTCCGCACGAAGGGGAGATAGGCCACCCAATCGTCGTTCGGGTTGGGCACGGCGCGGGCCGCCGCGCCCAGGTAGAGGAAGCCGACCACGCTCACCATGGCGACGATGAGCGGGGTGTGCCGGCAGCCGGCCACGACGGTCCAGAACCGGCGCCAGATCTGCGGGGGCGAGTCGGAGACCCGAAACATCTCTCGGGTGGCTAGCGCGATGCCACCGAAGATCCAGATCAGCAGCGTCGGTCGTCGAGCTAGCCCGAAAAGGCAGAGCGGGCCGCCGACCGCGATCGTGAGGGCGAGTCCCCAGGCCGCCCGGAGGCCCCAATCGACCTCGAGCTCGGCAACCAGCCGGCGCCCGAGCCAGCTTCCCCACCCGGCGAAACAGAGGACGATCGCCAGACCCCAGATCGCGGTCGCGGCGAGGGGTCCGAAGAGCTTCGGCGTGACCAGCACCGACAGCGGCACCATGATCGCGACCGCGGTGGCGAGGATTGTCGGAACACGAGCGAGCGCGCTCGGCAACGGTTGCGGGCGCGGGTCGCCGCTCGGGGGGGGGCTGGTCACAGCGTGATGATCTCGATGGGATCGGCGGCGTCCAGGCGCCTGGGACCTCCCGACCAGCGGCCGGTCAAACGCTCGTGCCCCGGGCGTCGGCGATATGCGAAACCGATCGAATAGATCTGGCCTGGCCGCCACAGGCTGGTCGGCCAGCGCGGGGGCAGCGTCAGATCGAGCTCGGCGGGATCCATCGGGCGCGTGGACAGGGAAGGGGGGGCGACGACCTTGGCGGCAACGGCGAACTTGGTATCGGACGAAAACTTTCCC
>JADGRB010000068.1 GCA_017881315.1 Pseudomonadota bacterium
TCAATGGAGGCGCGCGCCGGGCCGCTCAGTGGGCGCGCGCGCCGCGCCGCTCAGTGGGCGCGAGCGCTGGCCGGTTTGCCGCCGGGCGTGGCCGGACGGCGGGAGGTCGGGGCACCGGCGTGCGTGTACAGGCGGCGCAGCCTCTTCTGCGGCCAGCCGCCGCCGTCGGAATCGGTGTCGCCCTCGTCGAGATCGGGCGGCGTCTCCGGCTCGGGCTTGGGGGCCATGCTCTTGACCCAGTCGAGACATTGCTTCTCGGTGAAGCTGGCCTCGCGCCGATCGAACACGAACGGCTGCGCGCTCGCGGTCGCGTACTCCTCGTCGGTGATGCGGCCGCGCTCGTGCACCTTGGCCAGAATCCGCCGCACGTAGCGGTCCCACTGTGCGGTGAGCGCGCCGTGGCAGTACTGGATGTAGCGTCGCTTGGGGCTGGGCAGGATCGACGAGAAGAAGGCCGCCTCGAGGGGCGTCAGCTCGGCGGGGCGCTTGCCGAAGTAGTGGCGCACCGCCGGGCCGATGCCGTAGATGCGCGGGCCGAACTCGATGGCGTTGAAGTAGAGCTCGAGGATCCGCTCCTTCGGGAGCACCTGTTCGAGGTACCAGACCAAGAACAGCTCCTGCAGCTTGCGCGACAGCGTCTTGTCCTTGGTCAGCAGGACATTCTTGACCATCTGCATGGTGATCGAGGAGGCGCCCAGTCGAAAGCCGCCGCCTTTCAGGTTTCGGCGCAGGGCGCTCTTGAACTCCGAGCTGACCCAGCCACGGTGCTTGAAGAAGCCGTTGTCCTCGGTGGTCATGATCGAACCGACCAGAAACGGGGAGATCTGGTCGTAGGGGATGAAGTCGGGGTTGTCGGGGCCCACCACCACCGCCAGGGTGTCGGTCTCGCCCGACGCGCCGCCCGGAAGCTTCGGCGCCTCGACGTTGATGACCCGGGTCTTGGCGTCGGCCAGCGCCTTGATGTCGTCGGGCGCCTTCAGCACCTTGCAGCCGTCGATCCCGACCTTGCCGCTCAGGTCCAGATCGTCGAGGTGGGCGAAGTCGATCTTGATGCCCACGTCGGCGGCGAAGTTCCCCTGCATCACGAACCCCTCCAGGCGCGGCACCAGCGCGGTCGGAATGCTGGCCAGCAGCTTGGGGCAGGAGACGCGCGGCACCGAGAATGTCAGATCGATGTTCGGCACCACGCTCAGCGTCTTGCCGTTGGTGAAGCGGAACGCGCCCGCCGGCAGCGCGACCCGACCCGACAAGCGCGCCGTGACGTCGCGAACCCGCGCCTCGGCGCGCTCGAGCTCGAGCCGTCGCGCCAGCGGGTAGGCCGTCCCGCGCAAGGTCAGGCCCAGCGAGACGTTCTCGACCGGCTCGACGGCGAGCGCCTCGTTCTGCAGCGAGAGCCCCACCACCGCCAGGTCACCGGCGAACTTCACCGCGTCGCCGTTCCAGGTGAGATCCAGCGCCGCGTCGAGCGTGGTGTTGGCCGGCTTGAGCACGGAGCGGGGCAACACGTCGGCGATCCGGCCGAGCGAGAACTGCTCGGCGCGCAGCGCCAGCGCCCCCGTCCCGCGCTCGGGCTCGGCGTGCCCCTTGGCGGTCCAGAGCGCCTCGTGGGCGCCGCCGTAGCTGCCGCGCAGATCGATGACCAGGCCGGTCGACGCGCCGACGACGCCGGCCGGGGGCGGCGCGATCACGCCGGCGATGCCGGTGAGCGCCAGCGACGGCAACGGCGAGGCGGTCCCCCCCGCGATGCGCACCGACGGGATGCCCGAAGGCTTCATCCCGGCAAGCGGCGTCTGCACGTCCAGCTCGTCGGCGTCGAAGTGCGGCCCTTCGCCCTCCCCGCCCAGCATCAGGCCGCCGCGGAGGCCGTGCATCCGGAGCGCGAGCCGCGACCCCGGTTGAACCTCGCCGTCGAGCGCGGCGATCGAGACGCGCAGGTGGCTCGCCTCGTCGCGGGCGTCGATCGACGCGCTCTCGATCACCACCGCGGGCAAGCTGGTGCCGCCGCCGGAGGCCGCCGGAGAACCGCCCGAGGCCGCCGGAGGACCGCCGGAGGACTCCGGAGCACCGGCGGCGCGCCGTCCGCGAACCTGCGCCAGGATCGCGCTCAGGTTGTCGCCGCTGCCGCCGCGCACGGCGCGGACCCGCAGGCCCGCCACGTGTACGGCGCTGTGCATCCCCAGCGCGAGGCCGAACGGAATCGTGATGCGGGTGATCGTCACCAGCGGCGCGCCGCCCGGCGCTCCGGCCACCACCAGATCGTGGAGCACCACCTCGCCCAGACCGGCGCGTCCCTGCCCGACCGTCACCGTCTGCCCCAGCCGCGCCGAGAGACGGCTGGCGCAGAGGTGCGCGGCCAGGGCCCCCACCGCAAATGGATAGACCACCAGCAGGCCGAGCGCGATGCCGACGGCCGCGCTCAGCCGGCGGTGGGCGGAGATCCAGAGTCGGACGCGCGCCGCCGCGCCAGAAGGGCCCGCCGGCGGCGGGCGCCCGAGACCGGGCGGGAGAGGCGGCGGGAGCACTGTCCGCGGATACTAGCAGGGGAGCGGCGTCGAGAGGCGCGGGCAACGCGCGCACTAAGTTGATACGATTCCGCCAGGGCGAAATGCACGAGCGCGACGGCATTCAGGACTTTCTCGGGGCCATCCGGCGCCGGCTCCTGCTGCGTGCGGGGTTGCGCGCCGCCGGCTACGCCGCCGCCCTGCTCGCCGTCGGCCTGTTCGGGCTCGGGCTCGCGGCGACGGCCGTCGGCCCGGCGGATTTCTGGCCGACGGTGACGGCCAGCCTGGCCGCGGCGCTGGCGCTGGGCGCGCTCGCGACCGGCGTGGTCCGACCGGCCCGCGCGTTGCGCGGCGACCAGGCGGCGGCGCGCCAGACCGGCCTTCTGTTTCCGGCGCTGGCGAGCGATCTTCTCTCGGCGGTCGAGCTCGCAGCGGCGCCGACCGAGAGCGAGCGCGGCGCCGCCATCTCGCCGGGGCTGGTACGCGCATTCCGCGCGCAGGTGGCCGGCGCCGTGGCGCCGCTCGCGCCCCGCCGGCTGGTGTCGTTGCGTCCGGCCACCCGCGCGATCGCGACGTCGACGCTGGCGGCGGCGGCCGTGATCGCGGCGGCCGTCACCTGGCCCGGGATCGCGCACGGCTTGCGGACGTTGATCCACCACCCCTCGCGCTTCGAAGGGGCGACCGTTTCGTCGGCGCCGCTCGTCGGTGACGTGCGCCTCACCTACACCTATCCGGCCTATACCGGGATGCCGCCCCGGACGGTGGACGGATCGACCGGCGACGTCTCCGCCGTCAAGGGCACACGCGTGCACATCGAGACGCACCCGCTGCGGCCGGCCCGCAAGGCGCTGCTGCTGCTGGGCGAGGCCGGCGAAATGGGCGAGGTGGCCGCGCCGCTCTCGGGCGACGCGCTCACGGCCGACCTGACGCTCACCGCCGACGGCAGCTACCGATTTTGGCTCGAGCCTCCGTTTGGACGGCCGGTGCGCGAAGAGCGCAGCCACCGATTGACGGCCGAGCCGGACGCGCCCCCGCGGGTGGAGATCCTGGGGCCCGCCGACCGCCTCGAGCTGGCCACGCCGCGCCCGATCGAGGTCGGTTATTCGGCCAGCGACGATTTCGGCCTGGGCGCCGTGGAGCTGGTCTACCGCGTCGGCGATCGCCCGGAGCAGCGCCTGCCGCTGCGGGACGCCGCGGGCGTGCGCACCGTGCAGGGGCGGACCCTGTGGGACCCGACGACGGCGGGGCTCGCGGGCGCCGCGCGGGTCGCCTATCGGATCGAGGCCCGCGACCGCGACGAGGTTTCGGGCCCCAAGATCGGATCGTCGCGGACGCTCTACGTGGTGATCCAGAACCCGCACGAGAGCGTGGAGGACCGCCTCGATCGCCAGCGGGAGCTGCTGGAAAAATTGATCGGCGATCTCGGCGATCGGTTGGAGCACGATGCGACCGCCCCGGCGCCGGCCGGCGTCAACGACACGGACCTCGCCGGGAGGCGCCTGGCGGCGCAGGCGGCGGTGCACGACGCGGAGGAGTCGCACCTGGCCCTGCTCGGTCAGCTCCTCGACCAGGACCGGCGCAACGGGGTGCTCGGCAAGGCGCTGCGCGCGGCGCTGGCCGGCATCGCCGACCGCCTGGAGCATCTGCTTCGCGAGGAGGCGCTGGCGCTGGGCGCCCTCAAAGGCAAGGGAAATGCGGCCGGGGGCGGCCACGCGCATCTCGGCACCATCGCGGCGCGCCAGGTGGCCGAGCTCGAGAGCGACGTGCTACTGCTCGACGATCTGATCGGGCGACAGCGCCTGGAAGATCTCGCCAGCCTGGGCAAGGAGCTGACCGACGCGCACCAGCGACTCCAGGATCTGCTGGAGCGCTACAAGAAGACCAAGGACGAGGGGCTGCGGCGCCAGCTGGCGCGCGAGGCGCGTGAGCTGCGCGCGCGGCTCGGCGACCTGGCGCAGAAGATCGCGGCGCTGCGCGCGCGCAACGACGTCCCCGAGGAGTGGCGCAACCTCCCGGACTTGAAGGGGCTGGCGGATCAGGCGCGCAAGCTCGACGACATGATCGAGAAGGGGGACGACGCCGACCTGCAAAAGGCGCTCGCCCAGCTGGGCGACGATCTGCGCGGCATGCGCAAGATGCTAGATCAGAACCTGGATGGATTCGGCGCCGAGCGGTTCCCCCAGGAGAACCGGGTGGTGGCCGACCTCATGAAGAAGATCGGCGACATCGAAGGCGACGAGCGCGCCCTGCAGAAGGAGACCCAGGGGGTCGCGGAGAAGCAGGAGGCGGAGGTCGAGCGCCGGCTCAAGGGGCAGCTCGACGAGTTCTTGAAGCGAGAGGTCGAGAAGATCGAGCGGCTCAAGCAGCGCCTGGCGACGGTGCCGACCGGCGATCCCAGCAGCGCGCTGGCCGAGGAGATCGACCGCGCGCGCGAGAGCGCCAAGCAGATGCGGCGGCTGTTCGCCGAGCGCGATCTGGCCGAGGCGAAGGGGGAAGCCGAACGCGCCGAGAGCAGCCTCGAACGCGCGGGCGAGCACCTCGACGAGATGGCCGAGGCGCGCCGGGGGCGCCACCCGGGCACCGAGGCGGAGCCCGACAAGCGCGCGATCCCGGTGGGCGACGCCCGGGCGATCGCTCAAGAGATTGCCGACGATCTGGCCAAGCTGATGCCGAAACCGTCGGAGACGCTCACCCCCGAGCAGCGCGAATCGGCGCGCGCGCAGGCCGAGAAGCAGTCGGCGATCGGCCGGCGCACCGACGAGCTCGCCGAGGAGGCGGCGCGGCGCCTGGGCAAGATGCCGGGGATGGAGAAGGCCGAAGGGGAGCTCAAGGGCGCGGGGGCGCGCATGCGGCAGGCGGGCGATCTGCTGCGACGCGAGGAATCGAAGCCGGCGGCCACCGCCGAACGCGACGCCGCCGATCGACTGGCCAAGCTGCGCGATTCGATGCAGGAGCGGTCGATGGGCGGCGCGGAGCAGCACCGCGATCCGGTGCGCATCCCCGGCGCCGACGACTCCAGCGCCCCGCGCGCCTGGCGCCAGGAGCTGCTCGACGCGATGAAGGAGAAGGCGCCCGAGCGCTACCGCGACGAGGTTCGCCGCTACTACGAGGAGCTGGTCAAGTGAGGACCAAGACGGTCGCAATTGCCGCTGTGGCGCTCATGCTCATGGGGCGGCATATCGCGTGGACGCAGCTGGGCTCTGCCCAGCTGCGTCCGTCGCGGGGGGGTACGGGGACCCTCCCAGGGTCCCCGGTTCAAGAGATCGACGCAATGCTCGATGCCTGGCGATTTCACGACGCGGCGACGGCGCTGGCCGCGCTCGAGAAGACGGCGCCGAACGCGCCCGAGACCGCCTATCTCACGGGGTACCAGAAGTTCCTCACCGGCGACTACGACGGCGCGGTGCGCGCGCTCGCGACGGCGGCGCAGGCGGCGCCTTCGAATCCGGAGATCCGCTCGCTGGCGGAGCTCGCGCGCGCGGCCCGCGACGCGGTCAAGGACCACAAGGAAGAGCGCTCGGCCCACGTCATCATCCGGTACGCGCCCGAGGACGCGGTGCTGATGCCGTATGCACGCGACACGCTCGAGGCGGCCTACGCCGCGCTTCACGCCGATCTGGGCTTCGAGGCCGAGCTGCCGATCCGGGTGGAGTTTTATCGCAGCCCCTCCGATCTGGCGGCGGTCTCGTCGCTCTCGGTGGCCGAGGTGGCGCGCACCGGGACGATCGCACTGTGCAAATGGGCGCGCCTCATGGTGACCACCCCGCGCGCCCTCGCCTACGGCTACCCCTGGCTCGACAGCATCAACCACGAGCTGGTTCACTACGCGGTCTCGACGCTGACCGGCGACCGCGCCCCGGTCTGGCTGCAAGAAGGGCTGGCGAAGTTTCTCGAACGCCGCTGGCGCGAGCCGCCCGGCGGGCGCATCGCGCCGCCGATGGAGCACCTGCTGGCCAAGGCCCTGCGCTCCGGGCACCTGATCAGCTTCGAGGCGATGCACCCGTCGATGGCCAAGCTGCCCTCGGCCGAGGACGCGACGCTCGCCTTCGCCGAGGTCGAGAACGCCGTCGCCTACCTGCACGAAAAGGGCGGCATGCCGGCGCTGCGCGACGCGATCAAGCGCGTCGCGGCGGGCGAGGACGCGCGCCAGGCGGTCGCGGCCGCGGCCGGCGGCGGCTGGCCCGAGTTCGAGCGCGGCTGGCGCGCGTTCATGGCGGCGCAGCGCTACAAGACCTTCCCGGCGATCGACATCGCGACCACCCATGTCCGCAAGGCCAACGCGATCGCGTCGGGGCGCAACCCCGCCGAGGAGGACGCGCTGTCGTCGACGCTCAAGGCCGGCGCGCCCTACCGCTACCTGCGCCTCGGCAACATGCTGCTCCGGCGCGAGCGCCCGCGCGCCGCGGTCGCCGAATACGAAAAAGGGGCCAAGGCGGTCGCGGGGCGACCGGGCGAGCGCGGCGATCCCTCCGCGAGCTGGGTCTTCCCGGTGAAGCTGGGACGGACCTACCTGGCCCTCGGCGAGCCCGACCGCGCGCTCAAGGCGCTGGCGCCCGTGCTGGCGATCTATCCCGATCTCCCCTGGACCAACTTGATCGCGGGCGAGGCCGAGCTCGCGCTCGGCGACGCGCCGGCGGCGATCGTCTCGCTGCGCGCTTCGCTGGCGACCAACCCTTTCGATCCGCAGGTCCATTGCGCGCTGGCGGCGGCCTATGGCAAGGTCGCCGTCCAAGATCGTCCCGCCGAGGCCGCCATCACCCGCGAGCAGCAGTTCTGTAAACAGCTCGCCGCCGAGTAGCGACCACCCGGCCACTCGACAATTTCTGTAAACCGGTAGTTCGGCCTAACGCAACTCGGCGCGCGCGTTCTGAATTTGACCAAGCGGGGTGAGTAGGGATACTGGCCTGGCTCGAAGTCACATCTGTCGAACATCCATGAAACACCGAGGAGATCCGATGAAAAAGCCCCTGTTCCTATCGTCGTTGTTGTTGGGTGGTCTCGCCCTGACTCTGGCCGCCGCTCCCGCGATGGCCCAAACGGATGCCACGCCGCCGCCGGCGTCCCCGCCACCGACGGCGGTGGTCGTGTCTAGCCCCTCGGGTGGCGGCGCCGGTCTCGGCTTCGGCGCGGTCGCCTGGCTCGGCGGACTGGCCGGCGCCCAGGTCGTCTACGACCAGACCATGTTTCACATCGAAGGCACGTTGAGCTACGCGCACACCTCCGGGCCCGGAATGGCGCCCTCGAGCTCGAACTTCCAGTTCGGCGCCGGCGGTTGGTATCACCTCTTCCGCGGCGTCAACAGCGACTTCTCCCTCGGCGGCGGCGCGGGACTCAACTACACCTCCGCTGGGGGCGCGTCGACGACCTCGTTCGATCTCGAGCCGGGCGCAGAGGCGCGGGTGTTCCTGACCCCGAACTTCGCCCTCTCGGGGCGCGTCGGTTTCGCGATCACCTTCGGTGACAACAACACCTCGACCAACATCGGTATCGGCGGCCAGACCACCGCCGGCTTCGGCTTCACCTACTTCATTCGCTAGTCGGACCGGCCCCTGGCCGGTCATTTCCCGAGACGCACCGAGGCCGTCAGGCCTCGGGCGTCGTCGGCGTAGCGCCCCGCCCGATCGGGCTGCGCCCCGCCGACCGCGATGTCGGCGGCGCCGGTGAGCGGCCGCCACTCGCCGCCCTCGTCGACGAACGACAGCGCGTGCGGCGGCAGCGCCAGCGAGACGGTGCGGCGCTCTCCGGGCGCCAGCGTCACCCGCGCAAACGCGGCCAGCCAGCGGCGCGGCGCAGTGGCCGGCAGGCCGTGCGGAATCAGGTAGGCCTGGATCACGTCGTCGCCGGCGCGCGCGCCGGTGTTCTGGACCTCGACGGAGACCGTCCGGTTGTCGGGCGCGACGGTCAGATTCGCGTAACGAAACGTCGTGTAGGAGAGGCCGTACCCGAAGGGGTAGAGCGGCCGGTCGAAGTAGCGGTAGGTGCGGCCGCGCATCGCGTAGTCGGCGAAGGGCGGCAGATCGTCGGCCGAGCGGTAGATCGTGATGGGGAGCCGGCCGGCCGGATTGGCGGCGCCGTAAAGGATGTCGGCGACGGCGTTTCCCCCTTCTTCGCCCGGGTACCAGGCATAGAGCACCGCGGCGGCGTGGGCGGCGATGAAGGGGATGGCCAGCGCGCTGCCGCCGGTGAGCACCACCACCACCGGCTTGCCGGTCGCGATGATCGCCTCGACCAGCTTCTCCTGGACGGCCGGCAGCCCGATCTCCCGCCGGTCGCCAGCCGGGTTGAGCGGGCTCTCGTTCTCTTCCCCTTCGAGGCGCGGGTCGAGACCCACCACGGCGACGGTGAGATCGCTCCTGCGCGCGGCCGCCACGGCCTCGCCGAGCTGCGCGCTCGATCCGCCGCGCCCCGAGAGCGCGGCGCCCCGCGCGTACCGGACGGTCACCCCGCGGGCCCGCGCGGCCGCCTTGAGGCCATCGAGCAAGGTCACCGCGTGCGAGGGCGTGCCGTGGTAGTTCGCGAGCAGGACGTCCTCGTCGTCGGCGGTCGGACCGACGACGGCCAGACGCCTGACCGTCGGCGCGAGCGGCAGCACGCCTCCGCGATTTTCGAGCAGCACCACGGCGCGCGCGGCGGCGACGCGCGCGAGCTGCCGGTGCGCGGGCGCGTCGATCACCGACTCCGCGAGGCGCGACCAGGGGACGCGCTCGGGCGAATCGAAGAGGCCCAGCCGAAAACGCGCCGTGAACAGCCGGACCAGGGCGCGATCGAGATCGGCCTCCCCGACGAGCCCCGCCGCCAGCGCCGGCCCCAGGGCGTCGTAGGCGTGCCCGCAGTCGAGATCGGTCCCCGCGCGCAGCGCCGCGGCGGCCGCCGCCGCCCGCGACGGCTTCAGGTGATGGGTGGCGAAGATGTCGTCGACCGCACCGCAGTCGCCGACCACGTAGCCGTCGAAGCCCCACTTCCCGCGCAGCGTCTGGGAGAGCAGCTTCGGGCTGGCCGCGCAGGCCTCGCCGTCGAGGCGGTTGTAGGCGGCCATCACCGAGCCGACCTGTCCCTCGCGCACCGCCGCTTCGAACTGCGGCAGATAGGTGTCGGTCAGATCGTGGGCGCTCGGGCGCGCGTCGAAGACGTGCCGCTCCGCCTCGGGCCCGCTGTGCACCGCGAAGTGCTTGGCGGTGGCGATGGTCTTCAGATAGCGGGGATCTTCCCCCAGCCCCTGCAGGCCGCCGATGAACGCCACCGCCAGCCGCGCGGTCAGGACCGGATCCTCGCCGAAGGTCTCCTGCCCGCGGCCCCAGCGCGGATCGCGAAAGATGTTCACGTTGGGCGAAAAAAACGTCAGCCCCTGGTAGCGGCCCCGTTCGCCGCGGGCCTGGGCCAGGTTGAACTTGGCGCGCGCCTCGTCGGAGATCACGCCCGCGATCTGGCGGACCAGCGGCTCGTCGAAGGTGGCGCCCAGCGCGATCGCCTGCGGGAAGACGGTCGCGCGACCGGCGCGGGCCACCCCGTGGAGCGCCTCGTTCCACCAGTCGTAGGCCGGAACGCCCAGCCGCGGGATGGCCGGCGCGGCCGTCATCATCTGCCCGATCTTCTCCGCGACGGTCAGGCGGCGCACCAGATCGGCCGCGCGCTCGGCCGCCGGGCGTCGCGGATCCAGATAGGGCGCGTTCTCCGCGACGGCGGCACCCCGCGGCGTCCGCAAACAACCGGCCGTCAGCGCGGCGCCGAAGAGCAGGGCGGCGCCGAAGAACAGGGCGGCACCGGAAAACAGGATCGAGAGCGCGCGGGCTCGCCCGAACGAGATCGCGACGGCTCCGCGTCCGGGCGCGCTCACTTCAACGTGATGGTCGTCTTCGCGTAGACCTTTTCCTTGCCGCCCACCAGACGCGTCGCCCGGATCTCGTATTTGTGGCCCTTGACGAACCCCATCTCCTTCGAGATCCCCTGACCGTTGAGCTGGACGATCTTCTGGTCGGCCTTCACGGCAACCTCGGTGAAGCTCACCTGATCGGGCGGCTTCTTCGACATGTCGTAGTAGACGATGTTGATCTTTTCGGTGCCGGCGCCGCCGCCCAGGAAGACCATCAGGTTGAGCGTCCAGGCGCCGTCCCCCTTGAAGCTGGTCTTGGCCTGCTTCTTGAGGGCGGCGTTCATCTCCTTCTCGGATCCGAACGCCCCGAACTCGACGTCGCTCACGACGATGCGGCCACCGGCGTGCGCGGCGCGCGGCGCGAGCAGGACGCTCGAAAACACCGTCGCTGCAGCAAGAACTCCGAACCCACCAAGGGAATGACGCGAACGCTGCATGGCGACCTCCATTGGTCACTAAATAACACGAGACCCCGCAACGCCTCAAAGGGTCGCTGGCGCCCGCTGACTTGGATCGTCGTCCCGGCTACTACGCGCTCTTCTTAGACGGTCCGATCTCGACAGACTCGTTGGCGAACTGCGCGGTAACGTGGAGCTCACCTCCCAGTGCCTCGACGAACCGGCGAAGCGTGCTCAGATTTAGATCCTCCCGCCGCTCCATCTTGGAAACCGTCGGCTGCCTGATGCCAAGTCTCGCCGCTATCGTCGTCTGGGCGACGCTACGTCTCGTCCGAAGCTCCTGAAGAAAGCGAATTCGATCCGGTTCCGTGCGCCGACGCGTCTTTATGAGCTGGAGCAAGCGGGCGACGACGGCATCATCCTCGGGGTGAAACTCGTCCGGGCCTTCTCCGTAGCCCTCGTCCTCGCGACCCACAGACGACAGTCCAAACCCGAGCGCGGGACGGAACTCGATGGTGAAGGCCTGAATGCCAGCTTTCAGATCGACGAACCAGTGGCCAGACGCCTTGACGGGTGCGTCCACGCTCAGGGAAGCGGACGGAATTTGTCTTCGGAGCAACCGGACCAGTCTGTCGACGTGCTGCCTGGGGGACACGGCGCCTTTCATTCGAACACCCGTCGACCATCCCGGCCGGGCTTGTCTAGAAGGATTTCCTGTGCCGCGGTCTCGATCCGAATCGCCCCGGTCATCGCGATGAAGGTATTGTGCGAACGGCTCCGAAAGCGCTTTACGTCCGGGCGGCCATCTACCGGCCTGATGGCGTCGTCTTCCGGAGGGTACATGCGCCCGTCCCACAGCCACGCCTTCGGATTGTATGGGGCTCCAGACATCTCGTCTTCGACAGCGTTCAGCGTCTTGGCAAGCGTCATTCGGGCGTCCTCAAAGGTTTCCGCTGCCGGCTGAACGAGCATGCGCTCCAAGAACGGCCTGAGACGGCTGGACTTCATCGAGACGTTCTCGTTTTCGACCGGGGACTAAATTCATTGCGTGGCTCCTTCTCTTCGTTTCCGTAGTCGCTTGCGCGTCGTCTTGGCGGATATGCCAATCTGGAATATAGCCTATACGCTATGTAATGGAAAGACCCGGACCCGGTTGAATCTCTCTCTGCGCAATCGATACGCGATCGGTCGTCCGACCAGCGTTCATGGCAACCGCCGCCCGCACATGGCATTCTGGCCGGGGATGGCCGACCCCGCTCCCACACCCCCACCCATTTCCATCTCGGATGCCGACCGCGATCTCGACGCCGTAGCCGAGATCGCGGGGGCGCGGCGCGCGCTGGTCGCCGAGATCGGCAAGCGGATCGTCGGGCAGGAGCGGGTCATCGATCACCTGCTGGTCGCGCTGTTCGCGCGCGGGCACTGCCTGTTCGTGGGCGTCCCGGGGCTGGCCAAGACGTTGCTCATCCAGACGCTGGCCGACGCGCTGGCGCTGTCCTTCGGCCGGATTCAATTCACCCCCGATCTGATGCCGGCCGACATCACCGGCACCGACGTGCTGGAGGAGGACCGCGCGACCGGCCGCCGCGTCTTCCGTTTCGTGCGCGGCCCGATCTTCGCGCACGTGGTGCTGGCCGACGAGGTGAACCGCACGCCGCCCAAGACGCAGGCGGCGCTCTTGCAGTCGATGCAGGAGTACCGGGTGTCGGCCGGCGGGCAGACCTACGCGCTGCCGCTGCCGTTCCTGGTGTTCGCGACCCAGAACCCGATCGAGCAGGAGGGGACCTATCCCTTGCCCGAGGCGCAGCTCGATCGCTTCATGTTCCAGATCGACGTCGGCTACCCGTCGGCGGCCGAGGAGGTGCAGATCGTCAACCAGATGACGACCGCCTACCGCCCGACGCTGCGCAAGGTGCTGTCGCCGGAGCGGATCCTCGAGCTGCAGGATCTGGTGCTGCGGGTGCCGGCGGCGCCCCACGTCGTCGCGCACGCCGTGGCGCTCTGCCGCGCCAGCCGCCCGGGCGAGGGACCTTCGCCCGACTTCATCAAGAAGTACGTCTCCTGGGGGGCCGGACCGCGCGCTTCGCAGTATCTGGTGCTGGCGGCCAAGGCGCGCGCGATCCTGAATGGTCGCTACGCGGCGTCGATCGAAGATGTGCGTGCGCTGGCCGCGCCGGTCTTGGTCCACCGCGTGCTGCTCAATTTTCACGCCGAGGCGGACGGCCTCACCTCGCACCTGCTGGTTGAACGGCTCATCGAGGCCGTCCGGCCCGCCTGACGAGAGCCGGGCCGATGCCGACGCTGGCGCTCGATCCTCAGGACATCGCGCGCCTCGAATCGATGAGCGTGCGGGCACGCGTGATCGTCGAGGGGGCCTTCGCGGGGCTGCATCAGAACCCGCACGCGGGCGCCTCTATCGAATTCGCCGAGCACAAGGAATACGCGCCCGGAGACGACATCCGCCGCATCGACTGGAAGGCAGTCGGGCGCGTCGATCGCTACTACCTCAAGCGCTTCGAGGACGAGACCGAGATGCGCACGTTTCTGGTGCTGGACGCCTCGGCCTCGATGGGCTACGGGCGCCGGGGACCGAGCAAGCTGACCTACGGCAGCTACCTGGCGGCGGCGCTGGCGTATCTGCTGGCCCAGCAGGGCGATCCGGCGGGCCTGCTGCTGTTCGACGATCGCACCCGCCAGTACCTGCCGCCACGCACGCGCGGGGGGCACATCCGCGATCTGCTCATCGCGCTCGAGGCGGTCACGCCGGCCGGGCGCACCGAGCCGGGGCGGGCCCTGGCCCACGTCGCCGAGATGGCCGACCGCCGGAGCTTGATCGTGCTCTTCACCGATCTGCTCGACGCGCCGGCCGATCTGGCCGATCGCCTGCGCCAGGTCCGCTCGCGCGGCAACGACGTGGTGGTCTTCCAGATCCTCGACCCCGACGAGGTCGAGCTCCCCTACGACGAGGTCACCGCCTTCGAGGCGATGGAGCCGGACGACGCGCGCCGCCTCCTGGTGGACCCACGCGATCTGGCCGCCTCGTTCCGGCGCGAATCGCTGGCGCTGCGCGAGCGCTGGCGACAGATCTGCGTGGAGGCGCGGGTCGAGTACCAGTTCGCGACCACGGTCGAACCCCCCGCCGAGGTGCTGCGGGCGTTCCTCTTCGCCCGCCAGCGGGCGCGGAGATAGCGACGTGCACTTTGTCGCGCCGTCGCTGCTGCTCGGTCTGCTGGCCGCCGCCCTCCCCGCCCTGATCCACCGGATCGGCCGGCGGCGCGCCCGACCGATCCGCTTCGCGGCGATGGAGCTTCTGCTGCGCGCCGAGCGCGAGGTCTCGGCTCGGCGGCGGCTGCGCGACGTCCTCCTGCTGATCGTGCGCACCGGTCTGGCGATGGCCCTGCCGCTCGCGTTCGCCCGCCCGTTCGTCGAGGTGAAGTCGGACCTGCCGGCCGTGACCGGGCGCTCGCAGAGCGCGGTGGTGGTGCTCGACGATTCGGCCAGCATGCGCCGGCGCGGCCACGACGGGACACCGTTCGAGGTGGCCCGCGCGCGGGCCCGGGCGGTCATCGATCACCTGTCGCCCGACTCCGAGGTGGCGCTGGTGCTGGCGTCGGAGGGCGCCACCGCGCCGGTCGCCGAGCTCTCCAGCGATCGCGCGCGCGTGCTGCTGGCGCTCGACGCCGTCCCCTGCTCGGCCCGTCGGGCCGACTTCGCGGCGGCGCTGCGGCGCGCGACGCAGATCCTGACCGGCTCGCCGCACGGCGATCGGTTGATCTACGCCGTCACCGATCTGCAGGCCACCGGATGGCAAGAGGTCTCCCTGCCCCCCGCCGCGGCCGGCGGACCGGAGCTGGTCATCCTCGACGTCAGCGGCGGCGCGCCCTGGGAGAATCGCGCCATCGTCGGCCTCGCTGCCGAGCCGGCCCCGGAGGAAGGGGCCCAGGGGATCGCGGTGGTGGCCGAGATCGCCAACTTCGCGGCCGAGCCGGTCCACGCCCTCGGGGTCACGCTGGCGCTCGACGGCGTCGAGGTCGCGCGCGGCTTCGTCGACGTTCCCGCCCACGGCCACGCCCGCAAGCGCTTCGTCCACACCATCGCGGGGGGCGGCGCGCACGAGGCCGACGCGGTGATCGATCACGACGGCTTCCCGCTCGACGATCGGCGCGCCTGCCTGGTCGAGGCGTCGCGCGGCCTGCGCGTGCTGATCGTCGACGGAGACCCGCGCACGGTCCGGACCGAGGACGAGGTCTTCTTCCTGGAGGCCGCCCTGCGCGCCGGCGGCAGCGGCTTTTCGGTCATCACGACGCTGGCCGACGATCTGGGTGGCCGCGACCTCGCCAGCTTCGGCGCGATCTTCCTGGCCAACGTGAACCGACCGACGCCCGCTGTCGCGGCGGCCCTGGTCCGCTACGTGGAAGCCGGCGGCGGCCTCTTCATCTCGGTCGGCGATCACATCGACACCGACGCCTGGAACCAGGAGCTCAAGAAGATCCTGCCGCAGCCGCTCGGACTCAAGCGGACCGCGGCGGCGTCACCGGGCGCGCACCCCGAGGGCGAGACGGTCGATCTCCGTCCCGCCGAGCGGCTGGCCCCCATCGATCGCCGGCACCCGCTGCTGTCGGCGTTTCCGGCGCAGGGGGACGGGCTCTCGTCCGCGCGCTTCTTCCAGTTCATGCTGCTCACGCCTCTTCCCGACGCCCCCGGGCGGCGGGTGGTGCTGCGCTACGAAAGTGGCGCGCCGGCCCTGGTCGAGGCGGAGATCGGGCGCGGCCGGGTCCTGCTGCTCACCACCACCGTCGACCGCGAGTGGACCGACCTGCCCATCCGCCCCGGGTTCTTGCCGCTGGTCCAGGAAGCGGCCCGCTACCTGGCGGGCGCTCCGTCGGGCGAGGCCACCTCCGCCATCGCGGTGGGACAGAAGCGCGAGATCGGCCTCGACGCCGACGATCGCCGGATCGAGATCGTGCGGCCGAACGGCGACTCGCGCTGGCTGTCGCCCGCGTCCCACGCGGGCGAGGCGCGCGCGCGCCGGCTGGTGGTCTTCACGGAAACCGACGAGCCGGGCTTCTACCGGGTGCGTGCCGCCCGCGGAGATGGGTCCGTCAGCGATCGCCCCGACGCCGCCTTCGTCGTCAACCTCGACGTTCGCGAATCGGATCCGGCGCGCCTCCCCGACGACAAGCGGCCCGACCGGGTGGCCACGCCCGCGCTGGCGGGGCCCGCCCCGCAGCGCCGCCTCGAGCTCTGGCACGCGCTCGGCGCGGCGGCGATCGTTCTGGTGCTGCTGGAGTCGCTGTTGACGCTCCGGTTTCGGCGCGGCAGGTTCAAGCCATGAACAAGGGATTCGGCAACGACGATCCCGGACTCGCCGACTATATCTCGCGCCTCTACGCGCCCGAGGACGAGCTCCTGGCCGACGTCCGCGCGCGCAGCGTGGCCGCCGGCCTGCCCGACATCCAGGTCGCCCCGCTCGACGCGCGCCACCTGGAGGTGCTGGCCCGCCTCTCGGGCGCGCGTCGCGCCGTCGAGATCGGGACGCTCGGCGGTTACTCCGGGATCGCGCTCCTACGCGGCATGGGGGCCGGCGGCCAGCTCGACACCATCGAGATCGATCCCCGCCACGCCGAGATCGCGCGCGAGAGCTTTCGCCGCGCCGGCTTCACCGATTGCGCGCGGGTTCACGTCGGGCGCGCGCTCGACGTGCTGCCGGGTCTCGCGCCGGACGGCCCCGTCGATCTGGTGTTCATCGACGCCGACAAGGATGCCTACCCGGCGTACCTGGCCTGGGCCGCCGACAACCTTCGACCCGGCGGTCTGGTCCTGCTCGACAACGCTTTTCTGTTCGGCCACCTCCCCGAAAAACCAACCGGAGAGCGCGCCACGTCGATCGAGGCGATGCAGTCCGTGCACGAGACGCTCGCCCGCGGCGGAAAATTCCGCGCCACGGTGTTGCCGACCGGCGAAGGGCTGGCGGTCGGCGTGCGGGTCTGAAGCCGCCTGAGCGGGGGATCTTAGATACCGGTGTCGATCACAATGGTCGCGCAGCCGAGCACGATGTCGACGTGCCCGCTGGAATTGTCGGCCTGGAAATCGGCACAGGTTGAATCGCAGGCGATGATCTTGGTCGGCGTCCCGACCGAGGGATCGATGTCGTAGTACCAACCGCCCTTGGTGCAGGCGACCTTCGAGGTGGTGTGTCCGACGATCGTCACCGCCCCGGTTCCGCTGGTGAACTGGACGTTCACCTTGCCGAAATCGACGTTGCCGTGGGTGGCTGCCGGGATCTGGTACGAGCAGGCGATCGCCTTGGTCTGCGCCTGGGCCAAAGCCGCGCGGAGCTTCGGCGTGACGTCGTTCTGCGTGACGTCGATGACGACGGCGCTCCCGGTCCCGCCCGCGATCGCGAGCGACATGAGGTTCGCGGGTGCCGCTGCCCCCTCCGCCGTCGCCGGGTTGAAGATGCCGACCACGAACGTGAGAATCGGAGGCGTTCCCGCGGCCGCAGCCATGGCGATGGAAGAGATGCTGTTGGCGCCCGAGATGGCGCTCGGCGCGCATTCGGCCGGCGGGAAGCCGGGCACGAAGCCCCCCGGCAGTCCGTCGGTGACGAGCACGATCGCCACCTTGTGGTCCGGGTTGCTGGCCTGCCGCTGCTGCGCGAAGGAGACGGCGCCCGCCAGGGCCGGGCCGGTTGGCGTATAGCCGTCCGGCATGTGGGGGGTGAGGGAGGCAGACAGCAGACCCCCCGTGTCCGGGAGCGTGAGCACCGGAACGTCGGGCGTCGCGTACTTGGTGCTCATACAGATGTCGCGGAGGTGGCAATAGCCGGCGAAGGTGGCGCAGGCCGTGGTCGTGCCGGGCTTGGTGCAGGCGTTCGCGGGCGCCGAGGGGCCGGCGGCGCAGTAGTTGTTGTTGCCGCAGTCCTGGATGAGGCCGCAGTCGGGCGTCCCCGCAGCCGTACAATCACTCGCGCTGAGGCACAGAGGGCTGACTTGCGTGACCGAACTGCCGGCGGGGACGCAGGTCTGGCGCCGGTCGCACGGGCCATAGCTGGTGCCGCCCACCGTACACTGAGCGTCCGTGGTGCATGTGCCGGGGGGTGCCGACTGCTCGTCGGGGAAGTACTTGAGCCCCACGCCCAGCCCTGCCGAGCCCGCGTCGCTGAAGAACATGTTCAAAGCCGAGGTGACGGCGGCCCACTTGGTCGTCCCCGCGCCGGTCTGGTCCGCCATCGATTTCGAGCTGTCCATCAGGAAGTAGAGGTCGAGAGGAACTGGCACC
>JADGRB010000069.1 GCA_017881315.1 Pseudomonadota bacterium
TACCGCCGTTGCTCAGGCAGCTGATCTCGAGGTAGTAAGTTCCCAGCGGAACGGTCTCGCTTTCGGCGACATCGGTTCCGGGGGCTATGCCGTATGCGTAGAAGAGCGAGCAGTCTCCGGTGTCGACGCCGGCGTCGAAGTCGTCGCTGAAATTGTTGAAGATGCTGTAGGCCATGTCCGTGAAGTCTGGCACGGAAGCCGGTCCCGCGACGATGGCGCATGTATTCGGTGCCACATCCGGGAGGACGTTGGCGGCCAACGTATGGGTGCCCGAGGTCTTGACGGTGCAGCCCGCCGCCACCAATACGATCGCCCCAATCATCCCCATTGTCGCCGTCTTCGTCTTCGTCGTCTTCATGTCTGCCTCCACAGTTTAATGACCACTCCGAGGAGAGGGAGGGATTCGAACCCTCGATACAGCTTTTGGGCCGTATAACGGTTTAGCAAACCGCCGCCTTCGGCCTCTCGGCCACCTCTCCAGTGCCGCCTTCTGTCAACGGTAAGCGGCACGATAGAGGAACCCGCCCGCAGGCGCAAGACACCCGGCGGTTTTCCGCCGGCTCCCTCTTGACGGGGGCGCAGGCGCACGGCATACGTGTCCCTCTCACACGCGGCCATAGCTCAGCTGGATAGAGCATCGGTCTACGGAACCGAGGGTCGGGAGTTCGAATCTCTCTGGCCGCGCAATCCCACCTTCGACGCGCCGGCCTCCGGCCTCCGGCCTATTTGGGGTTGTGGGTGTCGGTGCCGGCCGAGCGGGCGACGCGCGCTAGGGTCAGCGCCATCGTCGCGAAGCAGCAGAGGCCGAGAATCTGGTAGCCACCGGCGCCCAGCCGGCCGGTCAGCGCATGCTCGACGGAGAGCCGCGCGACGACGCGCGCGCCGCGATCGGTGACGGTCAGTAGCGCGACCGCCACCCCGGCAACGGCGCCGCCCGCGACCAGGCCGGTGGCGAATAGGTTCCCGGGTCCGAGCTCAGCGTGGGCGGCGGGTGCCGGAGACGAGCCGGGCGCGTCGTGCCGGCGCGCCCGGCGATCGGCGAAGGCGCGGACCAGGCCGCCCACGAAGACCGGCGCGGTCGTCGACAGGGGGAGGTAGGCGCCAACCGCGAACGACAAGGATCCCACGCCGCACAGCTCGATGGTGGCGGCCAGCGCGACGCCGACCATCACGAACTGCCAGTCGAGGTTGAACGCCAGCAAGCCTTTGATGAGCGTCGCCATCAACGTCGCTTGCGGTGCCGGGTAGAGGTCCGATCCGATCAGGTGGAGCGGCGCCCGATCGAGCAACCGGATGGTGAAGCCGACCACCACCGTCGCGGTCACGACGCCGATGAGCAGGCCGATCTGCTGCGCCCGTGGCGTCGCGCCGACCAGAAAGCCGGTCTTGAGGTCCTGCGAGGTCGCGCCGGCGTTGGCGGCGGCGATGCAGACCATGGCGCCCACGCAGAGGGCCATCGGCTGGTAGACGTCGCCCGTCCAGCCGAGACCGACGAAGACCAGGCAGGTCGCCATCAGCGTCGCGATCGTCATGCCAGAGATCGGGTTCGACGAAGATCCGATGAGGCCGACGATGCGGCTGGCGACGGTGACGAAGAAGAAACCGAACACCACGATGAGGACGCCCAGCAGGAGCTTGCTGCCGACGCCCGAGCCGGGCACGAACGGCAAGAACGCCGTCACCAGGATCAAGATGGCCGAGCCGACCACCACGAAGGAGATCGGCAGATCCCGCTCGGTCCGCAGGGTGCCGGCGCCGCCGTCGTGCCGGCGGAACGAGGCGAGGCTCTCCTTGAACGACGACACGATGGTCGGGAGTGTCTTGAGCAGCGTGATGAAGCCGCCGGCGGCAACGGCGCCCGCCCCGATCTGGCGGACGTAGGCGCGGTAGACGGCCGCCGCGGTGTCGGCGAAGGCGTGCGCCGCCGGATTCCAGCCGCCCGGCCCGCCGGCGCTGGAGAGGCTCGGCAGGTAGCCCAGCTTGACCAGCTGCGCGGCGATCGCGTCGGGCGGCGTCACCACGGCGAGCAGCGGGATGAGCCCCAGCCAGGCCAGGACGCCGCCCGCCACCAGCACGCCGGCGATCTCCGGCCCGATGATGTAGCCGACGCCCAGGTACTCGGGCGTGATGTCGCCGCTCAGCACCGCCGACGGCAGGTAGCGGTTGGTCTGCCGGATCGCCAGGGTGGGCGTCTCGGCGACGAAGCGGAAGACCTTCTGAAGCAGCGCATAGGCGAACGCGAAGCCGAGCCCGTGGTAGGCGGTGCGCGCCAGATCGCCGCCGCGCTCGCCCGCGATCAGCACCTGCGCGCAGGCCGTCCCCTCGGGATAAGGGAGACGCGCGTGCTCTTTGACGATGAGCGAGCGGCGCAGCGGAATCATCATCAGGACGCCCAGCACGCCGCCCACGAGCGCCAGCGTCAGGATCGTCCAGTAGGAGAAATATGGCTCGCCGACGCTCTTGTGGGTGGCGAGGTCGCGACTGAGGAAGAGGAAGCCGGGCAGGGTGAACACCACCCCGGCCGCGATCGACTCGCCCGCCGAGCCGATGGTCTGGACGATGTTGTTCTCGAGGATCGTCGAGGAGCCGAAGCGCTTGAAGACCGAGATGGCGAGCACCGAGATCGGGATCGACGCCGAGACGGTGAGGCCAGCCTTGAGCGCCAGGTAAACCGTCGCGGCGCCGAAGATCACGCCGAACACCATCCCGAGCGCGATCGCCTTGACCGAGAGCTCGGCGAGGTGCGCTTCGGGCGGGACGTAGGGGGCCGGCGCGGGGAGATCCTGGGATTCGGCGCTGCGCCCTTCGCTCAAAACAGGTCCCCCCAGCGACAGAGAGCCACCCCGCGCTGGGTGATCCCGCGCCGCACCTTGGCCGAGGTCAGCGAGGCGAGCTCCGCCGTTCGCTGGTAGCGGGGCGGGTGCTCGCCGGCGGCCGCGTCCTCCTCGCCCGGGTGGCAGATGATCTCGTGCAGGCCGGGGCCGAGCCGCCCGATGATCTCGAGGATGCGGATCTCGTCGAGGTGGCCGGACTCGACGTATCCCCAGCTCTGGGGCCCGTGACGGCGCGCGCCCAGCTGGCGCCGGGTCAACCAGGCGAGCCCGGTCAGAAGGCCCGCCTCGATCCCGCGCCGCGGATCGGTGACCCAGGCCAGCGTCGGACGCTCGACGGCGCTGCGGATGCCGGCGATGCCGTGCCGGCGCGCCACCGCCTCGACCGCCCGCCCGACCACCGGCAAGAATCCCAGGTGGTGGTGGGTGTCGAGGTGATCGACCGCGATCCCCGCCTCGCGCACGCGCGCCACCTGGGCGTCCAGCTCGCGCTCCACCTCGGCCGGGACGATGCGGCCCTTCATCCAGGCGGCGATGAAATCCTGGCCGCGCGGTGCAAAAGCGCCGTCGGGGCCGAGCAGCGAGCGCACGCGGTCGGCCGGCGCGACGGGTCGGCCGCCGGAAAGGGCCAGATGGACGCCGACGCCCAGCTGGGGCGCTTCGGCCAGCAGCGCCCGGGCGCCGGGCAGGTCGTCGCAGTTTCCCAGCAGCGAGGCGCTGGTGACGATTCCGTCGCGGTGCGCGCGCAGGATCCCCCGCGAGATCGCGGGGGATTGGCCGAAATCGTCGGCGTTCACGACCAGGCGAATCTCGGCGTCGGGGACCACGACGGCACATAATGCCCGATCCCCCCGGGGGGCGCCGAATTGACCCCCTGTGGCGTTGATGATATTTCCTGTTAGTTCATGGCCAAACGTATCTTGATCGCAGACGACAGCGTTACGATCCAGAAAGCCTTCGCCATGACTTTGGGAGCGGAGGATGTGGCGCTCACGGCGGCGCGCTCGGCCGAGGAGGGGCTGTCGCTGGCCCAGAAGGCGCGCCCGGACCTGATCATCGCCGACGGCGCCATGCCCGGGCGCTCCGGCTACGATCTGTGCCTCCAGATAAGGTCCGATCCAGCGCTGCGCGGGGTGCCGGTCTACATCTTGGCGTCGGGGCAACAGCCCTACGACGAGGCGAAGGGGCAGAGATCCGGCGCCGACGGACATCTGCTGAAACCCTGGGAGACGAACGCCTTCATCGAGAAGGTGCGCGACGCCCTGTCGAGGGGCTCCACGATGGGTGCACCGGCTGTCCGTCCGTCCGTCGCACCGCCACCCGCCGCCCGGGTGACCGGCGCTTCGCTGCCGGCGTCCGCCATGGAGGACGACTACGGCGAGATCAGCATCGACACGGGACGTGATTCGGAGCCCGTCACGCCGCCGCCCGCGATGGCGGCCCCGCACCCCAGCGTTCCCCCGCGAATCACCGCGACCTCGATGCCGGCCGTGTCGGCGCCCAGCGTTCCCGGTATGCGGCCGTCGCTGATTCCCGGCATGCGACCCGGCGCGATGCCGCCGGCACGTCCGGGGACCGTGCCGGTCCGGCCGCTCTCGAATACGGGCGGGTTCCAGCCCCTCGCGCCGCCCCGACCGGCGGTGCCCCCCATCAGTCGGACCATGATCGGCCTGCCCGCGGCCAACGTTCCAATTCCTGGGGCCATGCGGCCGAGCGTGCCGGTGGCTCCGCCTGCCGCTCCGTTGCCGCCGCGCTCGCCCACGGGACCGTTTGCGCCGCAACCGACGGCGCCGGTCCCCGCGGCCCCGCCGCCTCGGGCGCGCGAGATGACCCCCGCGCCGCCGCCGCCGCGCGCGCGGGAGATGACGCCGGTCCCGCCGCCTCGCTCGCGCGAGATGACCCCTGCGCCGCCGCCGCGGGCCCGCGAGATGACACCGACGCCTGCGCCCGTCGTGGCGGCTTCGGTCGACCAGACGATGGCGGCCATCGCCGCCAGAGGACCCGAGTACGAGGCGATCGCCAAGCTCTCGCGCGAGATCATCGAGAAGATCGTGTGGGAAGTGGTCCCCGAGCTGGCCGAGGCGATCATCCGCGAGCACGTCGCAAAACGCGGTTGACAAGTTCGGGACCCTGGGAGGGTCCCGCGCCCCCCGCGATGGGCTCGCGTGAGCAAAGCTCCCGCGAGCCCGACGCGATAAGTTCGGGACCCTGGGAGGGTCCCGCGGTCAGCTACTCGTTGCCGGCGTAGACGACCAGGCAGGTGACATTGTCGTCGCCGCCGCGTTCGTTGGCGAGGTCGACGAAGACCTTAGGGACGTCGCGGTAGAAGTGCCCGGTCAGGACCTGGGCCATCTCGTCGATGGTGATGTAGTTCGACAGGCCGTCGGAGCAGAGCACGAAGCAGTCGCCCGCCTGGATGGCGATGCCCGCCAGGTCGGGCTCGACGCTCGGCTCGAAGCCCACCGACCGCGTGATGATGTTCCGGAAGCGCGATTCCTTGGCTTCGGCGGGCGAGATGAGACCCGCGCGCACCTGTTCCTGAATCCAGGAGTGATCTTCGGTGAGCTGGCGGGCCCGTCCGTCGCGATAGAGATAGGCGCGCGAGTCGCCCACGTGTCCCATGTGGACGTAGCCGGTCGAGAACAGCAGCGCCGTGAGCGTGGTTCCCATTCCGGACAGCTCGGGGTTGGCCAGGGCGGTTTCGTAGATGTGGCGATCGGCCTCGACCACCGCCCGTCGCAAGAGCGCGTTGACGGGATGGGGGTCTCCACGCGTCAGCTCTTCGGGCCGGACCGCCAGGAGCCCGGCCTTGCGGACCTGGTCGATTTCACGCTCCAGGATCTCGACCGCCATGCGGCTCGCGCGCTCGCCGCCCAGATGGCCGCCCATGCCGTCGGCCACCGCGTAGAGCCCCAGATCGTCGTTGCAGAGCAAGCTGTCTTCGTTGTGGGTCCGTTTCCGGCCCACGTCGGAGGCACCCCAGCCGGCGACGCGCATCAGGGCCTTCCGGGCAACATCGTTCCGGGAGGAGCGGGCGGCGGTGAAGACGGCGGCGGGGGCAGCTGCGGCGCCGGTGGCGACGACGCCGGCTGGCCAGGCGCCGTCGCGGGCAGGGTCGAGGCCGGGGGCCGTGGCGCCGCGGTGGGAGCCGCCTGGGGAGCGGGAGCCGGCTTGGGCAGCGCCGCCTCGATGAGGAAGTCGACGTGAGAGGGACCCGCGCCGAGCCCGACCGGATCGAGGCGCGTCACGTCCACGCCCTTCGAAACCAGGAAGTCGCGAACCGCGTCGGCGCGCTTCTGCGTCTCGAGCTTCGGGACCCCCTGCGTCTTGACCTCGATCCGGAGCCGTCCGATTTCAGGATGCCCCTTCATGACCAGCGCCACGTCGTTGACCACCTTGGTCGACTCGCCCCTGAGCACGAGCTTGTCGCCATGCCCGACGAATCCAATCTGTGGGTCGACCTCGATCTTGCCCTCGGCCAGACGGACCCACTCCGGTCCCGGATCGGGACAGCCGTCGTCGTCCTTGATCCCGTTCAGCGTCTCGGGCTGCATCGGACACTTGTCGATCGCGTCGGGGATGCCGTCGCCGTCGTTGTCGAGATCGGGGCAGCCGTCGGCGTCCTGGAACTCGTCCACGTCCTCGGGATCGTTCGGGCACTTGTCGAGGGCGTCGGGGATGCCGTCGTTGTCGTTGTCGGGGTCGGGGCAGCCGTCCTCGTCTTGGAACCCGTCGCGATCCTCTGGCTGATCGGGACACTTGTCGTTGATGTCGTAGATGCCGTCGTGGTCGCGGTCGCGGTAGTCGGGATTGAAGGCCGCGCCCAGGAACAGACGCAGATCGGGGGCGCCGATGCCGTTGCCCAGCCCGCGACCGAGGCCGCCGGTCACCGACCACATCCCGTTTATCGAGCGGCGCCCGGCCAGATCGATCTCGAACGGGTTCACGTCGTTGTAGAAGCTGGCGAACTGGTTGAGGCCGCTGCGCCCGAACATCTCCAGGATCACGTCGGTCTTCTTGTCGACCGCATAGGCGGCCGCGGCGCCGTAGAGAATCTGCGGCCCGAGCTGGGTCGCGAAGGCGTCAGAGGTCTCGCGGATCAGCAGGCCCAGGTTGGCCGCGGCGCGCATCGGTCCGACCTCGAGGGTGGCGATTGCCTTGATCCGGCCGGTGACCGTCTTGTCGCCGAGATAGTCGCGCCCGCCGGTGTGCCCGGTCGGCAGCGTGAGGCCCGCCGAGATCGCGAGATCGTACTGATCGTCATCGCCGAGGGTGGCGAGGTGTGCCTTGCCTTCCAGGCGCAGATCGCCGATTCCGCTCTCGGTGAGGTGCAGATTCGCGGGCACCCCCATCGGGCTGATCTCGTCGCCGTCCAGGTAGGGGGTGAAGGGCAGTCCGATGCCGAACTGATACTTGCCGAAGAGACCGATGGCCGCGTCCAGCTCGCCGGTGAGCTGGTTGTCGATGACGTGGGTCTCGCCCGGGGCGGCACCCAGCGTGAACACCGTGTACGGGCGCTGCTGATAGTTGAGACTGAGCCCGAAGCTGAGGCGTTTGTGGTCGGGGACCTGCGCCCCCTCGACGGTGAGAAAGTTCTGGGGGCCGATCGCCGGCTGAAAGAGCTGCGGATCGATGCTGGTGTCCTGCGGGGCCTTGTTCTGCGCGGCGGCGGGCCCGGCCAGCGCGAGCACGAACAGGCTCAGAAACGGGAGGGCGATCGCGGCGCCGCGCGCGCGCGACCTGGTTTTGGGTGTCATCCAGGGGATCCCGAACGAAGGTGGGCGTCGGCAGGCGTGCGATCAGCATATCGCTGAAACCACCTCGAAGTCCACGAAACACCATTATGGCGCCGAGGCTTATGGGCGCCGACGCCGGGCCGAAGCTGGATCTATCTTGGCCGAGCGGCCGCGCCCGGGTCGACGTCGATCGCGAACCGGTGGACGCCGGCCCGCTTGACCAGGTCGATGACGTGCACGACGTCGCCGTGCGGGACGGCCCGGTCGGCAGCGATGATCGCCTGGAGCTCCGGATTTCGCGGCAGCTCATTGCCGATGGCGCGGGCGACCGCGTCGTCGTTGCTGCGCTCGCCGTTCAGGTAGAGCGCGCCGTCCTTCATCAGAGTCAGCGCCAGCACCGTCCGGGTCTGTTCGGTCCCCGAAGCCGCCCTGGGGAGGTCGACCTTGATCGCGGGGTTCACGATGTAGGCCGCCGTCACCATGAAGACGATCAGCAGCACCAGCGTGATGTCGACCAGCGGCGTGACGTTGATGTCGACGATCATCCGACTGGGCTCGTCGTCGCTACCAAAGCTGCCGCCGCCGAACGCCATCGTCTAGGGCTTGGCGCGTGGGATCGTCGAGAGCACCAAGTGCCCCATGGCATCGATGCGGGCGATCGCCTTGCGCACCTTCCCCTGGAAAAAGTTGAACGCGATGACCGCGGGGATCGCGACCATCAGACCGACGGCGGTCGCCACCAGGGCTTCGGAGATCCCGGACATCACCGCCGCCGCGCCGCCGGTCTGGTTGCGGGACAGATCGGCGAAGGCCTTGATGATGCCCAGCACCGTGCCGAAGAGGCCGATGAATGGCGCGTTGTTGCCGAGCGTGCCGAGGACGCCGAGGTTGCGGTCCAGGTCGACGCGGAGGCGGGCCTTCGCGCTGGCCATGATCTCGGCCACCGCGTCGGCGCCGCGATCGAGCTCGGCGATGCCGGCCGCGGCGACCAGAGCCGCCGGGGCGCGCTGCCCGGCCAGGGAGCGGCGGGCGCCCTCGAGATCGGCCTGCTTCAGGCGCTCGGCCAGCTGCCGCCCCAGCGCCTCGACGTCGCCGCCGGTGCCGCGGAAATAGATGGCCCGCTCGACCATCACCGTCACCGAGAGGAGCGACAGACCGACCAGCACCCAAAGGACCCACTCCGAGCCGAGCAGCGTGAATCCCAGGATCCGTTCGGTCAGATGCATGTGTCCTCCGCGCCCGCGACGCGCGAAAACGCTACCATAGATCAGGTGGGGCTCCTCAGAAGCGCCTCGATGAGAACCGTCGCGTAGCCGCCCGCCGGGAGCGCGAAGCGAAGCCGCACGGCGCGCGCGGGCGCGTCGGAGTCACCCGCCTCGTCGGGGGTTGCGCCCGCTGGCTCCCGCACGAACCCTTCGCCCTCGACCGTGACCTTCAGGAGCACCGGGCGGCGCGCGCCCGGCAGCTCGCGCCCGGCGCGCGCGAAATCTTCGCGCGTGGCGCCCACCGCGGCGATCGCCTGGTCCTCGAGCGCGCGGGCCGGCGTATCCGGCGGCGGTTCGATCTCGCGGCCGCCGGGGAGGGGACCGGTGGGGACGACCTCGCCGCTCGCGACGCGACCTTGATCGATCGCCGGATCGGTGGAGACGAACAGCCCGCCGCTGGCGGTCTTTTGCAGGACGTCGCCGGGGCGCACCTCGGCCAGATCGCCGGTCGCCGCGCGCAGCTCGAGCGCCCGGTTGAATACGGCCGACTGCAAGGCCGAGAGCAAGAGCCGGCGGCGGCGGCGATCGCGTTCGCGCCGCTCGCCGCGCAGGAGCGCCAGCCCGGCCGCGGCGTTGTCGCCAGAGGCGCCGAAGCGCTGAGCCCCGAAGCGGTTCGGGACACCCGTGGCCACCAGCGCCGCGAACCGAGTCGCCAGCGCGTCGACCTCGCCCAGGGTGGCGCTGCCGGTCAACACCACCTCGAAGCGATTGCCGCGCAGATGGCCGAGCCGCAGCTTGTGTGGGTGGGGCGTCGCCGCCAGCACGATGAGATCGTCGCCGAACGCGTAGGGTATCGTCGCGTCGGCGGTCCCGGCGGTTCCAACTTGGGTCTCCACTTCGAACTTCCCCGGAATGCTCAGCCACTGCCGCGTGAGCGCGTGGCGATCCTTGAGGCCCGCGTAGCCCATGTCGCGCGGCGCGATCTTGAGCGCGGCGGCGATGCGGGCGATGGCGTCGAAGGTCGTCAGGCCACGTTTTTCGATCCAGAGGAAGGTGTGCGCCCCTTCGCCGCTGGGCGGATAGGCGGCGATCTCCTCCACCGTGAAGTGTTCCGGAGACGAATTGAAGGTGAGCACGGCGCGCGGGGGAGGACGATCAGCCGGCCCGGGGCGGAGGGCCCGACGGGGCGGGCGTCCCCTGGAGCATCGCCAGGTACATGCGCGCCGAGCGGTTGTCGGGCTCGGCGCCGAGGACGGCTCGCCACTCGCTGGCGGCGTCGTCGTGGCGCCCGGCCGCGTAGTACCCGAGCCCCAGGTGGATGCGCCCCGACAGGAACCGCGGGCTCGCGGCGCGCACCCGTTCGAGCTCGCGGACGGAGCCCGACACGTCCCCCATCTCGCGCCGGGTTTTCCCGAGCTCGGTCCGGATGTCGGCGAAGGTCGGGCAGAGCGCCAACGCGCGCTCGTACTCGCCGACCGCCTCATCATAGAGCGCGACCGCGCGATACGCGGCGCCCACCTCGGCGTGCATGTTGGCGATCTTTCCCTTGACGAAGGGGTCGAGCTCGCGCGGCGCCCGCTTCGAGGCGGCCATGGCCCGCTCATAGAACGTCTTGGCCTCGGCGTACTTGCCGAGGTCGTTGCAGGTCACCACCAGATTCAGCGCCGCTTCCGTGTAAGAGGGATTGATGCGCAGCGCCTCGCGGAACATCTCCTCGGCCTCCGCCAGGCGTCCTTCCTGGTGGTAGATGAAGCCCAGCATGTCGTAGACGTCGGCGTAGGGCGCCTTCTCGCGCAGGACCTCGGTGAGAAAGGTGACGGCCTCGGCGTACTCGCCCGCCAGGTAGTGGGACCGGCCGCGCGCGACCAGCTCGCGGAGCCCGCCGCGCCCGCCCTCAGCCATGACCCGCCTGCGTGGGAGCGGGCGTGGTCGGTCTGGGTTGCGGGCTGGGCCCGAAGCGGCGGTTGATGTATTCGAGGTAGAGCTCGGAGCGGCGCGCCTGTGGCGCCTCGCCGTGCTCGGCCACCACGCGGGCGAAGGTCTCCTTGGCCCGCAACGGATCGTTCATGTGCAGGTAGGTCTCGCCGAGGGAGTAAAGAAGCTCGGGCTCGCGCCCCGAGCCGGGATAGCGGGCGATCGCTCCCTCGAGGCGCATCGCGGCCGCCCTCGGGTGATCGCTCTTGAGATAGAAGCGCGCGACGTAGACCTCATGGTCGACCAGGCGCTTCAAGACCTCCTGGCGCATCTCCTGTACCTTCTTCGAGTAAGGCGAGGTGGGGAACTTCTTGCGGAAACTTTCCAGCTCCCGCTGCGCGTCGACCACGGCCGACTGGTCCTTTTCGTAAGACGGGGGCATGATCCAGAGGTCTTCCGGCATGTCGCGGAAGTAGCTCTCGGAGACCCGAAACGCGACGTAGCCGTCCTCCACCTTTTCGTGCGTCGGGTGCAGGCGCGCGAAGCTCTTGTAGCTTTCGATCGCTTCGGTGTAGCTGCCCTGGGCGAAGTGCGTGTCGGCCAGGGCCAGCTCGGCCATGGTCGCGTACTTGGAGAACGGAAATTTCTGTTTGACGAACTGGAAGTATTTCTTCGCCTCGCCGTAACTTTCGTCCTTCAGCTCGGCCATCCCCTTCTCGTAATTTTGTTTGGCCGTGAGAGAGTAGGTGACCGGTTTGGTGTCATCGTCCGACTCGGCGCAGCCGAGCCCGATCGCGGCAGACAGCGCGACCAGGGCAAACAGGCGTCTAAAGCGAGGTGACATGAAGAAAGCATGGTACGTAAGCGGGGCGCCGCCGTCTACCCGGGCGTCGTCAAATCCCATCGCGTTGAAAGCACCCCAGACGCCCCCAAAACCCACCGACGGATTTCGCAACATGCGCCGCCGTTCTCCCCTCGAGCGTTTGACTCCGCACGCCGCCCTGGCGTTGCTCGCTCTCGCCGCGATCTCAGGCCTCGGTTGCTCGGGCGCGGCCCCCTCGGGGGTCGCGGGCAGGGGCCCGGCCATCCCCGCGCCGGCTACCCCGGGCGCGCGGGACGCGAACCTCGCCGGCGCACGCTGTCGGCCGGGCAGCGGCGCGCCCTGCACCTGCCGCGGGCGCGGTGACGTCGCGGAGACCTCGCCGCCCGACGCCAACCACAAGCGCTTCGAGATCCGGCTCTCCGCCGCGGGGGGGAGCGCGACGCTCGACTCGCCGACGCTCGGCCGTTTCGCCGGCGACGCGGACGAGACCTGCTTTTACATCGACGTGATCCCCGGGACGACGTCCGAGGTCGCCTTCACCGCCTGGGCGTCGACGCCGGAGGGTGGCATCTCTCCCACGCTCGACATGGCGGAGTACGGGCCCAAGGGGCCGTGGTGGTACGACCTGCTCTCCGTGCGCTGCGACGGTCCCGGGCACCGGTGCAACCGCGACGCGGCCGACGCCTGGAGCGCCGAGGCCAAGACGCGCAAGCGCGGTCGGATCGATCCCTGTGGCTCGACCGTGATCTCGCATCTGGTCTGGGACACCTCGGGCGGAACAGGTGATCGCGAGCTGGGGGTGTTCCGCGATTTCACCGTGCGGTTCACCATGGAGGTGAAGCGGTTCGCGACCCAGTTCGCGCCGGGCGCCACGGAGTGCGTGCCGAAGTGAAGGTGCACCTGATCGGAATCTGCGGCACCGGCATGGGATCGCTGGCCGGCCTGCTCAAGGCCGCCGGTCACGATGTGCGCGGCTCCGACGAGCACGTCTACCCGCCCATGTCGACGCAGCTCGAAGAGCAGAAGATTCCCGTCTACGAGGGGTTTCGCGCCGCCAACCTCGACTGGGGCCCCGACGCGGTCGTGGTCGGCAACGTCTGCCGCAAGGACCACGTCGAGGTGCTCGCCGCGCAGGCGCCGGGACCGGGTCGTCCCATCCCGCTCGAATCGTTCCCGTCTCTCTTCGGAAAGCTGTTTCTCGATTCTAAAAAATCCGTGGTGGTGGCGGGGACCCACGGCAAGACGACGACGTCGTCGGTGCTGGCCCACGTGCTGGCCGAGGCCGGTCGCGATCCGTCGTTCCTGATCGGGGGCGTGCCGCTCAACTTCCGGCAGTCCTGGCGCCTCGGCGCCGGCGCCGAGTTCGTCATCGAAGGAGATGAATACGACACCGCCTTCTTCGACAAGGAGTCGAAGTTCCTTCACTACCGGCCGCAGGTTGCGCTGCTGACCTCGGTCGAGTTCGATCACGCCGACATCTTCCGGGACGAGGAGGCGGTGCGCGCCGCGTTTCGCAAGTTCGTGGCGCTGCTCCCCGAGGACGGTCTGCTGGTCGCCTGCGCCCCCTCGGCGGGCGCGATGGAGGTCGCGCGCAGCGCGCGCTGCCAGGTGGTCACCTACGGCCGCCCCGGCTCCGGGGCCGACTGGACCTTCGAGGTCGTCGCGCGCGCCATCGGCGGGCGGGCGACGCTGGCCGTCGCGCGGCGGGGGGAACGGGTGGTCACGGTCGAGACGAACCTGCCGGGTATCTACAACTACGAGAACCTGGTGGGCGTCATCGCCGTCGCGTCGGGGCTGGGCGTCGAGCTCCTGACGATCGCCCGTGCCGTCCGCCGGTTTCTGGGCATACGCCGCCGGCAGGAGGTGCGCGGGGTCGCGCGCGGGGTCACTGTCGTCGACGACTTCGCCCACCACCCCACCGCGATCCGCGAGACGATCTTGGCGCTCAAGGGGCGATTCGGGCCCGGGAAGCTGATCGCGGCGTTCGAGCCCCGCTCGGCGACCAGCCGGCGTAACGTATTTCAAACCGAGTTCGCCGACGCGCTCTCGGCCGCGGACGAGGTGGTGCTGGCGCCGCTCTACGCGCCGCAGAAGGTCCCGGAGCCGGATCGTCTGGACGTGGAGCGCCTGGCGGCCGACTTGCGGCGCGAGGATGTCCCCGCGCGCCTCATTCCCACCGTCGAGGCGACGGTCGCGCACCTCGCCGAGCGGGCGTCGCCCGGCGACACCGTGCTCATCATGTCGTCGGGGGACTATGGCGGCCTGCACGATCGCCTGCTCGACGCGCTCGGCGATCCGGTCATGCCCGCGCGCCCCGAGCACAAGAGCCGCATCGGCAATCTCCTCGATCGGGTAGGCATCGCGCATCCGGTCCTCGAGCAGTTCTGGCCGAGCTATCTGGTGATCCCGAGCTCGGAGCGCGATGCGCCGCTGGTCGCCTGCGTCGCGATCGAGGTCGTCGGCGAGGTGGCCCTGCTGCGCATGCTGGCCGTGGCACCCGAGCGGCGGGGCGAAGGCCTGGGGTACGTGCTGGTCGAGGCCGCGACCGAACGGGCGCGCGCGCTCGGGGTGCGTCAGCTCTACCTGGTCACCGACGGCGCGCAGGGCTACTTCGGCGAGAAGCTCGGATTTGCCGCCATCGATCGCAAGGATGTGGTGCCCGCCATCGCCGCCACCGCCGAATACGCCCTGGCGCGATCGAAGAACGCCACCTGGATGCGAAAGGAGCTCTAGGCCATGGCTTCACCCGGTCCATCCGGTCCATCCGGTCCATCCGGACTTGCCGGAGTTGCCGCCGCTGCGCCGCGCGATCCCCTGGAGGGCGCGCGCCAGATCGCCACCGAGATCGCGCGCGACGCTGGAAAGGTCTTGCTCGAAGGGTGGGGGACCCGCCCTGCGATCGGGTTCAAGTCCGAAGACATCAACCTGGTCACCGAGTACGACAAGCGTTCCGAGGCGCTCATCGTGACACGTCTGGCAGCCGCGTTTCCCGGCGATCGGATCGTGGCCGAAGAGGGGACCACCGTGTCCGGCGACGCGGGCGCGTTGCGAGTCTGGTACGTCGATCCCCTCGACGGAACCACCAACTTTGCACATGGGATGCCGATCTTCTCGGTGTCGATCGGCCTTTCCGTGAATCGGCGCCCGGTGCTGGGCGTGGTGGAAGCGCCGGCGGTCGGCTGGTCGTTTGCCGGCACCATCACGGGTGGGGCGTCGACCCTCAACGGCAAGCCGATCGTCCCCTCGCGGATCGACCGCCTGGCGAGCGCGCTCCTGGTGACGGGGTTTCCCTACGCGCGAAATCCGGTGCAGACCAACCTGCCCGAGTGGGCCGCCTTCACGGCCGCCGCGCAGGGGACGCGCCGCTTCGGCTCGGCCGCGCTCGATCTCTGCTTCGTGGCCTGCGGCTGGCTCGACGGCTACTGGGAGCGGGCTCTCCACCCGTGGGATCTGGTCGCCGGCGCGGCGATCATCCTGGGCGCCAGCGGGCGCGTGAGCGATCTCGATGGCACCCCCTTCGACGGCGAGACCGGTCGGATCCTCGCCAGCAACGGTCACCTTCACGATCAGATGATGCGCATCCTGCAGGGCGTTTCCCGGCGGGCCAACGCGCCGTGGCCCTAGCCGCCGATGCCCGCCGGGCGGTGGGCGCCATGACGGCGGGCCGATGGGCGGGCGCGCTCGCGCTCGCGCTCGTGACCCTGGCGGTCGCCGCACCGTTCTTCGCGGCGACGACCTTCATCGGGGACGATCACCTCTTCCTGGCGTTCGCCCGTCACGCGCCCCACCCGTGGGCGGCGTTCCCGAGCGATCGGCACGGGGGCGAGTACTACCGCCCGTTGCCGATGCTGCTCTGGTGGCTCCTGGGCCGGCTGGGCGGCGGCAGCAGCTTGCCGTTCGCGGTGGTCGCGCTCGCGCTCCACGGCGGCGCGGCTCTGCTGGTCGCGGGGCTCCTGCGCGCGCTCGAGCGGCCGCACCCGGTCGCCGGCGCGGCGGCGGCGCTGTTCTTCTTGGCACCCCAGAACCTGGAGGCCGCTCTCTGGTTTTCCGCCAGCACCGATCTGTTGGCGACGATCTTCGTGCTCGCGTCGCTCATCTTTCTGCTGCGCGATCGCCTCGCGCTCGCGTCGCTGGCGGCGCTGGCCGCCTTCCTTTCGAAGGAGTCGGCCTACGTGCTGCCGTTTTTGGCCATCGTGGTGCTCTGGGCGCATTCCGACGGGATGGGCGCGGATCTCCAGCGCGCGCGCCGGCGACGGGTGATCGTGATCGCGCCGCAATTCCTGCTGCTCGTCGCCGTCGTCGTCGTCCGCCGGATCGTGCTGCGCGGGTGGGGCGGTAGCGGAGATCCCCGCCCCGGCGTCCTCGGCCTCGGCCTCCAGATCGCGGGCGGGTTCGCCCAGCTCTTCACCGGCGAGCAGATCGTGCCGGTGCCGTTGGCCTTCGCCGTCGGGACGGTGGTGATTGCCCTTTCACTCCTGTCTCTGGCGCGGCGGGGGAGGGGGGCGGCCCGTTTCGCGCCGCTCGCGTTCGCGGCGGTCGCGACCGCACCGCTGGCGGCGGCCGGCTGGGCCGTCGGGGCGCGCTACTTCTATCTTCCCGCCGTCGGGCTGTGCTGGGCGGTCGGGGAAGCAATCGCGGGGCTGGGCGGCGCGGCGCAGATCACCGCGGCGGCCCTCTTGATCCTGGCCGGCGCGGCGCAGGCGACAGAGCGTCGGGCAGAGGTTGTCTCGTATGGGCGGCGGGTCGGCGCCACGCGACGGGCGGTGGCCGCGGGACTGCGCGCCGGGCACCGCGTCTTTCAGGTGGACGGCGGGATCAAGGACATCGACCTCGCGGTGAAGGAGGATCCCGCGATCGAGGCGGGCGGCGTGCTGGTGCTGGGCGACGTTCCCGCGTCGTTTGCGATCATTCCGCCAGACCTGAGCGCGGCGGCGGCGATGCTGGTCGCGGCACCGCCGTTGCCGCCGAGCGGCGGGTACGACTTCGGCGACGTTCGGGTGGTTGCGCTCGCGCGCCGCGGCGACGAGCCCGACCTGGATGAGGTGCTGCTCCGGTTTCCCGACCTGCGCTTCATCCGCCTGCGCGTGGTGGGGGGCGGGCGGGTGATCGCGCGCGATCTCACGGATGAGATGAAGCAGCGCCTCGACGCGGCGAGCTCCGACGGGCAAGATTAGGCCGCACCTTTGGAACCCACGCTGGACTGTCCCTGTCGCGCGCGACCGCCCTGGTCCAAGGTGGAGGACGACAGCGTGATGCAATGGCCGGTGATCGAGCTGGCGGAATGGGAAGAGCTGCGCCAGTGCTCGGGTTGCCGGCGTCTCTGGCTGGCGGTGTGGCCCGAGGAAATCGAAGGCGGGATGATCCTCTGCAGCCCGGAGCCCGCGTCGGCGCGGCGCCTGAGAGACATCGATCGGGCCACGACGCTGCGCGCGTATTGCCTGGCGCGTCTCGAGGAGCACCTTGGCCCGCTGCGTGAGCGAAAGCTCGAGTGTCGCAAGGCCGGTTGCGGCCGCAAGCGCCTGGACGGTGCCAACTATTGCGTCGAGCACCTGATCGCGGAACGATTCGGGCGCCACCTCTCCAGGCTGGAAGCCACGCCGAAGTTCGACCGTACCCGCTGAGCGGGAGCGAGTGGGGGAGGGCGACGACGACGCCCAAAAAGAAAAGCCCCGCGCCATGATTAGTGGCGCGGGGCCCGAATAATTCCCGGCGACGACCTACTCTCCCACAGAGTTTCCCCTGCAGTACCATCGGCCCTGGAGGTCTTAACTTCCGAGTTCGAGATGGGATCGGGTGTGGCCCCTCCGGTATGACCGCCGGAAAACTGTCGTTGCTCTATTCGGGACCCTGAGAGGGTCCCGAACCCCCCGCGATGAGCTTCGGCGGGCAAAGCCCGCCTCCGCTCACGCGATCGGCAGCAACAAATCTTTTGGTGTGTCTTGAGTATCGCAATCAAGCGCGACTCGACCTCATAAACGGTGTGTCGCGAAAAAGAAAATAATGGTGACCAAGCCGCACGACCGATTAGTACCGGTTAGCTCCGCGCCTTGCAGCGCTTCCACACCCGGCCTATCAACCTCGTGGTCTACAAGGGGTCTTTAGGAGTCTTACGACTCGGGATTCCTAATCTGGAGGTCAGCTTCCCGCTTAGATGCTTTCAGCGGTTATCTGTTCCGGACATAGCTACCCGGCGATGCCATTGGCATGACAACCGGAACACCAGCGGTCCGTCCACCCGGGTCCTCTCGTACTACGGGCAGGTCCTCGCAAGAATCCTGCGCCCACGGCAGATAGGGACCGAACTGTCTCACGACGTTCTGAACCCAGCTCGCGTACCGCTTTAATTGGCGAACAGCCAAACCCTTGGGACCTACTTCAGCCCCAGGATGCGATGAGCCGACATCGAGGTGCCAAACCACGCCGTCGATGTGAACTCTTGGGCGTGATCAGCCTGTTATCCCCAGAGTACCTTTTATCCGATGAGCGATGGCCCTTCCATTCGG
>JADGRB010000070.1 GCA_017881315.1 Pseudomonadota bacterium
CGCTTGCTCGACCTTGCCCCCTTCTCCTCGCTTCGCGGGGGGGAGGGGGCCTTTTTCAACTGGAGCGCGCGCGTCGCTGTTGGCGCTTGGGTTAGCCCGGCGGGTAGGCCTCGGAGCCCATCTCCGTCGAGTCGAGGCCAGACCATTCGACTTCGGCCGGCACCCGATTACCGATCAGGCGGTCCGTGAGACGGAAGAAGCCGTAGGCCAGCGGAAAGACAAACACGATATTGGTGACCACCCCGATGAGCTGCGCACCGAGCTGCCACCCGTCGCCGAACAGGACCCCGCGCACGGGTCCCGCGACGCCGTTCCAGCCCGCGCCGTACGTGCCGTCGGCGAAGAGCCCCAGAGAAAGTGCGCCCCAGGCCCCGCAGACTCCGTGGACCGCGAAGGCGCCCACGGGGTCGTCGACGCGGAAGCGCGTCTCGATCCAGAACACGGCGGTCACCACCAGCAGACCGGCCAGCAGGCCGATCAGGACCGCGGCGGCGGGGCTCACGAACGCGCAGGGGCCGGTGATCGCCACCAGACCGCCCAGAAGGCCGTTGCACGCCATGGCGACATCGGGCTTGCGCAGGCGATACCAGACGAAGACCAGCGCGGTCAGCGCGCCGGCGCTGGAGGCGAGCATGGTGTTGACAGCGATGGTCGCGATGCGCGAATCGGCGCCGGCCAGGGTCGATCCCGCGTTGAACCCGAACCAGCCGAACGCCAGGATCAGCGACCCGATCACGGTCATCGGCAGGTTGTGGCCGGGGATCGCGCCGATGGTGCCGTCGCGGCGAAATTTTCCCGCGCGCGGGCCGAGCACGATGGCGCCCGCCAGCGCGGTGAGGCCGCCGGTCATGTGGACCACCGACGAGCCGGCGAAGTCGACGTGACCGTGGCCGAGCCCCCAGTTGGTCCCCATGGCGGCCAGCCAGCCACCGCCCCAGACCCAGTTTCCGTAGAGCGGGTAGAGCAGCATCGACATGAAGAGTCCGTAGACGATGAAGGCGGAGAACTTCCAGCGCTCGGCCATCGCGCCCGTGGGGATGGTGGCGGCGGTGTCCATGAACACCGCCGAGAAGAGGAACATCGTCAGGTTCGCCGGATCGTGGGGCGCGGTCAGCAGCGCGAAGCGGGCCGCCCCGAAGAGGCCCAGAGCGTGACCGCCGATCTGCACGGTGATCTCGTGCGCGCCGACCAGCCGGTGTCCCAGCGACGGCCAGATCACGACGCCACCTTGCATGAGGCCGTAGCCCACCAGCCAGAATCCGAGCACGCCGATCGGGTAGACCATCATGTTCATCGCCATGGTGTTGACGGCGTTCTTGGCCCGCGTGAATCCGGTCTCGACCATCGCGAAGCCGACCTGCATGAACATCACCAGGAACCCGGCCACCAGCACCCACACCAGATTCAGCGCGATCTCGGCGTGACCCTCGTTCATGAAGTTTCCCCCCTTTTCCTAGCGCGCGGCCGGCAGCGCGGGCGTGGGATCGTGGTGGCGGCCGCTCAGCCAGATGAGCGCGCCGAGGCCCGAGAGCACGCCCAGCACGATCAGCACCTTCGCGAATCGGCGCGCCAGGCGCGCGATCCCGCGCCGGGGGGGGCGGGGCGCGTCCGGCGCGCGGCGCAGCGCGGCCGGTGGATCCCGCAGGTCGGCCAGCAGGTCGGCCGCGCTCGCGTATCGATCGCGCGGCACCCGCTGGATGGCCCGCAAGATGATCGCCTCCAGCGCGGGATCGATCCCCGGCAGGTAGTAGGACGGCGGTCTCGGATCCTCGTTGGCCTTCGCGCGCAGCAGCGCCGACGCGTTGGCGCTCGCAAACGGGATGTTCTTGGTCAGCATCTCGTAGAGCATCGTCCCCAGCGCGTAGACGTCGGTGCGCGCGTCGCCGCGACGCCCCCCGATCTGTTCGGGCGCCATGTAGTCCGGTGTTCCCAGGGTCGACGAGAAGCCGGCCCAGGTGAGCCGCCGCTTCGACTCGTCGAGCGCGATGCCGAAATCGAGGATCTTCACTTTCCCCTCGGAAGTGAGGAGGATGTTCTCCGGTTTGATGTCCCGGTGCACGACCCCCTTGTCATGCAGGTAGGCCAGCGCTTCGGTGACCTGGCGGGCGATGTCGAGCGCCCGCTCGGCCGGCAGCGGCGCCTCCGCCTGGATGATGCTGCGGAGCGAGCGCCCGTCGACGTACTCCATGGCGATGTACATCCGGCTCTTGTCGACGGGCGTGAGAACCTTGACGACGTTCGGGTGATCGAGGCGTTGCCCCATCGCCTCCTCCCGCTTGAAGCGCTCGTAGAAGACGACGTCGCTCTCCAGCTGGGGGTGCGGGATCTTGAGCGCAACGGCGGCGCCGTCCCGGCTGTCGGTGGCCTTGAAGATCGACGCCATACCGCTTCGGGCCAGCAGCTCACCGAGCTCGAACTGATCGAGCTTGTCGCCGGCGACGGGCTCGCGCATCAGCGGGCCCCGCGAATCAACATGGGCGCGACCTTAGCATGAACGGTTCGCCATGAATGCGTCGCCCGAGATCCGTTTCGAGCTGGAGGTGGCCGCGGTCACCGACGTCGGCACCGAGCGCGAGCACAACGAGGATCAATGCGGTCACCTGCTCGAAGGCGAGGCGTGCGGCCTCTTGGTGGTCGCCGACGGCGTCTCGAGCGCCGCGGCCGGCGAGACGGCCAGCCAGACCGCCGTCGCCGCGACGCTGCGGACTTTCGACGAGCAGCCGCCTGGGACGGCCACCCCCAAGCGGCTCTACCGTGCGGTCCAGCAGGCCAACATCGAGATCTACGATCTCGCGACGATGGTTCCGGAGCTGCGCGGGATGACCACCACGCTCACCGCCGTCGTGGTCGATCGGGGCGAGCTCACGGCCGCGCACATCGGCGACAGCAGGCTCTATCTCTGCCGCGACGGGCAGCTGGTCCAGCTCACGAAGGACCACACCGTGGCCGGCGAAAAGTCCCGGATGGGTCTGATGAGCAAGACCCGCGCGCGCTCGCATCCGGACCGATCGGTGCTGACGCGCAGCCTCGGCCGCGAGCTGATCGTCCCCATCGATCGCATCTCGAACCGCCTCTATCGCGGCGACACGCTGCTGGTCTGCAGCGACGGTCTCTACAATGTGCTCGAAGACGACGAGATGACGCCGCTCCTCCGCGGCGACGACGCAGCCACGGCCTGCCAGCGCCTGGTCGACGCCGCCAACCAGCGCGGCACCCTCGACAACCTGACCGCGGCCGTGCTGCGCGTCCTCGACGGTCCCGAGCGCCCGGAGGCCTCCGCCGGCCTCGGGGCCCGGATCCGCAGCCTCTTCGTCCGTCGCGACGGTTGAAAGTTTTCGCGGCCTCGCGTAAGGATCCGAACGCTTTTCGGAGAGGTGGCTGAGTGGCCGAAAGCGCCTGATTCGAAATCAGGTTTGGGCGCAAGTCCAACGTGGGTTCGACTCCCACCCTCTCCTCGAAAAAATAGAACGCTGGAGAGGTGCCCGAGTGGCCGAAGGGGCACGATTGGAAATCGTGTGTACCGAAAGGTACCGAGGGTTCGAATCCCTCTCTCTCCTCTAGGTGGCCCGCTCAGGCCGCGCGGAGCTCTTTGAGCTTTGCTTGGACGAAATCGGCGTGGCCGGCGGCTTTGACCTTGGCCCAGTGGTGGGCGACCTTGCCGTCGGGGGAGACGATGACGGTCGAGCGGATGACGCCCATCGACTTGCGGCCGTAGAGGACCTTCTCGCCCCAGGCGCCGTAGGCCTCCATCATCTTGTGGTCGGGATCGCTCAGGAGGCGGACCTTGAGCTTGTACTTGGCGATGAACTTGCGGTGGCTCTCCGGCGAGTTCGGGCTGCAGCCCACCACGACGGCGTCGAGCTTCTCGAAGGCCTTGAGCCCGTTCGTGAAGTCGCAGGCCTCGACGGTGCAACCGGGCGTGTCGTCGTTCGGATAGAAGTAGAGGACCAGCCAGCTTCCGCTGTAGTCGGACAGCTTCACCGACTTTTCGTCCTGATCGGGGAGGGTGAAGGCGGGCGGCTTCGCCCCGACTTTGAGCTTTCTCTCGGCGTCTGGCGGCATGCCGCGTTCTTACCACGGCCGGCCGCGCTGGATCTCGGCGGCGTTCTGTGACAGATAAGGGGCGGTCCCGGGCGACGGAACGCCGGCGAAACCCGCCAGGCCCGGAAGGGAGCAACGGTAACCAGCCAACCGGGTGCTCGGGGCCATTATCATCAACAACACAGGCACCCTGAAAGGGTTCCTGAAACCTCCCGCGACGGGTCCCGCCGGGCGGAACCCGTCGGAGACCCACACGAACCATGGCCGACGTCGTTTACCTGATCCACGACATGCTGTTCTCTTCGAAGGTGCGGGAGGTGGCGAAGACGACCGGCGTCAGCGTGCAGGGCGCGCGCGAGCCCGCGGCGTTCGCCGCCGCCGCGCGCGACGCCAAGCTGGCCATCGTCGACCTGCGGTTGCCGATCGCGCTGGAGGCGCTGGACGCGCTCGCCGCCGAGCCCGGGAGCGGCGTGCGCACCGTCGGCTTCATCGATCACGAGCGAACGGACGTCATGGACGCGGCCCGCGCCAAGGGCTGCGCCGAGGTCATGGCGAAGGGCCAGTTCGCGAACGCGCTGCCCAAGCTCCTGGCCGGCCTCGCGGCGAAGTAGCGGCCGGCTGAGCAAGGGCTAATGATCGCGTCGGGGGAGGTCGGGCTTCGCCCGACCGAGCCCATCGCGGGAGGGGATGGGAACCCTTTCAGGGTTCCCATCAAAACAACGGCAGGAGCTCGCGCAGCGAGGCAACCACCAGATCGGGCGAGCCCCATTCGAGGCGCTCGGCGGCGGTCATCGGCTGGCGGCGAAAGAGCACGGTGCGGCAGCCGGCGCGGCGGCCCGCTTCGATGTCGAACTTGTAGTCGCCGACGGTGAGCGTCTCGGCGGGCCTCGCCCCCAGCTTTTCGCAGAGCGCCAGCACGCCGTCGGGCGCCGGTTTGTGCGGGCCGTCTTCCCGCGTGTAGATGGCGGCAAATCGAAACGCGAACGCGCGCGCGAAGCTCTCGACCACCTCGCGGACGTTGCGGGTCAGGATCCCGATCGGGATCTCGCGGGCCGCCAGATGGCCCAGGAGATCGGCACAGCCGTCGGTCAAGGTGGCGCCCGCGATCGCCGTCCGTTCGTGGCGCCGCATGATGGCCTCGGCGCGCGCCCGCTCGACGGGGGTCACGTCGGCGAGCTGTTCGAGGATCGGCAATCCGGGCGCAAGACCGATCTCCGCCCGGATCGCGTCGAAGTCGAGCGCCGATTCGGCCAGCGTCCCGTCGAGGTCGAAGATCACGGCGCGCGGCGCCGGCGGGGTCATTCGGGCGCCTCCGGCGACCTCATTCGGGCGCCTCCGGCGCGCCGCCCGCGCGCGCCAGGTCCTCGCTCTTGATCTTGCTGGCGTCCATGCCGCGGGCGCGCTTGGCCATCGACGGCAGCAGCTCTTCCAGCGGCGGCGGCTCGCCCTTGATGAACCGCAGCGGGTTGGTTCGGGCCACCACGAAGGCGCGCAGGTAAGGGCTGTTGAACCCGCGCGCCTTGAGCGTCGCGATCGCCGCCGTCACCGCGTCGTCGTACTCGAGCAGGAGCGCGGCGCGCGCCCGCCGCTGAGGCAGGGCGTCGGTCAGGCGCCCGGGCAGCCAGCGGTCGGCTTTGCGGAGCACCGGGTGATAGGCGCCGCCCGAGATCCGGCCGCGCTCTTCGTAGGCGAAGCCGAGCGTCGCGAGCGCCGGCTCCTCGAACTCAAGCGCGTAGGATTCTTCGCCGGCCCGCGCGAGCTCCGGCTGGCCGATCAGGTCCACGTACATTCGCCGCACGCCGATGGCGCGCTCGCGCAGGTTGTGCGCCTTCTCGATGTTGAGCGCCAGGATCTGATACGCCACCGCGCGCTCGGGAACGACCAGCGCCAGCACGCTCTTGGCGCCCAGCTCCTTGAGCGCGGTCAGCCGGTGGTAGCCGTTGGGCGTCCAGTAGCTGGCGCCCTCGGACGCCTCGCGCACGACGATGATCGGATCGAGAAACCGCTTGGTCTTGTCCATGGCCTGCGTGAGCCGGCGGACGTGCGCATCGGAGATGTCGCGCTGGAACGGGGTCGGCGCGACCTTGTCGACGGGGAGGGCGGCAAACAGGAGCGCGTGGCCGCCCAGCGGCTCGCGGTAGGTCGCCAGGACCGCGCCGCCGTCGCTGCGCACGGCGTCGGCCAGCGCGACGAGCTCGGCGGCCGGCGCGTCGATCGCCAGCTCGGTGGCCGCTAGCTCGGTCGGGCGCAGCTTGACGCCGCGCCGGCGCCGCGGTGTCCCGCTCGGCTTGCGTGCACCCTTTTTCGCCTTCGGCTTTTCAACCATCCGTTTCCCCCATCCTGCGAAACATGCCATATCCTTGGTCGATGCCGAGAATGGTCAAGTGCGTGAAGCTGGGCAAGGAGCTGCCGGCGATTCCCTACAAGCCCTTCAGCAACGAGCTCGGACAGCGCATCTACGACAACGTGTCGCTCGACGGCTGGAAGATGTGGCTCGAGTTCTCGAAGATGATCGTCAACGAGTATCGCCTGGATCTCACCTCGGCCTCGGGGCAGAAGCTCTTGCACGATCAGGCGGAGAAGTACTTCTTCGGCGAAGGGGCGGAGGTTCCGCCCGACTACGTCCAGCCCCAGGCGAAGTAGCGGCGCCGGTCGCCGCGAGATCGCGAGACGGCGGAGAGACGAAGGTGCGAGGTCCGGGCGACATTCTGCTGGTCTCCTGCTACGAGCCCGGCCATCAGCCGGCCGGGGTCGCGACGGCGGTCGCGTTCCTGCGTCGTGCCGGCTTCGCGCCCACCTGCCTGGACCTGGCCGTCGAGCCGCTCGACGATCGGGCGCGCGCGCGGCTGAACGCGGCCCGCCTGGTGGCGCTGTCGGTGCCGATGCACACCGCGCTCACGCTCGGCCTGCGGGTCGCCGAGCGCGTACGCCGCGAGAACCCGCGAGCGCACCTCTGCTTCTTCGGGCTCTACGCCGTGCTCAACCGGGCGCTTCTGATGGAGTGCGCCGATACGGTGTTGCCGCCCGATTGTGACGAAACGTTGGTCGCCCTGGCCGCGGCGCTCGAGACGGGCAGCCCACTGCCCTCGGGGCCCGCGCCGGCGCCGCGCCGGCTCCCGGTGATCGCCCCCGCGCGCGATGCGCTGCCGCCGCTCGATCGCTACGCGCGGCTGGCCGTCGGTGACGAGCGCAGGGTGGCGGGACATGTCGAGACGACCCGCGGCTGCAAGCACCTCTGCCGGCATTGCCCGATCCCGCCCGTCTACGGCGGCCGCTTCTTCGCGGTTCCCGTCGAGGCGGTGCTGGCGGATGCCGGGCTGCAGGTGGCCGCTGGCGCGCGCCACATCGACTTCGGCGATCCCGACTTTCTCAACGGGCCGACGCACGCGCTGCGGGTCGCGCGCGCCTTTCACGCCGCGCACCCGGAGGTGACCTTCAGCTTCACCGCCAAGGTCGAGCACATCCTCGAGCACCGGGCGCTCTTCCCCGAATTCGGGGCGCTGGGCGCGGTGTTCGTGGTGAGCGCGTTCGAATCGCTCTCCGAGGAGGTTCTCGCCGCGCTCGCCAAGGGCCACCACGCGGCCGATCTCCCGGAGGCGATCGCGATCGTCCGGGAGGCCGGCATCTCGATCCGCCCCACCTTCGTCCCGTTCACGCCCTGGACGACCCTCGAGGACTACCTGGCGCTCTGCCGCTTCATCCGCGACCAGCGCCTGGAGAACGAGGTCGATCCCGTACAGCTCTCCATCCGGCTGCTGATCCCGCCCGGATCGTTGCTGCTCGGCCTACCGGAACTCGCGTCGCGCCTCGGCCCGCTGGACGCGCCTGCGCTCACCTATCGCTGGTCGCACGACGATCCGCGCCTGGAGCAGCTGGAGGCCGCGGTCGCGGCGCTGGTGGAAGACGCGACGCGGGGTGACGCGCCGGCCGCGCAAACGTTCGCACGAATTCACGCGCTGGCGGCCACCGCCGCGGGAGCAAACGACGCCCCCCGAGACCTGGCGCCCGCCGCGAGCCTCGGTCCGGCTCCCCCGCATCTCACCGAGCCCTGGTTCTGCTGTGCTGCCCCCACGCGGCGCCAGCTAGGCGCCGTGTGAGGCCCCACGGGGCGCCAGCTCGGCGACGTGTGCGGCCCCACCTAGCGCCTGCCGGCGCCACGTGAGATCGGGCGCCCTACGTCAGGGGGCGCAGCCGGGATCGTTCGGGTCGATGCAGATCGTCTGACCCGCGCAGGCGTAGTTGAACTTGAAGTTGGTGTACGAACCGTTGGTCAGGCTCATGCACGACGTCCCGTTGGGGTTGAGGATGATGTTGTTCGGCGCCGGGAGCGGGGGCGCGCCGGTGCCGGGCGGGTCGAACGTGTAGTCGGTAATCTCGACCGGTTTGCCGGTCGAGTCGGTGGCCGAGATCTTGAAGTTCCCCAAGGCCGAAGCGGGTACCTTGGAGACGTCGATGGTGCAAGACGCGACGATGCCGACGATCTGGTTGAGCGCCGTTACCAGAGAGGCGGTGTCCGTCACCGAGTAGTACTGGGTGGCGCCGCCGGGCTGCGGCTCTCCGCCGGCCATGGCGAAGCCGTTGAGCGCCGTGTTTGCCGACGGGTCGGTTCCGGTCGCGATGCCGACCACGAACGTCTTGAATCCGTCGCCCTGCGCGGCCGTGATCGCCGCTTCGACCGCGGCCGTTTCGGCTGCATTGGGGGTGTTCGTGCAGGCGTTGCCGCTGCAGTTGTCCGGGCAGTTGGGCAAACCGTCTGTCGCCAGCAGCAGGTATTTGGGATTCGTATCCTGCAGGCCCATCAGATAGGCGTCGCCCGCGTTCACGGCCTTCCGGGTCGGCGTATAGCTCCCGTTGTTCACGCCGCCGTTACCGCTGGTGGAGGCCGTGATGGCGGCGGCGATCGCTGCCGACGTCTTGGTCGCGACCCCGACCGCGACCCCACCGTTGACGCCGCACTGTGCGTCCGCATCGGCGAAGAATTTGAGCCCCCAGTTGACCTTCGTATCGGTGCCCATGACGACCTGGTTGATCGCCGCCGTCACCAGCGCCCATTTCGACCTCGCTCCGCAGCCCCCGTTGCAGGCGGTGTCCGTCTGATCGTCGTTCATCGATCCCGAGCGATCCTCGACGATGAGGATGTCGGGCGGCAGCGGATTGATCGTGACGGCCGCCTGGTCGCAGGTGCCCGTGGTGCCGGCGCTGCCGGTCAGCCCGACGTCGCCGCCAGTGCCGAGCGGATTGGAGATCCCGCTAGTGCCCGCCGTCCCGCTAGTCGTCGAATTTCCCCCCGTTCCAGACGCCTCTCCGGGCGCTCCGGGCGAAAAGCCGCAACCGATCAGAGGGAGAAGGACGAAAATTGGAAGACACTGATTCGGCAAGCGACGCATTGGGGGACCTCCCGAGAGAGAGAAGGACTATTCGGGCTGTTAGTGTAATAGCTTACGCTCTCTCGTCAGGAAAAGAGCCTCGAAAGTGACAGGAAACACGCCAAAAAGCGCGCCCCTGAAATACCCAATCGCGGCAATGAGATAGCGCCAGTCTCAGCGCACCACCGGGACCAGCGGGGCCATGTCGAACCGCAGCCGCCCGGCCGCTGAGCGCAGCGCCGCTTCGACGACGGCCGGCGTTGCCGCATACGCAAATATGAATCCCAGATAGCTGGCCCCGTCGGGAAGCGGCACCACCGTTTCACCCGGACGTACGGAAATTACCACCTCGTCCACGCCCAAGACGCCGCGCGCGTCGTCGAGGCCCCGCACCGATCGCAGGATGGCCGGCTCGCGCGTCGGGATCGGGATCATCATGACGCCCGAGGCGCGGCGCTCGCGGGCGGGGCGGGTCGCGGCGCCGAGCGCGTGCCGCACGACCAGATCCTCCAGCGAGAGATCGCCGTCGAAGCGCAGCGCGCGGGCGCAGAGCCCGCCTATCGGGCGCGCGGCCACCTCGATGACGACCGGGCCGCTGCCATCGAGGCGGAGCTCGGCGTGGACCGCGCCGGTCTCGAGGCCGAGCGCGCGGGTCGCCGCCAGGGTCGCGCTCGCGACGCGGCGCTGATCCTCGGGCGGCAGGCGTGAAGGCGTCACATAGATCGTCTCTTCGAAGGTCGGCCCGTCGAGCGGATCGGGCTTGTCGAAGATCGCCAGCACGTCGAGCGCGCCGCGGGTCAGCAGGCCCTCGACCGCAACCTCGCGACCGGCGATGAAAGATTCGATCAGAATTCGATCCGCGGCGACCGGATCGACATGTCGAACCGCCGGCTCGGCCAGCAATCGGCCGAGGCGGGCGAGCGCCGCGGTCAGCGTCGCCGGATCGTCGGCGCGGAGCACGCCGCGGCTGCCCGAGAGCATGAGCGGCTTGACGACACAGGGGAAACCGACGCCGCCCGGCGCGCGCACCAGATCGGCGACCCGCCCGGGATCGTCGGTGCGGGCCACCACGGCGAACGAAGGTTGTCGCAGGTCGGGCTCTGCCGGCGAATTGGCGTGGGCGGCCGCCAGCCGCGTGCGCATCTCGAGCTTGTTCGCCGCCGCGATCATGGCGTCTGGTCGGTTTGCGGTGAGACCGAGCCGCCGCGCGGCCAGCGCCGCGACGCGCGCGGGCAGCTCGCCCCCCACCGGCAGGACGGCGGTCAGGGGGGCCCCGGGCTCTCGGGCGGCGCTCGCGATGATCTCCGCCGCGCCCTCGGGATCGCTGAAGTCGATGACGAGCGAATCGGCGGGCCAGCTCCAGGCGCCGTCGAGCACGTGGCAGCGATCGGACGCGATCACCACGTCGGCCCCGGCGCGGCGGCAGGCGCTCGCGAACCCGGCGGCGCCATAGCTCGTGGTGTGCATGACCAGCGCGATGCGGTCCAAGCTTCGACTATACTCGGGGGATGGGGGACGAGACCGTCGGCAAGCCGCGCACGACGGGCACGCGTTCGACTCTGACCGCCGACGAGGTGCGCACCTTCGCCGCGCGCGCGCCCCGGGCGCGGGTGGCGGTGGCCGTACCTTGCCTGCCGGCCGGTGCGCTCCCGACACAGACAATCGACGCCGAGCTGGTCAACATCAGCGCCTCGGGAATGTTCGTCGCCAGCGCGGAGCGGCTCGACATCGGGACCGTCGTCGAGTTCGCCTTCAAGCTGGATGACGGGCTCATCGCCTTGCGCGGGAGCGCCGAGGTGGTGCGCTACGCCAGCCAGGACATCGTCGGGATGGGGCTCCGGTTCGTCGCGCTCGACGAATCGGGACAAGAGCTGGTCGCCAAGCTGATCGATGCGGCCAGCCTGGGGGTGCCCGAAGCGCCCGTGATGGACTCGAGGAGCGGCGCGGTCTCCGCCGGCCGCGTCTCGTACGATCACGGCTCGCTGCGCGTCGTGCTGTCGTCGGCCACCAAGCACTACTTCACCGAGAACCCGCTCTTGCACATCGGGGTGGGGGGCTGTTTTCTGCCGGCCCTGGTGGCGGACGTCCCGCTCGGCACCGGGTACCAGCTCGACATCGTGGACACCGCGGGTCGGTTGCTGCTTCGCTGCAAGGCCAAGGTGGCGGCGAAACAGGATCGTCAGATCGGCCTGCGCCTGGTCGATGTCGATCGCGTGACGCTCCAGGCGCTGCGCGGCGAGATCGCCAAGCTCCCCGCCAGCGACTAGCCCGGCCAAAGCGATGCTCGGCGAGCTTCCTCCCCGCGGGGTTCGAGTCGGCGGCGTCACGGTCGCGCCGGGCCAAGCGCGCGCGGTGGCGATCGCCCTCACCGCGGTGCCGGGTTCCCGCGCGGGCGCCGGGGCCGATCGCGCGGTGCCGGCCTGGGTGGTGGTCGGCGTCAAGCCGGGCCCCCGGGTGAGCATCGTCGCCGCGGTCAATGGCATCGAGACCACGGCGGCGCGCGCGGCCGCGCAGCTCGCCGCCAGTCTGGCGCCCGAGGACCTGGCCGGCAGCCTGGTCATCGTGCCGGTGCTGCGTCCACGGGGTCGGCTCGCGCCACGGGGTCGACTGGGGCGCCGCCTCCGGTTCCCCGGCGACGTCGCCGGCAAGCGGCCCGAACGCGATGCCTTCGCGCTCTTCTCCGCCGTCGTGGTGGGCGCGCAGGCGCTGGTCGTTCTGAGCGGACCGCGCCGGGGGCGCCGCGGTGTGGTCGTCGCGCGGGGCCTCCTCTCGGACCCCCGCGTCCGGCGGCTGGCCCTCGGCAGTGGCGCCGTCGCCGCGCTGTCCGGCAAGCCCCGGACGGGCGATCTTCTGGCCGCGGCCGCCGAGGCGCAGGTGGCCGGCCTGCAGCTCTCCGCGTCTGGACCGCGTGCTGACGCCGCGGCCGCCGAGCCGCTGGCGGAGGCGGTGCGCCGGCTGCTTTCCGGGCTCGGGATGCTGGTCGGAAAGCCGGTGGTGCGGCTCGACTCGCGCCACGCGGCGCGTCCTTCGGTCCCCGTGGTTTCGGCGCGCATGGTGCGGGTGCGCGCGCCGGCCGACGGTTTCCTGGAGGCGCCGGTCGAGCCAGGCGGTGTGGTTCGCGCGCGCGCGATGCTGGGACGGGTCGCGCCGGTCCTGCCGGGTCGAGCGGCGGCGATCGGCGCCCCGACCGCCGGAATCGTCATCGAGGCGGCGGCGGCCGGTCCCGTGCGCGCCGGGACGACGCTGTTCGTGATGGTTCCGCTTCCGCCGGGGTCGCGGGCACTTCCTTCGGAGGCGACGGTCCGCGCCGCGATCGCCGCGCCCGATCGGGCAGCCGAGGAGCTCGGCGGCAAGACACGCGTCGGCTGGGTGGAGCACATCGCACTGCCGGGCCTCGAGATCAAACGGCTCAAGGCCAAGATCGACACCGGGGCCCGAACCTCCGCCCTGCACGTGATGCGGATGCGGACCATCGACACCACCGGCGGCCCGAACCGGCGCCCGATTCTCGAGATCACGGTGCCGGGCGGCGGCCGCGGGCGGCGGCCGCAGGTGGTGCGGGCGGCGGTGCGGGATTTCGTGGTGGTGCGCGATACCTCCGGTCGAACCGAACGCCGGCCGGTCATCGAGACCGCGCTCAAGCTCGGGCCGATCCGGCGGCGCATCGCCGTCACCCTCACGAATCGGGGGGACATGCTCTTCCCCATGCTGGTCGGCCGGACGGCGCTCGGACCCGACGTCGTCGTCGATCCGTCGCGACGCTACCTGCACGGACGAAGCTAAATTTTGACATGCGGCGCGGGCGGGCTAATCCTCGTTCCAGGCATGGGTCTCCGTCGACGAAGCGGCGCCGCTTCCGGGCTCCGCGCCCGCAGCGTTCCGGCGCGCTCCCGGGTGACCCTGCGCCGGAGCGAGGCGCCGCTGCTGCGCTCGGCGACGCTGGCGGCGGCGCTCAGCAGCAGCCGCATGGCCATCTGCCAGCTGGAGGGCGAGCTCGAAGCGATCTTGACGGCGCTTCGCGATCCGACCGCCCGGCCCGACGAGGCGGCCGCCGATAGGCTGCGTGGCGCCGCGCGGGCCGCCGATGCTGCCATCGCTTCGCTGGGCGCGTTCGCCCGGCGCTAGACTCCCCAGGTGGCGCGCACCTCGGCAGGCCTCCGCGAGCCGCTGCTGGCGTTCGCGGCGGCGACGGCCCTCGCGTCGTTGCTCGCCGCGCTGGGGGCGCTGGTGCCGCTGGTGCGCAACAACCTGCATGCGCTCATCGCGGTGATCTTCTTCTACGCGCCCGCGGTGGCGGCCAGACGGGCCGGTCGCGAATTCGACTATCGCGACGCCGGCCTGCGGGTCGACCCGATCGCGCTCAACCTCGGCGTGCTGGCCGTGATGTCGGCGCTCACTTTTCCCGCCTTCGTGGGCGGGTTCTTCGCATTTTACGGTCGGGTTTGCACGGTGCCGGCCAGCGTGGCCACCCGGTTCTTCGGGATGCTCTGCAACCGCTGGCTCGGCTTTTCAGACGGCCACCTCCATCTGCCGCCCGGGTTCGTGCTGCTGGCGGCCAGCCAGCTGGTGGTGGTCGCGATCCCGGAGGAGCTGTTCTTCCGCGGCTATCTGATGGAGAGACTCGAGCGGGTCTGGCCGCCCACTCGGCAGCTCTTCGGCGCCAAGGTGGGCCTGGCGCTCGTCGCGTCGAGCGCGCTCTTCGCGCTCGGGCACCTGCTGGTGATTCCGAACCCGCAAAGGCTGGCGGTCTTCTTCCCGGCGCTGGTCTTCGGCTGGATGCGGGCGCGCACCGGCTCGATCGCGGCCGGCGCCACCTTCCACGCTCTCTGCAACGTCGTCTCCGACATCCTGCACGTCAGCTATTTCAGCTGAGGGCGGGTCCCGCGGGCGGCGTCAGGCTTTTTTGGCTTCGACGAAGCGGATGCGCAGGTCGTAGAGGAGGCTCTCGATGAGCTTGGCCTCCGCCGGGGTGAGGTTGCCCTTGGTCTTCTCCTCGAGCATCGCCAGGATGTCGATGGTGTGCTTGGCGAGGGGGAGATCCTTCTGCGGCGCGCCGAGGTCGGGATGCTCGAGCTCGCCGAGGTGCAGAAGGGCGGAGCTGCCGAGCGAGAGCACGAAGGTGTGAAAATCGACGGCGGGGAGCCCCGGATGTGGCTCGCCGGGCTCGCCGGGCTCGCCCGGCTCGCCAGCGTCTTCCGGGCGGGCGGGTTTGCCGTCGGCCTGCGTCGCTTCCTCGCCGCGCGGGTCACCGCCCTCGGTGAACGTCCGTCGGTCGTTGATCGTGAAGCCCGTAGCCTTCGATTCGCCAGTTGCCATGCCATGCAGATTAAGCACGGCGGGCGGCGGTTTCAATGACCGCTGTTCGAGCCCCCCGCGGAAGAGCTGTCGTCGCCCTCACCCTCTTCACCGTCCTTGCCCCCGTAGACGCCCTTGCTGGCCACGTCCGGGAGGGTCTTGAGGTGCTTTTCGTAGTCCTTGCGTCCGATGAGGGTCTTCTTGATGTTCCGCTCGACGGTGCGCTTGTCGAACAGGCGCTCGGTCTTGGGGTCGGTCTTGGCGTCCGTGTCGCGACTCATGGAGGCCTTAGCTAGCACGCGCCGCGGAAATATCCTAGCGGCCCTCTCGGTTGTAAGCTGCGCGCCGCGCCGGGCGGCACCGGGCTACACGGCGCTTTTTTTGATCATCGAACGAGGGAGCCTATGGACGTCCGGGTCATCAACGAGCTGGTACACAAACAGTCGGCATTCGTCGAGAAGCTGAACGCCGAGGTCGGAAAGGTCATCGTCGGCCAGAAGGCGATGATCGAGCGGATCCTGATCGGTCTGCTGACCGGGGGGCACGTGCTGCTGGAGGGCGTGCCGGGCCTGGCCAAGACGCTGACGGTCAAGACGCTGGCCGACACGCTGGCCATGAAGTTCCAGCGCATCCAGTTCACCCCGGACCTGCTGCCGGCCGACATCGTCGGGACCGTCATCTACAACCAGGCCCGGGGCGAGTTCGTCCCCAAGCAGGGCCCCGTGTTCGCGAACCTGGTGCTGGCCGACGAGATCAACCGCGCGCCGGCCAAGGTGCAGTCGGCGCTGCTGGAAGCGATGCAGGAGCGGCAGGTGACGATCGGCGACACCACCCACCCGCTGCCGGATCCCTTCCTGGTGATGGCGACGCAGAACCCGATCGAGCAGGAGGGGACCTACGCGCTCCCCGAGGCGCAGCTCGACCGGTTCATGTTGATGATCAAGGTCGGCTACCCGACCAAGGAGGAGGAGCGCGCCATCATGGACCGCATGACCGGGCCCATGCAGGTGAGCGCCGAGCGGGTCGCTTCGCCGCAGGAGATCGCGGAGGCGCGCGCGGTGGTGCAAGAGGTCTACATCGACGAGAAGATCCGCGACTACATCGTCAACATCGTGCACGCGACGCGCGAGCCGAAGGCCTACGGCCTGGCGGAGCTTGCAGACTTCATCGCCTTCGGCGCCAGCCCGCGCGCCTCGATCTTTCTGAACAAGGCGGCGCGCGCACACGCCTTTCTGCGCCACCGCGGCTACGTGACCCCCGAGGACATCAAGGCGATCGGCGTGGACGTGCTCCGCCACCGGGTGATCCTGACCTACGAAGCCGAGGCCGAGGAGATCACGGCCGAGACGGTGGTGCGCAAGCTTTTCGAGCGCGTCGAAGTTCCCTAGCGCACCGCAAGTCCCGAGCGCCGCATGTTGCCCCGCGAGCTTCTGAAACGGATCCGCCGGATCGAGATCGTGACCCAGCGCCTGGTCCGCGACCGGATGGCCGGGCAGTACCACTCCGTGTTCAAGGGGCGCGGCATCGCGTTTTCCGAGGTGCGGCAATACATCATGGGCGACGACATCCGGATGATCGACTGGAACGTGTCGGCGCGCATGAACGACGTCTACGTCAAGCTCTTCACCGAAGAGCGCGAGATGACGGTGCTGCTCCTAGTCGACATGTCCGCGTCGGGGCGGTTCGGATCGCGGGTGCGGGAGAAACGGGATCTGGCCGCCGAGCTGGCGGCGGTGCTGGCGTTCTCGGCGATCCGGAACAACGATCGGGTCGGGCTGATTATTTTTACGGATGAGGTCGAGAAGTTCGTGCCGCCCAAGAAGGGGAAGCGGCACGTGCTGCGGGTGGTGAGCGAGATCCTCTCCTTCTCCGAGAAGAGCCGGCGCACGTCGCTGGGCGCGGGGCTGGAGTTCTTGAGCCGGGTCGCGCGCCGGCGGGCGGTCGCCTTTCTGATCTCGGATTTTCTCGAGCCGGTCGCCGACTACGAGCGCGCGCTCCGCATCACCTCGCGGCGCCACGATCTGATCCCGGTCACCGTCGGCGATCCGCTGGAGGAGGCCCTGCCGAACGTGGGCCTGGTCGAGCTGGAAGACCCGGAGACCGGCGGCACACTGGTGTTCGACACGGGCGGCCCGGAGGCGGCGGCCTTCGCGCGCGCGGCGCAGCGGATGGTGGAGACGCGGCGCGATCTCTTCAAGCGGCTGTCGATGGATCCGATCGAGCTGCGGACCGATCGGCCTTATCTGCCGGCGCTCACGACCTTCTTCGAGTCGCGCGCCCGGAGGCTGCGGCATTGAGACACGGCCGGGCGTGGATCGTGGCGCTCGGGCTGGCGCTGGCGCCCAGGGTGGGCGGCGCGGCGACGGCGGGCGACGGCGGCGCCGCCGAGACCCCCGATCCGGACGCGCCGACCGTCGCGGCGCGCGTCGACAAGGCCGAGGCGCACGTCGGCGATCCGGTGCATCTCGAGATCGTCGCGATCGCGAAGAGCGCGGTGCCGGTCAACCTTCCGTCGACGCTGGAGCTGGATCCGTTTTCGCTGCTCGACCGCAAGGAGGGCGAGCAGAACCTGGGGGATGGGCGGATCCGGCGGGTGTTCACGCTGACCATCGCGGCCTACGAGCCGGGTCCCAAAGAGGTGCCGGCGATCGAGGTCACCTACCTCGGCCCGCGGGGTGACGTGCGGACCGCTCGGACCTCGCCGGTGGCGGTCAAGATCGGGAGCCTCACCGCCAACGAGCCGGAGCCGGCGCTCAAGGACGCGGCCCCGCCGGTGTCCGTGATCGAAGAGAACCTCTGGCCGGCCTACCTCGCGGGCGGTCTGGTCGCGGCGGGCCTGGGCGCGCTGCTGGCGATCGCGATCGTGCGGCGCCTGCGCGCGCGTCGGGGCGAGCGGCCCGGGCCGCCGCCGCGCCCGGCGCACGAGGTCGCGCTCGAGCGGCTCGATCGGCTGGGCGCCTACGGCTTCCTGGAGAATGCCGACAACCGCCCCTTTTATTTCGCGGTGTCGGAGGTGATCCGCGAGTACCTGGGGGCGCGCTTCGGCTTCGACTCGCTCGAGCTCACCACCGACGAGCTGGTCGCGCAGTTGCGGCGGAGCTCCGGGCGGGAGCTGGTGGTCGGCGAGATCCAGGGCTGGCTCTCGGCCTG
>JADGRB010000071.1 GCA_017881315.1 Pseudomonadota bacterium
AGGTGGCGGCGCTCACCAAGGCGATCGACGATGAGAAGCGGGCCGCGGTCGCGCCGCCCCCCGTGGCGCCCGCGTCGGCCGCGGCGACGTCAGCGCCGCCGGCGGTGGTGGCGCCGGCGCCGATGACGCTGACGCCCGCGCCTCCGGCGTCCGCGTCCCCAGCCATGTCGCAGTCGGTGGCAGCGAGCGTGACCAGCGCGCCTTCCAGTGAGCCGGCACCGGCGACTGGCTCGCGGACCTGGCTTTGGATCGCGGCCGGTGCCGCGGTGGTGGTCGTCGGGACGGTCGCGATCGTGCTCGCCACGCGCGGCGACAAATTCCCCGCTGCGACCTGGGGCACGGCGACGGGAAATTGACGATGCGCAGGAAGGTCACGCGATTGTCTCGGCCATCTCGGCTCCCCATTGGCGTCGTCTGGGCCGGCGCTCTCCTGGTTGCCGCGGCTCTGGGCAGCGCTGGATGCGGCAAGGTTGAAAGCTGCAGATCGGGGACGCTGTTCCTGAACGTCAATCTCGGCCCGTATACCGGCGCCGACCAGCTCGATGTCGACGTCTCCGTCGTGGCTTCCGCGGACGGCGGCGGGACGCATCACACCACGCTGACCTTGAAGGCGGGCTCCACGGCCGGCGGCGTCGAGGTACAGTTTCCGAACGGCTATCCGGCGGGCCAGACCGTGACGGTCACGCTGACGTTGCGATCTGGCGCGTCCCAGCTCGCGCAACGGGTGGTGACGATTCCGACGCTGCCCGCGAGCTGCACGGCCATCGGGGTCGACTTCGCCGCCGTTGACGGCGGGGCCGGCGGCGCTTCGGGCGGCGCTTCGGGAAACGGCGGCACGGCTGGACGCGGCGGGGCGGCGGGCGGCAGCGGCGGGGCCTCGGGTGGCAGCGGCGGGGCTTCGGGCGTTGGCGGCGGCGCCGCGGGCGCCGGTGGTCGGGGTGGCAACGGAGCCGGTGGGGCAGGAGGAGGGGCGGGCGGGCGAGCTGGAACGGCCGGTGGTGGTACGGGCGGGCCGGCCGGAACGGCGGGCGGCGGAAAGGGCGGTGGCGGAGCCTCGGGAGCCTCGGGTGGAGCCGGCGGATCCTGCGTCCCGACCGGTGTCGAGAACTGCTTCAACAACATCGACGACGACTGCGACGGGAAGATTGACTGTGCCGATCCGGATTGCACTCCCAAGGCCCAGTGCGTGACGGCCGATCCGACCAGCGCCCCGATCGGGACGCTCACCGGCTCCGGCGCGGGCACCACCTGCCCGGCCGGCTACGACAAGACCACGGCGATCATGAGCAACCTCAACCCGCTGGATTGCACGGCCGGCGGGGGATGCGGTTGCCATCCGCCGGCGGTCACCTGCTCGACGACGCTGGTCAGCTACAACGCGGCCAACGTGTGCAACAACCTCTCCGGCGTGGGTCAAAAGGCCGGCACGTTCACGACGGGGGATGACAAGACCTGCACAGCCATCCCAGCCTGGAGCACCGCCCTCGGCGGCGACATCTACGGCATCCAGACGACCAAGTTCACGGCCACGGCCGCGGGCGGCTGCACCCCTTCGGGCGCGCCAACCACGCCGACGCCGACCTGGAGCACCAAGGGGACGTTCTGCGCGACGACCACCGTCGGGGGAGGCTGCGGCACGGGTCAGGTGTGCGTGCCGGTCGCCGCCGGCGCGTCGCTGTGCCAGCTCTTCGACGGCGCGAAGACCAGCTGTCCGGGGGGCGCGCAGGCACTCCCCTGGTACACGGGCACCACGGGCGCCGCCAGCTGCGGCCCCTGCACCTGCGGGGCGACCACCGGCGCGAGCTGCGACAACGTCCTGCTCACCTATGGGAGCGACTACGGCTGCTCGGGCTTCGGCACCATCAGCAGCGGCGGCACGTCCTGCTTTGCCTCGGGGATCTACGAGCCCGGCGTCGCGTTCTCGGGCACGCCCACGCTGCCGACGTGTCCGGCGCAGAGCGCCTACACCGGCACCATCGCGCCGAGCGGCCCCAAGACCCTCTGCTGTCCCTGAGGGTCAATCAAATGTGCACGACCTCGCCGAGCGCGGCGGCGGTCGCTTCGTACATCACCTCCGACAGCGTCGGGTGCGGGTGCACCGCGGCCAGGACGTCGTGGGCGGTCGCCTCGGAGGTGATCGCCAGCGACATCTCGGCGATGAGATCGGTGACGCCGGAGCCGATACCGTGCACACCGACGATCTCGCCGCGGGCCTTGTTGGTGATCACCTTGATGAAGCCGTCGAGGTGGTTGGCGCCCAGCGCCTTGCCGTTGATGTTGAACGGGAACTTGCCGACGGAGATGTCGATCCCGGCTTCCTTGGCTTGCGCCTCCGTCTTGCCGATCGAGGCGACCTCCGGATCGCAGTAGGTGCAGCCCGGGATGGCGTCGTAGTTGACCGGGACGACGTGCTTGCCGGCCATCGCCTCCACCGTCCGGACGCCCTCCGCCATCGCGACGTGGGCCAGCAGCGGGGGGCCGGCGCAGTCGCCGACCGACCAGATGCCGGGGCTGGTGGTCCGGTACTGATCGTCGACCTGGATGAAGCCGCGGTCCAGCGCGACCCCCATCCCTTCGAGGCCGATCCCCTCGACGTTGGCCCGGACGCCCACCGCCATCAAGACCCGCTCCGAGCTGACGGTCTGCGCGCTTCCGTCCGCCGCCGTGAACGAGGTCGTCACCGTCTTGCCGGCGACCTTCACGCCAGTGGTCTTGGCGCCGGTGTGGATGGTCATCCCCTTCTTTTTCAGGACGCGGGTCAGCGAGGCCGAGATCTCCTCGTCCTCGACCGGCAGGATGCGCGGCGCGAACTCGATGACGGTCACCTCGACGCCGAAGGCGTTCCAGAAGTCGGCGAACTCGATGCCGATCGCGCCGGCGCCGATCACCACCACCGACTTGGGAACCTCGGGGAGCACCATCGCTTCGCGGTAGGTGATGATGCGGTCGCCGTCGGGCTCGATGCCGGGGAGGAACTTGGCGCGCGCGCCGGTGGCGATGATGGTGCGCGGGGTCTCCAGCGTCAGCTTGCCGGTCGATTTGGAGGCGCTCTCCACCTCCAGCTTGTTGCGGCCGGTCAGCTGGGCGGTCCCCTTGATCTGGGTGACGCCGTACTTCTTGAACAGGAATTCGACGCCACCGGCCAGCTTCTCGGAGACCGCTCGGCTGCGGGAGATCACCTTGGCCCAGTCGAAGGTGATCGGTCCGCCGACCACCACCCCCATCTCGCCGGCATGCTGTACGGCGCGCATCGTCTCTGCCGACTTGAGCAGCGCCTTGGTCGGGATGCAGCCCCAGTTGAGGCAGATCCCGCCGGCCCGCTCGCGCTCGACGCAGGCGGTTTTGAACCCCAGTTGCGCGCCCCGAATCGCCGCGACGTAGCCGCCGGGACCGCCCCCGACGACGACCAGATCGTATTTGTCAGCCATGGATGGTGGATAGGTGGATAGCATGAAACCGACGAGATCCTGAAAACCCGCCGGCGACCGCGACAAATTAGAGGTTTGGTCCTGCAATTGGCTCCGTGATACACACGGCGCGAACGTGCAAAAAGGAGCCGACAAATGAACGCAAGCGGGAAACAGTTGGTACGGGGCCGGGTCGTTCTGTTGTCGGTGTTGCTGGGGGGGTTGGTCGCCGCCACCGGTTGTGAGGCGCCCAGTGAACCAGCCGCGGAGCCCGCGGCGGGCGGGCAGGCCTCGAGCGACAGCTATTCGATCGCGATAACGGTCGCGACGCTGGCGAGCCTCCCGCACTGCACGACGGCTCTTTCCGGACAGATCGCGTTCGTGACGTCGACCTCGAGCCTGTTCTCCTGTTCCTCCGGTGTCTGGCATCAGCTGCCGTGCACCGCCGCGCTCGCCGGGACGGTGGCTTATGCCAGCTCGCCGCAGACGCTCCTCGCCTGCATCGGGGCCAAGTGGACCCAGGTCACCCTTCCGCCCGGACCGCAGGGTCCCCCCGGCATGACTGGCGCCACCGGTGCGACTGGCGCCACCGGCGCGACTGGAGCGACCGGAGCGACCGGAGCGACCGGCGCGACTGGAGCCACCGGCGCGACTGGGGCCACCGGCGCGACGGGAGCCACCGGGGCGACGGGAGCCACCGGCGCGACTGGAGCGACCGGCGCGACCGGCGCCACGGGATCGAGTGGCCCCGCCGGAGCGGCGTCGCTGGTCGTGGTCTCGCCGGCGCCGACGGGACAGTGCCCGTCCGGCGGATCCAAGATCGACTCGGGCATCGACGCCAACGGCAACGGTCTCTTGGAGCCGTCGGAGGTGACGTCCACCTCGTACGTTTGCGGCGGCGCGCCCGGGGCGACCGGCGCCACGGGGCCGCAGGGACCTCAGGGGCTCTCGTCGCGCGTCCTGGTGACGGCGGAGCCGCCGGGCGCCAATTGCGACAACGGTGGCGAGCGGATTGACGTCGGCGTCGACGTCAACAGCGACGGAATCCTCGAACCGGGCGAGTTCCAGCAGACCGCCTACGTCTGCAACGGCTCCGGCGGTTGCGGCATGGGCACCACCGGTTGCGGGGAGGTCTGCGCGGACCTCGCCACGGACAGCCTCAATTGCGGCGCCTGCGGCGTCGCCTGCGCGAACGGATCGAGCTGCCAGGCGGGTGCGTGCGCGCCGCTCGTCTGCACGGGCGCAGAGGTCAGCTGCGGTCACGCCTGCTCCGATCTCACCTCGGACGACCACAACTGTGGCGCCTGCGGCAACGCTTGCGCGAGCGGCAAGGCTTGCGGGAACAGCACCTGCGTCGATGTCGCCTTCGGCAACGTGCCGATCAACACGACCGCCTCGCAGACGGTCACCGTTCACGTCGACGCGGGCTTCCGGACGGAGGTCGCGTCCGGATCGGGCCTGAACGCGCCGTTTGCGTTCGACTTCGACACCTGCGGCGCCGGCGGTGGCTTCACCGGCCCGGGCACCTGCACCATCATCCAGAAGTTCACGCCGACGGTGGCAGGCCCGGCGTCGGGGACGACGAACGTGTTCCAGTGTCCCGTCGGCGGTGGAACGTGTGTCGCCATTCCGCTCACCTTGAACGGCACCGGCGTGCAGGAGTCGGCCGCCCACCCGAACAGCATCAACTTCGGTAACGTGCCCCTCAACACCACCGTCACCCAGACCGTCAACCTGACGGTCGACGCCGGCTACCGGACCGAGGTCGCCTCGGGGTCGGGCCTCAATGTGCCTTTTGGGTTCAACTTCGGTACCTGCGGCATGGGCGGCGGCTTCACCGGACCGGGCAACTGCACGATTGACGAGAGCTTCACGCCGACGACGGTGGGTGGAGCGTCGGGGACGACGAACGTGTTCGAGTGTCCGATCATCGGGGGAACCTGCATCCCCATCCCGATCACGATGAACGGAAGCGGCGTGCAGACGTCGGCCGCGCACCCGAACAACATCAATTTTGGGAATGTGCCCCTCAACACCACCCTCACGCAGACGGTCACGTTGACGGTCGATGCGGGCTACCGGACCGAGGTCGCCTCGGGCTCGGGGCTCAACGCGCCTTTTGGGTTCAACTTCAGCAACTGCGGCGCGGGCGGCGGCTTCACCGGGCCAGGCAACTGCACGATCGACGAGAGCTTCACGCCGACGGCGGTGGGAGGGGCATCGGGGACGACGAACGTGTTCGAGTGTCCGATCATCGGGGGAACCTGCCTCCCCATCACGATCACCGTCTCCGGCAACGGCGTGGTCCAGGCGGTCGCGAACCCGAGCAGCGTCGACTTCGGCGGCGTGTCGACCGGCACGACGGCCACCCGAACGGTGACCCTGACGGTCGACGCGGGCTACCGGACCGAGGTCGCGTCGGGGTCGGGCCTGAACGCGCCATTTGCGTTCAACTTCAGCACCTGCGGCGCGGGAGGCGGCTTTACGGGGCCGGGCACCTGCACCATCGACGAGAGCTTCGCGCCCACCGCGGCCGGCGTGGCGTCGGGGACGACCAACGTGTTCGAGTGTCCGATCATCGGGGGAACCTGCATCGCCATCCCGATCGCCGTGACCGGCAACGGCACCTGATCGAAGAATTGGGGCGCGGGCGGTCGCCTAGAACGCGAGCGAGATCGGCTTTTCGAGGATCGCCACGATCGCCTGCAGCACCCTGGCGCCCAGCGCGCCGTCGATGACGCGGTGGTCGCAGGAGAGCGTCACCGACATCCGCTGGCCGACGACGATCTTGTCGCCCTTGACCACCGGCTCTTTGCGGACCGTCCCGACGGCCAGGATGGCGCCTTCGGGTGGGTTGATAATGGCGGCGAAGTCCTTGATCCCCAGCATGCCGAGGTTCGAGACGGAGAAGGTCGCGCCCGTGAACTCTTCGGGCTTCAGCTTGCGCTCGCGGGCGCGGCCGGCCAGCTCACGCGCCTCGCTGGCAATGAGCCCGATGGTCTTCTTGTCGGCGTCGCGGATCACGGGCGTGATGAGGCCGTCCTCGATGGCGACCGCCATGCCGATGTCGACGCGGGCGTGCTGGATGATCGCCTCTTCGGTGAAGGAGGCATTGGCCTCCGGGACCTTGCGCAGCGCAAGCGCGCAGGCCTTGAGCACCAGGTCGTTGACCGAGAGCTTGGCGCCGTGGACCTGCGCCACCTGCTCTCGGAACTCCATCGCGGCGTCCATGTCGATGTCCGCCGTCAGATAGAAGTGCGGGATGGTCGTCTTCGACTCGAGCAGCCGCGCCGCGATCGTCCGCCGCATCATCGAGAGCGGCTTGACCAGATCCTCGGCGAGCGGGGCCGCGGCCGGGCGGGCCTCGGCGCGGCGCTCGGGAACGAGCTGCGCGGGCAGGGGGGCCGCGGCCGAGGCGCGCGGCGCCTGCGCCGTGGCCGGGGCTTCCTCGGCGGCGTGCCAGTCCACCGCGGGGGCGGGGGCGGGCGCGGCGGCCCCTTCGGCCGCTCCCTTGACGTCGCGCTCGACGATGCGGCCGCCCGGACCGGTCCCCTGGACCGAGCGCAGGTCGATGCCCAGATCGGTCGCCAGCCTTCGGGCCAGCGGCGACGCGAGCACCTTGCCCGCGGGGGTAGCGCTGGCGGCGGCCGCCGGGCGCGCCGGTTGAGCGGGGCGGGCGGTGGCGGCGGCCTGGCCATTGGCCGGGGCGGGCGCCGCGGCGGCCGCAGCCGCGGGTTTGGCCGCAGCCGGCTTGGACGGCTCGGCCTTGGCCGGAGCGGCGGCAGCCGGTTTCGTGGGCTCGGGCTTGGCGGCGGCCGCGGGCTTCGCGCCGCCAGCGCGCGCCTTGGCCTCCTCGATCAGCGCCGCGATGTCGTCGCCGGCCTTGCCGATGATGGCGATCGGGGTCCCGACCGGCACGCTCGCGCCGTCGGCGATGAGGCGCTTGAGCAGGACGCCCTTGTCGAACGCCTCGAAGTCCATGACGGCCTTGTCGGTCTCGATCTCGGCCATCACCTCGCCGGGGGAGACCAGGTCGCCTTCGTTCTTGCGCCACTTCTGCAGCACCCCGATCTTCATGGTGTCGGAGAGCTGCGGCATGTCGAGGATCTGGGCCATACGATCGATCTCCGCTTCCATCACCCTCTCCCGCTTGCGGGAGAGGGCAGGGTGAGGGTTCTTAAACTACTCTAGGTAGAGAAGCTTCTTGGCCGCCGTCACCGCGCGCGGGACGTCGGGGATGCACTGCTGCTCGAGGTGGTGGTTATACGGCATCGGCATGTCGGCGCCAGTCAGCCGCTCGACGGGGGCGTCGAGATCGTCGAAGCAGCGGCGGCCCATGCGGTAGGCGATCTCCGCCCCCACGCCATTGAACGGCCAGCCTTCTTCGATGATGAGGCAGCGCTTGGTCTTCTTGACCGATTCGACCAACAGTTCCTCGTCCAGTGGGCGGATGGTCCGCGGATCGACCACCTCCGCCTCGATCCCCTCGGCGGCCAGCGCGTCGGCGGTCGCCAGCGCGATCTTCACCATCTTGGACCAGGCGATGAGCGTGATGTCGGTGCCCGGACGCTTCACCTCGGCCACGCCCAGCGGGATGGAGTACTCGCCGTCGGGGATCTCTCCCTGGTCGGCGTAGAGCACCTCGCCCTCGATGAAGATGATCGGGTTGTTGTCGCGGATGGCGCTCTTGAGGAGGCCCTTCGCATCCTTCGGATTCGCCGGCATGACGACCTTGAGGCCCGGGATGTGCGCCCAGAGCGCCTCCGTCGACTGGCTGTGCTGCGCGGCCAGCATGTGCGCCGAGCCGCCCGGCCCGCGAAAGACGATCGGCAGCGTGAACTGCCCGCCCGACATCTGCCGGATCTTGGCGGCGTTGTTGATCAGCTGATCGGCGGCGACGAACGAGAAGTTCCAGGTCATGAGCTCGATGATCGGGCGCAGCCCCACCATCGCGGCGCCGATGCCGACACCCACGAAGCCACCTTCGGCGATCGGCGTGTCGATGACCCTTCGTTCGCCGAAGCGCTTGAGCAGGCCCTTGGAGACCTTGTAGGCGCCGTCGTAATGGCCGACCTCTTCCCCCATCAGGAAGATGCGATCGTCCTTCTCCATCTCCTCGGCGATCGCTTCGTTGAGCGCTTCACGAAAAGCTACGGTCCGCATCGGTCTCGTCACTCCTTGTAGGTGAACTCGGCCAGGCGCTCGTACGCCAGCTCCGGGCTCTCGTCGGCGAACTTGACCGCCTCTTCGATCTCGGCCGTCACCTTGTCTTCGATGGCGACTATGTCTTTTTCGTCCATCTTCGCGCGGACCAGCAGCTCCCGCCCGAAGGTGATCGGATCGCGCTTCTTCGACTCCTCCACCTCTTCCTTGGTCCGGTAGAGGCCGGCGTCCGACATCGAGTGGCCGCGAAAGCGATAGGTCCGGATCTCGATCAAGGTCGGCAGCGACTCGTTGCGCGCGCGGCGGACGGCCTCGGCCACGCGATCGTGCACCCGGACGACGTCCTCGCCATCGAAGCGATCGCGCGCCATGCCATAGGCGAGCGCCTTCTGCGAGACGTCGGAGACCGAGAGCGACCGGTAGAGCGGCGTCCCCATCGAATAGAGGTTGTTCTCGCAGATGAAGACCACCGGCAGCCGCCAGAGCGCCGCCAGCGCGACCCCTTCGTGGAAGGCCCCCTGCGGGACCGAGCCATCGCCGAAGAAACAGAGCGTGACCCGACCGTCGCCGCGGTACTTCGACGCGAAGGCGGTGCCGGCCGCCAGCGGGATGTGTCCGCCGACGATCCCGTAGCCGCCCAGGAAGTTCTTGGAGGCGTCGAAGAGGTGCATCGACCCGCCGAGCCCCTGGGAGCAGCCCGTCGCCTTGCCGAAGAGCTCGGCGATGATCGACTTGGCCGTCATTCCCTTGGCGTAGGCGTGGGCGTGCTCGCGGTAGGTGGCGATCACGTAGTCTTCGGGCTTGAGCGTGGCGAGAGCGCCGACCGCCACCGCCTCCTGTCCGATGTAAAGGTGAAGGAAGCCGCCGAACTTGCGCAGTGCGTAGGCCTTGGCCAGCGCCTCCTCCATCCGTCGGATGGCCAGCATCTGGTGGTAGTAGTGGGCGAGCTGGGCTTTGTCGGGCATTCGTGACTTCTCGCGAAGCTCAGCGGCTTCGCGCTCGGTGGCGCTCATCTCCAAAGGTTCTCCTCGCTTGCGTCGTCGCCGCTGGGCACTTTTACGGAACCGCGAAGATATACCAAGAGGCGCGTCGCTCGGGAAGATTTCAGCGCTCAATCTCGTGTGCGATCTGGCCGATAGGTGAGAGACAAGATGGGCGCCACGAGTGTAGCCAGCGCGGATGGGCCCAGGGATGGTTTGGAGGGCGACGCGACCGGACGTGGCCAGATCCTTCTGGTGGATGACGAGCACTCCATCGCGCGCGCCTACGCCCGCACGCTCGGGGCGGCCGGGTTCACGGTCGAGACAGCGCACGATGGCGCGTCGGCGGCGGCGGCGACCCGGGCCCGAAAGTTCGACGTCATCGTCAGCGACATCACGATGCCCGGGATGAACGGCCTGGAGCTGCTGCGGCTGGTGCGCGAGCACGATCTGGACGTCCCCTTCGTCCTCATGACGGGCGGGCCGGCGATCGACAGCGCGGTTCGGGCGATGGAATACGGGGCTCTGCGCTACCTCATCAAGCCGGTCGCGCCGGCCGAGCTGGAAGAGGTGGTGACCCGCGCGGTGCGCCTGCACCAGATGGCGCGCATCAAGCGCGAGGCGCTGGAGATTTACCGCCTCGAGGGGAAGGCCCTGGGGGACCGGGCCGGTCTGGAGGCGCGGTTCGCGCACGCCATGGAGACCCTCTGGATCGCCTACCAGCCTATTGTCTCTTGGTCGCGGCGCTCGACGTTCGCCTACGAAGCGCTGGTCCGCAACGAGGAGGCGACACTGCGCTCCCCGCCCGATCTGTTCGAAGCGGCGGAGCGCCTCGGGCGCCTGCAGGAGCTCGGCCGCACCGTTCGTGACCGGGTGGCCAGGACGCTCGACGAGCAGCCGACCTCCGAGCTCATCTTCGTCAACCTGCACGCCATGGAGCTGGCGGACGATTCGCTCATCGCGCCGGACGCGCCGCTGTCGCGCCACGCGAGGAGAGTGGTCCTGGAGGTCACCGAGCGGGCGCCGCTGGAGCAAATTCGCGACGTCACCGCCCGCGTCGCGCAGCTTCGCGCGCTCGGCTACCGGATCGCCGTCGACGATCTGGGCGCCGGCTACGCGGGGCTCACCAGCTTCGCCCACCTCGAGCCCGAGGTGGTCAAGGTCGACATGTCGCTGATTCGCGGGATCGATCTGTCGCCGATGAAGCAAAAGTTGCTGGGATCGATCGTGGGCCTCTGTCGCGATCTCGGCATCGAGATCATCGCGGAGGGGATCGAGACCGAAGCCGAGCGCGACGCGCTCGTGAAGGTGGGCGGCGATCTCTGCCAGGGCTACCTCTTCGCCCGCCCCGACCGCCCCTGGGCCGTCACCAACTTCGGGTCGTGACCTGCTAGGCTCTGCCTCCGTGGAGGTCGAGCTCACCAAAGAATACCGGTTCGAGGCCGCGCACCGTCTGCCGCGGGTCCCAGCCGGGCACAAGTGCCAGCGCCTTCACGGCCACAGCTACAAGGTCGAGCTCGTGGTGGGTGGGCCGGTCGACCCCGACACCGGGTGGCTGATCGACTTCGGCGTGATGGACGACGCCTGGGGCGAGATGCACGCGCGGCTCGACCACCAGAACCTCAACGACGTCCCGGGCCTGGAAAATTCGACCTGCGAGAACATCGCCATCTATCTATGGCAGGCGCTGCGGCCGCAGATCGCGGTGCTCGCCGCGGTGACGGTCTGGGAGACCTCCGACAGCAAGTGCACCTATCGCGGTGCCTGAGATGACGCCCAAACATCTGCGCTTCGTGACGCTGAACCTGTGGGGCGAAAATGGACCCTGGGAGGCGCGGCTGGCGCAGGTCGGGGCCGAGCTCGACCGGTTGTCGCCCGACGTCGTAGCGTTGCAGGAGGTGCGAGAGGTGCCGGGGCGGGTCCCGAACCAGGCGGCGGCCTTGGCGGGGGCGCGCGGGTGGCACCACGTATTCTCGCCGTCGACCGCCTGGGGCGGAGGTCATGAGGGATTGGCGCTGATCTCGCGGTTTCCGATCGGCGATCACGATTGGCGTCCGTTGCCCCACAGCACGGAGACCGAAGGGCGCATCGTCCTCTCGGCGCGGATCGACAGCAAGTTCGGGGCGATCTGGGCGCACACCACCCACCTCTCCTACCGAGAAAACGAAGGTCTCAAGCGCGAAGATCAGGTCCAGGTGGTCGACGACGTCGTGACGGCGCACGGCAACGACAGCCCGCACGTCGTGATGGGCGATTTCAACACCGTGCCCGAGAGCGACGAGATCCGCTGGCTCACGGGCCTCTGCACCCTGGGCGGCCGCCGGATCGCCTACCAGGACGCCTGGGCGGTGGCCCACCCGGCGGAGCCCGGGACCACCTGGACCCGGCAGAACCCGTACACGGAGCGGATGTTCTGGCTGCGGCGCGATCGCCGCCTCGACTATATCTTCGTGACGCCGGTTCGCCGCGACCGGCGTGGCACGGTCCTGGGAGCGGAAGTTGCGTTCGATGAGCCGGCCGTCTCGCCAAGCGGCGAGCCGCTCTACGCCTCGGATCACTTTGGCGTCGTCGCCGACGTGCAATTCTTGTCCGAGCCGCCCGGGGAAAGGACGGGGTAGGGCGCCGCCATGTTCCGTCTCGCGCACGTCACCGATCCGCACTTCCGGGGCTTTCGTGGAGCGCACCCAGGACAGTTCTTCGGCAAGCGCGCGGTCGGCCTCGCCAACCTGGTGGTGAACCGGGTGCGCAAGCACAAGATGGAGCTGCTGGAAGACCTGCGCATCGATCTGCGCGCGCAGGCGCCGGACCATCTGGCGCTCACGGGCGATCTGTCGAACGTGGCGCTGGCCGGTGAGTGGCGAGCGGCGCTGGCCTGGATCGACCTGAGCGGCGTTCCGCCCGAGAGTGTCTCGGTGATCCCCGGGAACCACGACGCCTACGTCGAGGCGGTGGTGAAGGACCGCGCCTTCGAGCAGCTCTTCGCGGCCTACCAGACCAACGACCTGGCACGCGAAGGGGAGCGTGCCAAAGCCGCCACCTACCCGTTCGTTCACCTGCGCGACGAGCTCGCGCTCATTGGCGTCTCGAGCTCGGTCGCGACCGGCGATCTGGGCGCCTGGGGCCAGATCGGCGAGGCGCAGCTCGGGCGCCTGGAGGCGATCCTGCTGGCGCCCGAGCTGACCGGCAAGACGCGCATCGTGCTGATTCACCACCCGCCGGTGATGCACAAGCCGGGCGAGCACCGAAATCTGCGCGATCGCGAGGCGTTCGCGGCGGTGCTGGCGCGCGCGGGCGCCGAGCTGGTCCTGCACGGCCACGACCACGAAGACCAGCGCGCCGAGCTGACCGGCCCGGCGGGCAAGCCGATCCCGGTCATTGGCGCCGGCTCCGCCTCTTACGCTGGCGGCCCCGAGCGCCGCGCGCGCTACAGCATCTACGAGATCGAGGGGGGCGCCATCATCTGGACCAGCCGCGTCCACGACCAGGCGACCGACACCTTCCACGAGAAACGCCGCGAACGACTGGCCTGATCACGTCAGTCGCGGCTGCGCGGCGGCGGAACGATGACCAAGGTGGCGGCTTCGCGGGGCTCGTGCGATCGGGGCATCAGGTCGGCGATGGTCAGGTCGGCGATCCGGCGACGGCGGATCTCGTCGAGCTCGTTGATGAGATCGCGCAACGTCGCCGAGGTGGCGCCGTGCGCGAGCTCCATGTCGGTCGAACGAAACGCGGCCAGCACCTCTTCGAGCCGGATGGTCGCCGCCGCGCGCCCGGGGACGTAGCCGTTGAGATCGCCGCGCACCTCCGCGATGAGGCCGCGCGCCTTGAGCCGCTTGACCACCCGCTCGACGTTGTACGGCGTCAGGCCGAACTCCGAGACCAGGCGCTCCTGCGAGTGGCCGGCGCCGGCCTCCTCGTGCGTGGCCGCGACGGCCGCCAGGAGCTGCGCGGCCAGGAGGCCGTTGATCGGCTCGTCGTCGCGCTGCCGGCGGTCCTCCGCCTCCAGTAACCCCAGGTTCTGCAAGGCGTGCGCGACCTCGGCGCCCAGCAGAACCAGCACCCAGGAGGCGTAGATCCAGACCAGCACCAGCGGCACCAGGCCGAGCGGCCCGTACACGCTGCTGTAGCTCTTCAGCATGATCCGCTCCGCGAAGCCGACGAACGCGTACTTGGTCGCCTCCAGCAACATCGCCGTTACCAACGCCCCCGCGATGGCCGCCGCCCACTTCACCTCGGCGCGCGGCAAGAGCTTGTTCATGAACACCAGCCCCAGGATCTCGATCAGCAGCGGCGTCAGGAACCGCGTCGCGCCGCCCGATTCGACCAGTCGCCCCGACCAGTAGAGCGAGAACCCCGCCAGCGTCGGCAGCAGCGTCACCATCGCGTAGAAGGTCAGAAACTTTCCGATGATGGTTCGCCGCTGGCCGACCCGCCAGATGTCGTTGAAGATCCGCTCGACGTAGCTGTAGAGCGAATAGCAGGTCACGATCGTGAAGATGAGCCCACCGCCGCCCAGCGCGCCGATGCTGACCTTGCTGGAGAACTCGCGGATTCGGTCGGAGACGTCCGGCATCTTGGGAAAGACGTGCTCGGAGAAGAACTGCAAGAGGCGCGATTCGGCGTCCAGCGATCCGACCGCCCGCAGGATCGAAAACGCGATCGCCGTGACCGGCACCAGCGACAGCGCGCTCTGGAACGCCAGCGCGGCCGCCTGCTGCGGGCACTTGTCGCGCGCCCACTGAGCCAGGATCCGCAGCGAGAGCCGGTAGAGGAACACCGCCGCGCGCGCCCGCCGCGACAGGCGCGCCGTCGCGCCCGCCGTGTAAGGGTTGGTCTCCAGGAAGACCCGAAACTGACGCCACGTCTCGCGCATCGGCCCTATCAGTAGAAGCCCTGGGTCGGCGGGTCGGCAAGCGGGAAGCGGCCGGCACGCACCAGTTTGTCAGCGCAGCGCGCCCAGGATGGCGGCGAAGGCGGCGCGTGTCCGGACCGTGTCGCGGTGGCGGGTGACGGGGATCCGGACGATCTCGGGATCGGCGCCGGTCCAGGCCGACGCGCCGGCGGTGTCGATGGTGCCGTCTCCGTCGGTGAGCGCCTCCGGCGGCAGGGCGGCCGTCCGCCCTTCGCCGGGGAGCTGGGCGCGCCCGTCGCGCACGGCGACCCGAACCTGCGTCGGCAGCCCGATGCCGCAGATACAGATCAGGCGGCGCGGCGCCGGCGCGGTCTCCAGCACCCGCCAGAGCTCGCGGACGCCCGCCAGGCGCTTGGCGACCGCGGCGATCCAGACGGGATCGTCGGGATCGTGGCGGAAGACCGACATCCGCAGCTTGCGCCAGGTGTCGACGTCGTAGAGATCGTAGCCGGCATCGTCGGGGAAGAACCGCGCCGCCCCCGGACCCGGCATGGAGTCGAGCCCGCCCGGGCAGGCCATGAATTGCTGGGGGGTGACGGTGCGCCCGAGCGGCGCGAACTGAAACCCGGCGTCGAAGCAGGCCAGCGTCTCGATGCAGCCGGTGTGCGCCCCGCCCGAGGTCACCACGCGCGCGATGGGCAGCGCGGGATCGGCGGCGTAGGCGGCGCGGATGATCGGCCCGCCGTTCGAGAGCCCGAGGACGTCGATCTCCTCGCCGCAGGCGGCGGCGACCCGGCGAACCTCGGCCGCCAGCGCCACGCCGTGGCCGACCACCGGCAGGCGCCAGTCGTACGCGAAGTAGTGCAGCGTCTCGCCCTCGCGGTACCCGGCGCCGCAGAGGGCGCGTTCCAGCGACGCGAGGAGGTCGTACTTGATCCCGAAGAGCAGAGGAATGTGGCGAAGCACCCCGAGCGGCCGGCCGCGGACGCGGTCGAGCGTCGCGATGGGCGGACCGCCGTAGAGCTGCCCGAGCTTGCCCCACACGAAGCCGATCTCGTCGTCGTAGATCGCGGTCCCGAAGAGCGGCGGGACGACCAGCAAGGGACGCACGGGGCGGGGGACTCCGGGGGGCAACGTACCCTAAGAATCGGCAGATGACGCGGCCGGCTGGAGGGGGGCGGGCTCGTCGGCGGCCTGGAGGTCGGACTGGTATTGCAGGTGGCGTGTCGTTCAACGGAAAGGATCGAGACCGGGCATCATGGGTTGGCGCGGCTCAGCCGCTCGCTTCAGGAAGGCGATCGTTCGGCGTTTGCCGTCGTAGCCTTCGATGCGAAACGGGCGGAGGTCGCCGGCACGAACGACCAGCAGCGTCGGCAGGCCCTCGACGCGGTGGCGCAGGCGAAGGGCGGTCGAGATGGCGGCCTGATCTTCGTCGGCGACGCGGACGGGGACGTAGGTCTTGTTGATGAAATCGGCCGCCTCGGCGTCGGCGAAGACCTCGCGCTCCATCTGCTGGCAGGGCTGACACCAGGCGGCCGAGAAGTCGTAGAGGATCGGCCGGCCTTCCGTCGCCGCGGCGGCCTCCGCAGCGTCCGGCGCCCGCCAGTGGACCAGGCCGCCCACGGGCGGGGGATGGTGAGCGTCGTAAACGCCGATGGCGATCCGCGCGATCAGCAGGCCCGCCGCCAGCGTCAGCAGGACCGTCGGGCGTCCGCGCGTCGACCGCGCGCTATCCGGCCGCATACGAGATCTCCTTCCGATTCGCCGCCATCACCGCCAGGCAGAGGCAAAGGGTGACCGTCGAGAGGTACGAAACCACCCGAAACCAGCCAGCGAGATTCGTTCCAGATGCGGCGCCCCATTCGAGGGTCGGCTCCAGAAACGCGTGCCACTCCTGGACGAAGCGCTGGGGCGCGACCTTGGCAGAGAGACTTCCAATGAGAAGCAGGGCCGCCCACAGCGCCATGTCGCCGATTCCCGGCACCAGCACCGAGAGCAAGACGATGACCGATGCGATTCCGAACGCCGAGGTGAAGGCGGCAAAGATCGCGGCCGAGATCTCCGACCCGGGGACGGGGGCGCCTCGATGCCACAGCAGGAGCGCCTGGACCACCAGGGTCAGGGCACTGACCGCGCCGGCGGCGGCGCCCGCGGCGATCCATTTCGCGAGCACATAGGTCCTCCGCGCGACCGGCCGCGTGAAGATGAGCGGCAGCACGCCCGAGGTGACGTCCCGTCCGACGCTACCCGCCGCGAACATCAGCGTCAGGAACAGGCTTGGAGCGTCGAGCTCGTGTGTGTAGATGGCGAGCGAAACCTTGGAGGCGCAAAACACCACGGCCAGGATCCCGATGAGCGGACGCGACAGCCGTTCGCCCCACGTCGATCGAATGAGCGCCCAGAGCACGCCGAGCTCGCTCATGCCTTCGCCTTGGTCTCTTCGGGCCGAAAGAACTTCTCCAGGCGACCCAGCTCCGGCGCCGCCTCGATCACCGGGACGCCCGCCTGAACCAGCGCGCGGAGGACCGCCGCGGCCCGCGCGTCGTCGGTGATGGCGACGCGCGCGCGGCCGGGGGCGAGCTCGAGGACCTCCGCCCCCGCCGCCTTCAGGAGGGTCGCCAGCGTCTCATCGGACGGCGCGGAATCGCCAGCGAGCCACCGCACGACGAGGACGCGACGACCCTGCTCCGAGTCATGAAGGTTCTCGACGTGCTTGATCTTCCCGGCCTCGATGTAAGCCACCCGGTCGCACACCCGCTCGAGTTGATCGAGCTGGTGGGAATTGAGGATCACCGTGGCGCCGCGCTGCTTGAGATCGGTGAGGATGTCCCGAAACGCGAGCACGCCGGCGGGGTCGACCCCCGAGGCCGGCTCGTCCAGAAAGACGAACTTCGGATCGCCGACCAGCGCCTGCGCCATGCCGAGCCGCTGCAACATCCCGCGCGAGTACTTCTTGACGGGGGTGTCCCACCGCGCCGGCTCGAGCCCCACCCGCGTGAGCCCCCGAATCACGTCCGCGTCGCGATCCCGGGCCGGCCGGCGGGCGAGGCAATGCTGAAACGCGAGAAACGCGCGGCCCGTCATCCAGCGATCGAACTGCAGCCGCTCCGGCAAGTAACCCGACACCATCCGGACCGCCATCGCGTCCGGCGGCGAGCCGTCGATCCGGATGCTCCCCTCGGTCGGATTCAGGAGGCCGAGGAGGCAGCCGAGAAACGTCGTCTTGCCGGCCCCGTTGGGGCCGATGAGCCCGAAGATCTCGCCGGCGTTGATTTCGAGGCTGACGTCGAGCAGGGCGGGGGTGGGAGCGCGCCGGTAGGACTTGGTGAGGCCCGAGACGTGGATGGCGGCGGGCATGGGGTGGCGATGGTCCTATGGTTGGGGGGGAGGGGCAATGGGGAGAGCTATTCGGTGGGCCACTGTTCGGCTTGCGGCGGAGTCCGAACCT
>JADGRB010000072.1 GCA_017881315.1 Pseudomonadota bacterium
TCGAGCCCGTCGGTGGTCGCCGGCTTCGTGATGAACGAGAAGGCCCCGCGCGACAGGCCATGCTGGCGATTTTCGTCCAGCGTCACGATCTGAACCGGGATGTGCCGCAGCGCGGGATCCTGCTTGAGGTGGCTGAGCACCGTCCAGCCGAGCATGTCGGGCAGGAAGACGTCGAGCGAGATCGCGGTGGGGTGGAACTCGCGGGCCAGCTCGAGCGCGTCGGCGCCCCGCGACGCCACCAGCACCTTGAACCCCTTGTCGCGGGCCAGATCGGCCAGCACCCGCGCATAGTGCGGGTCGTCTTCGATGATGAGCAGGGTCGAATCTCCCGGGTGCAGGTCGGCCCGGTCGTCCGCGATCGGCTCGGGAAGCGTGTCGGCCACCCGCACGACGGCCGAGACCGCCGGGTGCATGGAGATCTGCATGCGCGACGATTCGCGGTAGGGCACCGACGGCCCCACGTATTTGAGCGGCAGGTAGAGCGTGAAGGTGCTGCCGATGCCCGGCGTGCTGTGCAGCTGGATCTCGCCGCCCAGCAGGTTCGATAGCTCGCGGCTGATGGCCAGCCCCAGGCCGGTGCCACCGTATTTGCGGCTGGTGCCCGCGTCCGCCTGCTGGAAGGCCTCGAAGATGATCTTCTGCTTCTCCGCGGCGATGCCGATGCCGGTGTCGGACACCTCGAAGGCGACCACCGTGGGGGCCTGTTGCAGGATCGGATGCTCGGCCGTCCAGCCCGCCGCCACCGCCGTCACGTTCAATCGAACGCCGCCGTTTTCGGTGAACTTGAAGGCGTTGGAGAGCAGGTTCTTGAGGACCTGCTGCACGCGCTTCTGATCCGTGACCAGGCTGCGCCCCAGCTTCGGATCGAGCTTGACGTCGAAGGTGAGGCCGCGCGTCTCGGCGTCGTGGCGGAAGGGCCGTCCGATCGCCTCGAGCAGATTGCCGAAGGCGATTTCGGCGGGCTCTACGGTGACCGTGCCCGATTCGATCTTCGACAGATCGAGGATGTCGCTGATCAGATTCAGCAGATCGGTGCCCGCGCCGTGGATGGTGCGGGCGAACTCCACCTGCTTGGGGGTGAGGTTGGCCTCGGGATTCTCGCTGAGCTGCTGGCCCAGGATAAGGATGCTGTTGAGCGGCGTGCGCAGCTCGTGGGACATGTTCGCGAGGAACTCGGACTTGTACTTGGAGGTGAGCGCCAGCTCCTCGGCCTTCTCCTCCAGGGCGCGGCGCGCTTGCTCGATCTGCTGGTTCTTCCGCTCGACCTCGGCGTTCTGATCGGCCAGCTGCTGCGCTTTCTGCCCGAGCTGCTCGTTGGTCTGCTGCAGCTCCTTCTGCTGCCCCTGCAGCTCGGCCGCCAGCTTCTGCGATTGATCGAGCAGCGCCTCCGTCTGCATCGTCGCCTCGATGCTGTTGAGGACGATGCCGATGCTGCTGGTCAGCTGGTCGAGAAACGCCAGATGGGAAGCGGTGTAGGCGTTGAGCGACGCCAGCTCGATGACCGCCTTGACCTGCCCCTCGAAGAGGACCGGCAGCACGATCACGTTGCGGGGCAAGGCGCTGAACAGGCCGGAGCCGACCCGGACGGTATCGACCGGAAGGTCCGTGATCAGCATGCGCCGCTTCTCGAAGGCGCACTGCCCGACCAGGCCTTCGCCGAACTTGACCGAGGTCGGGTGTCCATTCTTGCCATCGTCGGCGTAGGAGGCGACCAGCCTCAAGGTGGTGGCGGCCACCTCCTTCTGCTCGTCGGCGCTCTGGTAGAGGACGCCCTGGTGGGCGCCCACCAGCGGCGCCAGCTCGGAGAGCAGCATCTGCCCGACGCGAACCAGATCGCGCTGGCCCTGGAGCATGTTGGTGAAGCGACCGAGGTTGGTCTTCAACCAATCCTGCTCGGTGTTGCGATCGGTCGTCAGACGAAGGTTGTCGATCATCGTGTTGACGTTGTCCTTGAGCTCGGCGACCTCGCCGCGCGCGTCGACCTGAATGGACCGCGTCAGATCCCCCTTGGTGACGGCGGTGGCGACCTCGGCGATGGCGCGCACCTGCGTGGTCAGGTTGGCGGCCAGCAGGTTGACGTTGCCGGTGAGGTCCTTCCAGGTGCCGGCGGCGCCGGGCACGTTGGCCTGACCGCCCAGGCGGCCCTCGACGCCGACCTCGCGCGCCACCGAGCTGACCTGCTCGGCGAAGGTGGCCAGCGTGCTCGTCATGTTGTTGATGGTGTCGGCCAGGGCCGCGACCTCCCCCTTCGACTTGACGGTGAAGTTCTGTTTGAGATCGCCGCTGGCGACGGCGGTCACCACCTTGGCGATACCACGCACCTGTTCGGTGAGGTTCGCGGCCATCACGTTGACCGTGTCGGTGAGATCCTTCCAGGTGCCGCCTACGCCGGGCACCTGCCCCTGCCCGCCCAGCTTGCCGTCGGTGCCGACCTCACGCGCGACGCGGGTCACCTCGGCCGCGAAGGCGTTGAGCTGATCGACCATGGTGTTGACGGTGCTCTTGAGCTCGAGGATCTCCCCCTTGGCGTCGACCGTGATCTTGCGCGACAGATCGCCGCGGGCGACGGCGGTCGTCACCTCGGCGATGTTGCGGACCTGGGTGGTCAGGTTGCCGGCTAACAAGTTCACGTTGTCGGTGAGATCCTTCCAGGTGCCGGCCGCGCCCGGCACGTTGGCCTGGCCGCCCAGGCGCCCTTCGGTGCCGACCTCGCGCGCGACGCGGGTCACCTCGCCCGCGAACGATCGGAGCTGCTCGACCATCGTGTTGAGCGTCTCCTTCAACACCAGGAGCTCGCCGCGGACGTCGACGGTGATCTTCTTGGACATGTCGCCGCTCGCGATCGAAGTGGCGACCTCGGCGATGTTGCGGACCTGCGCGGTCAGATTCTTGGCCATCGAGTTGACGTTGTCGGTCAGATCCTTCCAGGTGCCCGCGACGCCTGGAACCTCCGCCTGGCCGCCCAGCTTCCCCTCGGTGCCGACCTCCCGCGCGACGCGGGTCACCTCGGAGGCGAAGGCGTTGAGCTGATCGACCATGGTGTTGATGGTGCTCTTGAGCTCGAGGATCTCGCCCTTGACGTCGACGGTGATCTTCCGCGAAAGATCGCCGCGCGCGACCGCCGTGGTGACCTCGGCGATGTTGCGGACCTGGGCGGTCAGATTTCCGGCCATGAAGTTGACGCTGTCGGTGAGCGCCTTCCAGGTTCCGGCCACCCCCGGCACCTGCGCCTGACCGCCGAGACGGCCCTCGGTACCGACCTCGCGGGCGACGCGGGTCACCTCGCCCGCGAACGCGTTGAGCTGATCGACCATCGTGTTGATGGTCTCCTTGAGCTGCAGGATCTCGCCGCGGACGTCGACCGTGATCTTGCGCGACAGATCGCCGCCCGCGATCGCCGTCGCGACCTCCGCGATGTTTCGCACCTGGCCGGTGAGATTTCCGGCCATCGAGTTCACGCTGTCCGTCAGATCCTTCCAGGTGCCCGCCACGCCCGGCACCTCGGCCTGCCCGCCCAGCTTGCCGTCGGTGCCGACCTCGCGGGCCACCCGGGTCACCTCGGCCGCGAAGGCGTTCAGCTGATCGACCATGGTGTTGATGGTCTCTTTGAGCTGCAAGATCTCGCCGCGGACGTCGACCGTGATCTTGCGCGACAGATCACCGCGGGCGACGGCGGTCGCCACCTCGGCGATGTTGCGCACCTGGCCGGTGAGATTGCTGGCCAGCGAGTTGACGCTGTCGGTCAGGTCCTTCCAGGTGCCGGCGACGCCGCGCACGACCGCCTGACCGCCCAACTTGCCCTCGGTGCCGACCTCGCGCGCGACGCGGGTCACCTCGCCCGCGAAGGCGTTCAGCTGGTCGACCATGGTGTTGATGGTCTGCTTCAACTGCAAAATCTCACCGCTGACGTCGACGGTGACCTTCTTCGACAGATCGCCATTGGCGATGGCCGTCGCCACGTCCGCGATGTTGCGCACCTGCGTGGTCAAATTGTTGGCCATCGAGTTGACGCTGTCGGTGAGATCTTTCCAGGTTCCGGCCACGCCGGGCACCTGCGCCTGGCCCCCCAGCCGGCCCTCGGTGCCGACCTCGCGCGCGACGCGCGTCACCTCGCCCGCGAAGGCGTTGAGCTGATCGACCATCGTGTTGATGGTCTCCTTGAGCTGCAGGATCTCGCCGCTGACGTTGACCGTGATCTTGCGCGACAGATCGCCGTTGGCGATGGCGGTCGAGACCTCGGCGATGTTGCGGACCTGCGCCGTCAGGTTGCTGGCCATGAAGTTGACGTTGTCCGTCAGATCCTTCCAGGTGCCGCCCACGCCCGGCACCTGCGCCTGCCCGCCCAGCTTGCCTTCGGTGCCGACCTCGCGCGCAACGCGCGTCACCTCGGACGCGAAGGCGTTGAGCTGATCGACCATGGTGTTGATGGTGTCTTTCAGCTCGAGGATCTCGCCCCGCACGTCGACGGTGATCTTGCGCGACAGATCGCCGCGGGCGACCGCGGTGGTCACCTGGGCGATGTTTCGCACCTGGTCGGTCAGGTTGCCGCACATGGCGTTGACCGAGTCGGTGAGGTCCTTCCAGGTGCCGGCGACGCCGGGGACGATCGCCTGGCCACCCAGCCGTCCCTCGGTGCCGACCTCGCGCGCGACGCGCGTGACCTCGCTGGCGAACGAGCGCAGCTGATCGACCATGGTGTTGATCGCTTCTTTGAGCTGGAGGATCTCGCCCCGCACGTCGACGGTGATCTTCTTGGACAAGTCGCCGCTGGCGACCGCGACGGTCACCTCCGAGATGTTGCGAACCTGTCCGGTCAGGTTGCTGGCCATCGAGTTGACGCTGTCGGTGAGATCCTTCCAGACGCCGCTGACGTCCAGCACCTCGGCCTGGCCGCCCAGCTTGCCGTCGGTGCCGACCTCGCGCGCGACGCGCGTGACCTCGGAGGTGAAGACCCCCAGCTGCTTGATCATCGAGTTGACGATGGTGGCTGACCGCAGGAACTCGCCCTGCAGGGCGCGGCCGTCCACGTCGAGCCGCATCGTCTGCGACAGATCGCCCTGGGCCACCGCCGCCAGCGCGCGGGTGACCTCGGTCGTCGGCCAGAGCAGATCGTCGATCAGGGTGTTGACGGACGTCTCCATGTCTGCCCAGGAACCCGTCTGGCGAGGAAACCGGACGCGCTGCTTGGTCTTGCCCTCCTTGCCCACCACCTGCCCAACGCGATCGAGCTGCGCCGCCATCTTCCGGTTCGCCGCCACCACTTCGTTGAGCGTGTCCGCGATCTTGCCCTCGAGGCCGGTCCAGTGGCCGGGCAGCCGCACCGAGAAGTCGCCGTCCCGGACCGCCAGGAGGACGTCCAGGATCTCGCGCATCTCGACCTGAGGCCCGGGCGGTGAAGGCGGCGGCGCGCCCCCGCCATTCTTCGATTCGGCCTTCGCTGCCTGCGTGCTCGCCATCCTCAGCTCCTCGGATATGTGGAGGTCAGATCTTGGAGGTCCTGTCGTCGTCCAGCTGCTCTTGCATCTTCCGTCGTCGGCTCAGATCGACGAAGACGGCTACCTTCTTGCGCACGATCTCGGGATCGAGGGGCTTGACCAGATAGTCCGCGCCACCGGCGGAGTAGGCGCGGTGGACCTCCTGCGGATCGTCGCCGAAGGCCGTCACGAAGATGATCGGGATGTCGCGGCTCCGTTCCAGGTCCTTCAGGTGAACCGCGACGTCGAACCCGTTCATCCCCGGCATGGCGACGTCGATCAGCGCCACCGAGAAGGTCTCGCGCAAAGCGACGCGCAGGGCCTCCTCCCCGTTCGCCGCCGTCACCAGGCGGTACTCGGGCCGCTCCAGGATGGCCCTGAGCGAGAGCAGATTCTCGGGCCGATCGTCGACCAGCAGGATGTTGGCGACCTCGAGGGCGGCCGGCTTGGCGGCCCGCGCGACGGCCGGCACGGTGAAGAACATGGTGGTCCCCTGCCCCGCCTGCGTCTCGGGCCAGATTCGACCCCCATGCGCTTCGACGATGGCTTTGCAGATCGTGAGGCCGAGACCGGTGCCCCGGCGGTCTTTCTTGCGCGCCTGCCAAAATCGATCGAAGAGATGCGGGAGAGCCTCGGCCGGGATACCGGCGCCGCTGTCCTTTACCCAGAAGAGAATCTCGTTCGGCCGGGCGCTGGCGCCCACCGTCACGGAGCCACCCGGACTGGTGAACTTGATGGCATTACCCACCAGGTTCTCCAGCACCTCCAAGATGCGCTCCTCGTCGGCCTCGACGGGAGGCAGCTCCGGCGAGATGTCGGTCGAAATGATGATGGAGGCGTCGGCGGCCAGACTCTGTTGCGACTCGATGGCCGCCAGGATCATGTTGGCGGTCTCTACGGTGCGCGTGGTGATGGCGAACCGCCCGCCCTCGATCGCATCTATCTCGAGCAGCCCCTGGATCAGGCGATCGGCGCGCTGCGCGCCGCGAATGATCCGCTCGACGGGCCTCCGGGACGAGGCGTCGGGGAGCCGCTGCAGCAGCGTAGTGGCGGCCAGCGCGATCACGTTGAGGGGGTTTCGCAAGTCGTGGGCAACGATGCTGAGGACATCCTCGCGGGCGCGAATCCCCTGTCTGAGCGCCTCGACCTCGGCTTGCCTCACCACCGCGGCGGCGGTGCGCAGCGCCAGGAGACCCATCAGCTCCTGCTCGGCGTCCGACCAGTCCCGCGCCTCGCGTGCAGCGAGGTAGACGATTCCGACCAGGTCTGCCGAATGGAGCAGCGGCAGGCAATGGACGCCCCGCACACCCCGGTCTCTCATCGCCGCGCTTCTGCACGGCGCGTCCACCTCGTCGGACAGAAAGATCGGCGAACCGTCCGTCTCACCGATGCCAGGCGGCAGCCCTTCGGCGACCGAAAGCGAGAAGCCCGCCGCGACCTCCTCTTCCAGCCCGGCGGAGACCCGCGATCGCAGCCGGTCGCCCTCGCGGAGGCGGACCACCGCCATGTCGACCCCGACGCAATCGACGAAGATCTCGAGCACCTTGGCCAGCAGGTCGTCAACGGTCTCGCTGGCGAGGATGGCCGCCGACAGGCGATCGACGCCTTGCGCCAGCCGGCGCTGTTTTTCCGCCTCCCCGACCGCGCGTACGCGCCCCCGTCTTTCCTGTTCGAGCTCGCGCGCGAGATCGCCAGCGGCCCCCGTCACGCGGGCCGGGACCTGGGGCTCGGTCTGCGTCTCGTTCGTCTCGGCGCTCATGTGCGCTCACCCGATCGACCGGTGCCGTTGGCCTTGCGCTCCCGGTCCAACGCGTCGACGTCGGCCCGGCGAAAGAGTCGCACACCGCCCACGGTGCTGGTGAACGGAAGCCGGCCATCGCGCGCCAGCAGACGCACCATGTCGACGGAAATACGGAGAATGCGGCCGACGTCGGCTGCCATCATGAGGTCATCTGGGGCTCCAAGGGTTTTTGAGATCATCCCCCACTCCAGGAATGCCGAGTCTTGCGCCTGAATTGTTAAGACGGGGAATCGTTCGGAGCAAGGGCTGAGCTTCCATTTTTTCGCGAATCGATTCGAAAGGAAATTTCGCCGGCCAGATCTGTCAGCAAGCTCACCATGGTGCTCTGCATCGAGACGCGTCCCAAAAAACAAGAACGGCAGAGCCTTGACCGAAGCGCTACCAGGACCGAACTTGTACAGCACCATGAGTGAACGCGTAGCGACAGCGGGGGCTCGAAAACATTTTGCGTCTCTGGTGAAGCGGTCGGCCCGCGGAGAGCGCATCAAGATCACCCGCTACAACAAGACGGCCGTTGTCCTCATTCCCAAGCAGGACCTGGACGCGCTCGAGAACTGCGAAAAGGAAGCGGCCGACCGAAAGAGCAGGACCTAGCGCCCCATCGCACGGCAAGACCGCCCCGGATCGGGGCCGGCACGTTATCGACTCGTGGCCAAGGAGAGGTTGACGCGCGCGTTCTTCGAGACTTTCGAGATCCAACGGTGGCCTTCGAACGCGCCCCGGGTGACGGGACCTGCCGCGAAATCCCGGAGCGAATTCCACCCCGCGGCCGCGTGGCTACGAACGGGCTGCGTCGAGGCCAGGTAGCCGCCAAACATCATGACCATCAGGAACATCGCGGCCCGCCCGATCTGGGTCCCGCGCGTTCGCGGCCGGTCGAGCTCTTGCGGGTACCGCTTCGCGATCGGGGTCTCCGACCGTCGCGATCCGTGCGTCGCGGTGGGTGCCACCGGGAGGATGCCCGCTTCGGTCAGAGCCCGATCCAGCGCGTCCGAAAAGGCCAGGATCGATGGATAGCGCTCGTTCGGCGTCTTGGCCATGGCGCGGAACAGGACGGCTTCGACCGTGCGGTAGCTCCCGTCGTCCGTCAGCGACAGGGGCTCTCCGTGAGTCGAGAAGAGGAGCGCTTCGGCAGGCGTGGTGGCCGCCCAGGGCATCCGACCGGCGAGCAAGAGGTACGTGATGACCGCCAGCGCGAACTGATCCGACGGCGCTTCGACCTCCTCGTGTCGCCCCTGCGCCTGCTCGGGTGACATGAAGTCCGGGGTCCCCATCACGATGCCTTTGCTGGTCAGGTGATTGAGACGACGCGCCTTGCAGATCCCGAAGTCGATGAGCTTGATCAGATCGCTCTGCCCGTCCCGGGGGACGACCATGATGTTCTCCGGCTTCAGATCCCGGTGAACGACGCCCAGGCGGTGCGCCGCATCCAGCGCGGACGCCACCTGATGAACCAGCGTCGAAACCTCCGCCACGGAGAATGTCCGAGTCGTGAGGACGTCGCTCAAATTCTGGCCCGGCAGATACTCCATGATCAGGTAGGGGCGACCGTCCTCCGTGAGATCGAAGTCCAGCAGACGAACGATGTTCGGATGGTCCAGGCTCGCCATCACCATCGCCTCCTGCCGAAATCGAACCGTCGCTTCCTCAACCATCGGCCCCTGATTGGCGATGAGGTCGGTGCTGAGCAGCTTGATCACGACCGGACCGGGTAGGTCCTCGCGTGACGCGAGGTAAATGTCCCCCATTCCCCCGCGGCTGAGGCAGCGAATCAAGCGGGTGGATTCGCCCAGCTGGGTACCCGGCGGCAGCTCCGCGGCCGAGGGCGCTGCGACCGGCGAAGGACCCTTCGCGTCGCGGATTGGCAGCGTCGTCGAGAGTTGCATGGTCCCCCTATCCTTCTCAAGTTCCGTGCCATCCGATGGCCGCCCAAGAACGCTCCCCTGGACCGAGATCGTTGGCGATCGGTCACGCCCGGGTAACGTTGCCGGCCCGCTGGGCTGGGAGCCGGGTCGCCACCGTAACGTTTGGGGTTCTGGCCCGGCTCTCTTCTTGAGGCGCCGGTTCAGACCCGGACCATTGGGCCCAGCAACACCGCCGCGAAGCCCGGAAGCCTCCAGCCCCGGTCTTCGGATTCGGGCTCGGCGCACCCGCTGCCGCCATAGCGCGGGTCCTCGCTGCACCAGAGCATCCGCCAGGCGGTGTGGCCCGGCTCGGCGGGCGGCGACAGCAACGGCTCGGCGGGACCTTCGAGATCCAGATCGGGACCGAGGTTGACCACCAGGACCCGATCCTCGGACCGAGCGCCGGCGGCCGGTCCGTCCACGAAGTAGCGCAGGATCCCGCAGGTCGGCGTGAGGGCTGCCGCCTCCAGGGAGACGCCCGCGCGGCCGTACCCACTCAGCGTCGTGTCGGTGCGCCGCAGCGCCAGAAGATCTCGATGCAGCCGCAGCGCCCGCTCGTGGCTGGGCAGCTCCCGTTCATCCCAGCGCAGGCGGCTGGCTTCGAAGAGATCGGGCGAGGCGGGATTCGGCAACAGATCGCGTCCGGCGCCCGCGGCACAGCCCGCGAACTGAGACATGAACTCGATTCGCCCCTCCCGGACCAACTTGGCCAGCTCGGGCTTCTGATCGGCGAAATAGTAGAACGGCGCGGACGAATTCCATTCCTGTCCTTGAAACAGGAGTGGCGTCCAGGGGCCGAGGCAGAGCAACGCCGTCATGGCCCGGTGGCAGCCGGGGCTGCTCTCTTGCCAGACCCGGGTGCTCCAGAGCGAATTGGCCACCTGGTCGTGGTTCTCCAGGTACCCGACGAAGGCGGCCGGGGGCAGACCGCGCGTGGAGCGGCCCCGGCGTTTCTTCTGCCAGGTCGAGCGCTGTCCCTGGAAGATGAAGCCGTGCTTGGCGGCCGCCAGCCATTCATTCGACGTCCCGTGATAGTCACCGTAGTAGGCCTGCCGCCGCCCGGTGAGCGCCACCCGCGCGCTGTGGTGGAAGTCGTCGTTCCAGAGCGCGTCCAGCCCGCAACCACCCACCTCGGTCGACCGAAGGAGGTTGGTGTCCTGGGAGCTGTTTTCGCCGATGATCAGCAGGCGCCGGCCGCCGGCCACCGCGCGCGCCTGTCGGGTGAGGGCCGCGACGATGTGGTCGGGCGAACGATCGTGAAGATTCTGAGTGGCGTCGATGCGCAGGCCGTCCAGATGGAATTCGTCGATCCAGTAGGCGGCGTTGTCGGTAACCAGCGTCCTCACCGGGGCGGAGTGCTCGCCGTCGAAGTTGAGGCCCCGACCCCATTCGGTGGTGCGCGTGGAACAATAGTGAGGCGAGAACCTTTCGAGGTAGTTCCCGTCGGGGCCAAAGTGGTTGTAGACGACGTCCAGGATGACGCCGATCCCCAGCGCGTGGGCCTGATCGACGAAACCCCGGAAGTCGTCGGGCGTCCCGTAGAGCCGGCAGGGGGCGAACCAGGCCACCCCGTCGTAGCCCCAGCCGAAGCGGCCGGGAAACTCCGCCACCGGCATCAGCTCGATCACGGTGACGCCCAGCTCCTTGAGGGCGACGAGCTTGCGGGTCGCCCCCGCCCAGTTGCCCTCGGGGCTGAAGGTCCCGACGTGCAGCTCGTAGATGACCTCGCCGTGCAGCGGTAGCCCGGTCCAGGCCAGGTCTGTCCAGGCGAACGATCGCGGGTCCACCACCTCGGAGGGCCCGTGCGGCCCTTCGGGAAGAAAGCGCGACGCGGGATCGGGAAGACCGTCGCCCTCCCCATCCAGTCGATACCGGTATCGTGTGCCGACGGCGATCCCATCGACCATGGCGGACCAGTAGCCGTCGCCTTCGGGGTTCAAAGAACGCGACTTGGCGTCATCGCCGAGGAGGAGCTCCACCTTGCGGTGGGTGGGCGCCCATACCCGAAAGTGAACGCCGCCGGCGACCACCTCCGCGCCCTGAGCCAGGCGGCGCCCCTTCCGGACTCGGTCTGGCAAGGTACGGTTCATGGAACGGTCTCCAGCAACGCCAATGGCAGATCCTCGAAGACCGCCGCCAGAGCCAACGAGTCCCCATTCGCGGCCAGCAGCCGACCGGTGAGCGCATCCCGAAATCGGCGACCCGAGACCGAAGCCGGCAGCGTCAGCCGGGTATCGCCCCAGGCTTTGCCGATCGGAGGGGTCGCGCCCAGGGTCGCGAAGAAGCGTCCCACGACGGCCAGCGCGGCCTGATCCCTCTCGGTACGGGCGAACGCAAAGACATGCTCCGCCGCGTTTCCCTGGGGGGCGAGGGGTTGGTAGTCGCCCCGTTCGAACAGCGACCGGCGGGCCCGGCGCAGGCGCAGCGCCGCCGCCGTGATCCACAGTTTGATGCGCCCGTCCTCGGGCGCGGCGAACCACGAACGGATCGGCGCCGCGCCGCGCGCTTCGAACTCCGCCAGCATGCCGCGCAACCAGTCGTGGCGGCGGCTGAAATCGATCAATCGGCGGTTGTCGGGATCGACCAGCGAAAAATCCCACAGCTCCGTCCCCTGGTAGAAGTCGGGAATTCCGGGCGCGGCGATCTTGAGGAGCACCTGAGACAAGCTGGTGCACAAGCCGGCGGGAGCAAGGGTGCGCGCGAAGCCTTCGAGGCTCGCCAGGAAGGCGCCGCTTCTCGCGGGATCGAGGACCGCGTCGACGAACGATTCCGCCGCGGCGTCGTAGGCGGGGTACGGGTTGATCCAGCTGGTGTGGACCTTGGCCTCGTGCCGCGCCTTGGTCATGTAGGCCCGGATCCGATCCGCGAAGTCGGGCTCGCTGTCCCGGCCGCCGAGGGGCCAGGTCGCCACCAGCGTCTGATAGAGCAGGAGCTCTTCGGCGGCGTCGGGCGCAGGCAGTCCATCCACCTCTGTCTTGTGCGCCGCGTTCGACGCCGACCATTGCTCGACCGCCGCCGCCCAGCCGTCTGCCACTTCGGACAGCGCGTAGAGCCGGGCGCGCGCATCCTCCCCGCGCTTGGTGTCGTGCGTCGCGGTGGCCGAGAGGGTGTGGGGGGCGATCTCCCGCCGCGTCCCCAGCGCGCGGTGAACCTCCGACTCTGATCGCCCCAGCTGCCCCGGATGGGACCCCACCTCGTTCGCCGCGACCAGGGGGAGATAGCGGTAAAAGGCCGTGTCTTCGGTCCCCTTGGCGACGACCGGGCCGGTCAGCTGCTGAAACCGCGTCACGAAGGTCCGCCGCTCGTCGATCTGCGCCTCTGCCAGCTCGGGCGGATCGCGACGCAGCAGCACCGATTCGATGAAATCGAACAGCGACGAATTGAGCAACGGGTTGCGGCGGCGGGCCGCCGCGACGGCGCGCCGGATGACCGCCCGATCCCGCTCGCTGACCTCCGGATCGTCGCGACGGATATAGGTGCGGTAGACGGGGAAGCAGGCGATGACCTCGCCGAGCGCGGCCTGCAGGTGATTCGAGGTGAAATCGCGCGTGTAGCGATGCTGCTCGGAGATGCGGTCGAGACGGCGCGCCAAGACCGTCAGCTCCGCCGCCAGCGTCGTCTGCAGCACCAGCCGCTTGCTCTCCTCGGCCACCTCGTCGAACGATCCGGGGCTCCCCATCTGCGAGGCGACCGCCCGCAGCCGGTTCTGTCCCTGCGGCCGGATGAACAGATCCCCCAAGATCGGGATGAAGTCGTAGCCGGTCGTTCCGTCGGCCATCCAGCCGGGCGGCAGGATCTCGCCCCGGCCCAAGATCTTTTCCACCACCACGAACGGACGCCGATCGTCGGCCGGATTCTCGGACCGGCGCGCCCGCCATCCGTCTGCCAGGTTCGAGAGGTACTGCTCCGGATCCGAGAGCCCGTCGACATGATCGATCCGGAAACCGGTGAAGGCCGGGTGGGCGGCGATCTCGAACGACAGCGCGTGCACGTTCGCGAAGACCGCCGGATCCTCGACCCGCACCGCCGCCAGGTCGTTTATGTCGAAGAAGCGGCGGTAGTTGATCTCGTGCGCCGCGACCTGCCAGTTCGCCAGGCGATAGAACTGCTCGTCGAGCAGACGTTCGAGACGATCGAAGCTGCGCGGTTTGCCCTTCACGCCGTTCACCTCGGTGACGACCTCCGCGATCGCGGCCGGGACCGCCCCGTTGCTCTCCGCCAGCGTCACCAGGCGATGCTTGATGGCCTCCTTTTCGTGACGGTGCTCGACGAAGCGCGTGGAGCCGGCCCGACGCAGCGGCGCCAGGGTGTGCACCAGCGCCCGCAGGATGCTCTCGAGCTCGAGAATGGTCGGATCCTCTCCCGGCAGCCGGGCGCGCAGCTTATCTAGCGCGGGTTCCAGCAGGAGTTGCCAGCTCTCCACACCGAGCGGCAGGCGCCGCGCGCCGAAGCTGAGGAAGAAACGGCCGGCCTCGAAGCCGATGGCCAGCCCACCCTCCAGCACGCGCCCGTACTGCTCCTCGAGAAACGGCAGCAAGACTTTGCCGACCAGCTCCGCCTTGGGTGGCTCCCAGTCGATGTCGAAGGTGGCGGCGCTCGGCGAGTCACGCCCATCTTCCAGCACCTCCATCCAAGGCAGGTTGGCGTCGTCGGCGATGCACATGTGGTTCGGCACCACGTCGAGGAGAATTCCCAGCCCCGCCGCCTGCGCGTCGTCGAGCAGCCGCGAAAGCGCGCCGGCGTCCCCCAGCTCGGGATTGAGGCGCGTGTGATCGACGATGTCGTACCCGTGAGCGCTCCCCGGCCGGGCCGCGTACAGCGGCGACAGGTAGAGGTCGGAGATCCCCAGCAGGCGCAGATAGGGAATGGCGGCGCTGGCCGCCGACAGCGGAAATTCGCGGCGCAGCTGCAACCGATAGGTCGCCGCCGGAACCCTGCCCGCGGCCGGCATCAGATCTCGTCCGGTCCGGGGGGCGGCCGGCGAAGGACCACCATGGAACGACCGCGCAGGGGGAGCTTCGCCTCGCTCGCGAGCTTGGCCGCGGGCGGCGCCACCTGCACGGAGGTGTCGACGACCACCTCCCATTCGTGGCCCCAATCGACGCGCGGCAACGCGAAGGTGATGTCTTCGTGGTGCGCGTTCAGGAGAACCAGCAGCGTATTGCCCATCGGCCGGCGACCGGCCTTGTCGGGCACCACCAGCGTGTCGCCCCCCAGCAGGTAGGCGAACGATCGGACGAAGGGCGCCTGCCAGTCCTCGGCCGGCATTTCGGTTCCGTCGGGCCGGAAGAAGGCCAAGTCCTTGAGCCGCGAGTCCCAGATCCGGTCGCCGCGGAAGAAGTGATCCTCGCGCAGCACCCCTTCCTTGCGCCGCAGCCGCGCCAGCCGCGCCGTGAAATCCAGCAGAGCGCGTCGCCGATCGTCGAGCTTCCAGTCGACCCAGGAGATCTCGTTATCCTGACAGTAGGCGTTGTTGTTCCCACCCTGCGTGCGGCCCATCTCGTCGCCGGCCATCAGCATCGGCACACCGCGCGACAGGAACAGCGTGGTCAAGAAGTTGCGCTTGCTGCGATCGCGCAGCTGGTTGATGCCCGGGTCGTCGGTCTCCCCTTCGGCGCCGTGATTCCAGGAAAGGTTGTCGTCCGAGCCGTCCCGGTTGTCCTCCTGGTTGGCCTCGTTGTGCTTGCCGTCGTAGCTGACCAGATCGTGCAGCGTGAAACCATCGTGGCTGGTGACGAAGTTGATGCTGGCGTGCGGGCGCCGCCCGCCGGCCTGGAAGATGTCGGACGAGCCCGTCAAGCGGCAGCCGAGCTCGCCGGCCGAGCTCTCGTCGCCCTTCCAGAACCGGCGCACGGTGTCCCGATAGGCGCCGTTCCACTCCGACCAGAGCACCGGGAAGCCACCCAGCTGATGTCCCCCCTCGCCCGTGTCCCACGGTTCCGCGATGAGCTTGAGCGGCGACAGCGACGGGTCCTGATGCACCGCCTGAAAGAAGGCGGCGTTCTTGTCGAAGGCAAAGGTCGGCCACATGCGGCCGAGCGTCGTGGCCAGGTCGAACCTGAAACCGTCGACGTGCATCTCGTTGGCCCAGTAGCGGAGGCTGTCGAGCACCAGCTTCATGGTGTAAACGGCGCCCAGATTCAGGCTGTTGCCGCAGCCGGTGAACTCCATCGTGTAGCGCCGGTCGGCCGGGCTGTGGTGGTAGTACCCCATATTGTCGAGCCCTCGAAACGACAGGGTCGGCCCGGTCTGGTTGCCCTCGCCGGTGTGGTTGTAGACCACGTCCAGGATCACCTCGATGCCAGCCGCGTGGAGGTTCTTGACCATGGTCTTGAACTCCGCCACCTGGGCCCCGGGCGTCGAGGCGCGCGCGTAGCGCTGCTCGGGCGCGAAGAAGCCCAGCGTGCTGTAGCCCCAGAAGTTGGTGAGGCCCTTGTCGACCATGTAGCCGTCGACCAGCTTGGCGTGCACCGGCAGAAGCTCGATGGCGGTGATCCCCAGGCGCTGCAGGTGCGAGATGATCACCGGGTGACCTACCGCCGCGTAGGTCCCGCGGAGCTCCTCGGGCACGTCCGGGTGCCGCATGGTGAGGCCCTTGACGTGCGCCTCGTAGATGATGGTGTCGTTCCAGGGGACGCAGGGACGGCGATCCCCACCCCAGTCGAAATCGTCGACCAGCACCACCGACTTCGGCACCACGGCGGCGTCGTCCTCTCCGGAGAACGCCATGTCGGAGTCCGGCCCGCCCGTCGGGTAGCCGTAGATCGGCCCCTTGAAATCGATGTCGCCGTGTAACGCGCGCGCGTACGGATCGATGAGCAGCTTGTTGACGTTGAAGCGTTGCCCCTCGGGCGGCAAGAACGGACCGTCGACGCGAAAGCCGTAGAGGGCGCCGACCCGAACGTCCGGAACCAAGCCGTGGAAGATCTGCGCGGTCCGCTCCAGGAGCTCGTAGCGCGCTATTTCCCGCGCGGGCTGGGTCGGATCGTAGAGGCAGACAAAAGCGCGCAGCCCGTGCTCCGAGAAGAGCGCGAAATTCACGCCCTCCTCCGTCACCGTCGCGCCCAGCGGAAACGGGCTGCCCGGCAGCACCGCGAAACGCGGATCGGAATCTTCCTGCCGGCTCAAGGCGCTAGCGGTGGACAAAGGGGTCTCCTCCTGATCGGGGCTCCGCCGTCAGACGCCAGGCGCGCAGCAGCTCGGCGACGCCCCAGGCCTGGGCGATGCAGCCGCGCGGACGAAAAGGGCCCTCGGAGTCGAAGATCTCGCTGACCGATCCGACGCAGGCCTGCCCCAGGTGCGCCTGCAGCCCGCGCAGGAGGTTGCGCGCCCCCGACCGCGACTCCGGGTGGACCTTGAGCCAGGCATCCACGAAGGGACCGATGAGCCAGCTCCAGACGGTGCCCTGGTGATAGGCCGCGTCGCGGGTCCGCAGATCGCCGTGGTAGCTGGCCTTGAAGTCTCGCTCGCCGGGCGCCAGCGATCGCAGACCGACCGGCGTGAGCAGCGCCTCCGCGACGCCGTCGACGACCGCGGCCCAGTGTGCGGGATCCAGAACCGGATTTGGAAGCGAGATCGCGAAGATCTGGTTCGGCCGGAAGCAATCGTCCTGCTGCTCTGCCGGTCCGTCGACCACGTCGTAGAGCCGCTTCTTCGATTCGTTCCAGAACAGACGATTGAATGAACGCTTCGCCGTCTCCGCCATCTCGCGATAGCGCTGCGCCGATTCGGGCGGGCGCTCGCCCTCCACCCATTGCCCCATCAAGGTCAGGGCGTTGAACCAGAGCGCGTTGATCTCGACGGCCTTCCCGCGGCGCGGCGTCACCACCCAGCCGTCGCAGAGGGCGTCCATCCAGGTCAGCGCGAAGCCGTCCTTCCCCTGCCGGAGCAACCCGTCGGCGTGATCGACGCCGATTCCGAAGTCGGTTCCCTGCAGGTGCGCCTCGACGATCTGCTCCAGCGTCGGGAGCAGCAGCCGAAGCGTTTCGCGGTCGCCGGTGTACGCGAGGTAGCGATCGAGCGCGTGGAAGAACCAGAGCGTGGCGTCGGCCGTGTGGTAAAGGCCCTCCTGCGATCCCTCCGGGAACAGATTGGGAATCAACCCGTTTCGCGTGTAGCGGGCGAAGCTGTGCAGGATGAAGTGGGCGGTCTGGTAGCGACCGGTGCACAGGGTCAGCCCTTCCAGGCTGATCATCGTGTCCCGCCCCCAGTCGGTGAACCAGTGATAGCCGGCGATGACCGATCGGAGCTCCTCGCCCTGCGCGCGCGCGCGGGCGGCGTCCTCGGTGCGTCCGGCCGGCGCGATCACGAATTGGTCGGCGGCCAGCACCAGCTCGGCGGTCGTGATGTCGTCGGCGGCGCCCGGGGCTATGTGCAGGAGGCGCGTCCGCCGATCGTTTTCGTAGCGCCAGGCGCGGTCTGGATCGATGGCGTGCATCGTCTCCCAGCTCTCGGCGGACGCGACCAGGGAGACCGGTGTCTGGCGGGTCAGGTTGACCTTGAACTGACCGGGGCTCCAGAGCGTGCCGTGCGCCTCGTACCCGCGGTCCGCCTCCCAGCGGTAGTTCACCTTCTCCTGTCGCTCCGGAAAGAACTCGAAGGTCGGGTTCTGGCCGTCGACCTGGATCTTCAGCGACGGCAGC
>JADGRB010000310.1 GCA_017881315.1 Pseudomonadota bacterium
GATCTCCTGGTGGCCGACGAGCGGAACCCGCGCTCGATCGTCTTCCAGCTGGTGGCGCTGGCCGAGCACGTCGCTTCCTTGCCCCGCGACGGCGCCTCGGCCCGCCGCAGCGTCGAGGAACGCGTCGCCTTCGAGGCGCTCTCCGAGATTCGTCTGATCGACGTCGAGACGATCTGCGCGCTCGCGGGCCATGGGCGCCCGGTCCTGGCGGCGCTGCTGCGCGATCTGGTGAGCAAGATGCAGGGCCTCTCCGAGGCGCTGTTCGCGGCCTATCTGACGCCGGCCACGATTTCGCGGGCGCTGTCGGCCCCGGAGATCGGGTCGTGATCTACCGGGTCAAGCACGTGACCTCGTACGCCTACGCGGTGCCGGTGTCGACCTCGCACCACGATCTGCACGTGCTGCTGCGGGGATCTTCCGAGCAGCGAATTCGAGCCGAGCAGCTCACGGTGACGCCCACGCCCGCGGTGCGGCGCGATCGCTTCGATTGGTTCGGCAACCGGGCCACGCACCTGGCGATCCACGAGCGCCACAGCGACCTCACGGTCACCTCGGAGGCCGAGATCGAGCTTTCGCCCCCGCCGGCGCCGATCGGCGGCGGGGCTCCCTGGGAGGCGACCCGGGACTGGGTCCGGGCCGCGACCGACGCGGAGGCGCGGGCCGCGGTCGAGATGGTCCTGCCATCGCCGCACGTGGAGCTCTCGCCTCTCGCGCTGGAATTCGCGCGGCCTTCATTTACCCCCGGGCGCCCGCTCGTCGAGGCGGCGCGCGATCTGACCCGTCGCATGCACGCCGAGCTCACCTACGATCCCGAGGCGACCGACACCTCGACCTCGGTCGACGAGGTGCTGAGCGGACGGCGCGGGGTCTGCCAGGACTTCGCGCACGCGCAGATCGCCTGCCTGCGCGCGCTGGGCCTGCCCGCCCGTTACGTGAGCGGCTACCTGGTGACGGCGCCGCCGGCCGGCGGCACGCGCCTGGTGGGGGCCGACGCCTCCCACGCCTGGCTGTCCCTGCGGCTGCCCGGTGGCGGTTGGCTCGATCTGGATCCGACCAACGACGTCATCCCCTCCGACCGCCACATCCTGGTCGCCTACGGGCGCGACTTCGCAGACGTGACGCCCATGCGGGGCGTCCTGCTGGGCGGCGGGCGCCACCAGCTGCACGTCTCGGTCGACGTCAGCCCGGTCGATGTCAGCCCGGTCGGCGCCAGCCCGGTCGAGTTTTCCTGATCTTGACCGGACGGCAAACGCCCGTTCACGGGAGATCCGCTATTCTGGCGCGCTGAGGTAAACAGACCCCCATGGCCATCCGGGTCGCTCTCACCCACACCACCCGCTATCGATATGACCGCCTGGTCTCGCTCCAGCCGCACGTGGTGCGCCTGCGCCCGGCGCCGCACTGCCGCACGCCGATCCTCGGCTATTCGTTGAAGGTCGCCCCGGCCGAGCACTTCCTCAACTGGCAGCAGGATCCCTACGGCAACTACCAGGCGCGGCTGGCCTTTCCCAAGCCGGCGCAGGAGCTCCAGGTCGAGGTCGATCTGGTCGCGGAGATGGTGGCCCTCAATCCCTTCGATTTCTTCGTCGAGGAATATGCCGAGAAGCACCCCTTTCGGTACGAAGAGATCCTGGCCCGAGAGCTCAAGCCGTATTGCGAGACGGCAGCGCCGGGCGCGAAGCTCGCGGCCCTGGTCGAGGAGATGCGCAGCCGGTTCGCGCGGCCGGGCCGGCGGACCATCGACGTGCTGGTCGATCTCAACCGCGAGATCGCGCACCGCCTCCGCTACGACATCCGGATGGAGCCGGGGGTGTTCCCGCCCGAGGAGACCCTGGAGCGCGGCCACGGGTCCTGCCGGGACTTCGCCTGGCTGGAGGTGCAGCTCTGTCGCAGCCTCGGCTACGCGGCGCGCTTCGTCTCCGGCTACTCGATCCAGCTCAAGGCCGACGTGGCCGCCCTCGACGACGGTCCGTCGGGGGTGAGCGAGGACGTGGCCGATCTCCACGCCTGGACCGAGGTCTATCTCCCCGGCGCGGGCTGGGTCGGCTTCGATCCGACCAGCGGCCTTCTGGCCGGGGAGGGGCACATTCCGCTGGCTTGCGCGGCGCTCCCCTCGACGGCGGCGCCCATCACCGGCTCGTTCACCTGGACGGGCGCGAAGGAGCATGAGCGCGTCGGCGAAGAATTCACCTTCGAGATGCGGGTGCGGCGCATCGCCGAGGCGCCGCGGGTCACGCTCCCGTACCGGGAGGACGAGTGGGCGGCGATCGACGCCCTCGGGCAGCAGGTCGATCGCGATCTCGGGCGTCTCGATGTCCGTCTCACGATGGGCGGCGAGCCGACCTTCGTCTCGATCGACGATCGCGACGCGCCCGAGTGGAACACCACGGCGCTCGGACCGACCAAGCGCGGGATGGCGGATCGGCTGCTCCGTCGGCTGCGGGCCCGGTTCGCGCCGGGCGGCCTGCTGCACCACGGGCAGGGGAAGTGGTACCCGGGCGAGGTGCTGCCGCGCTGGGCGTTCTCCTGCTACTTCCGGCGCGACGGCCAGCCGGTCTGGCGCGATCCCACGCTGTTCGCCGAGGATAAACCGCAGCGCGCCGCCGATGCGGTGACGGGCGAGGGCTTCATCCGTGCGCTCGCGGTGCGCCTGGGGCTGACGCCGGAATCCGCGCTGCCGGCCTACGAGGACGTCTACTACTACCTCTGGCGCGAGCACCGCCTGCCACCCAACGTCGACGTGCTCGACAGCCGCATCGACGACAAAGGTGAGCGGGCGCGGCTGGCCAAGGTGTTCGGCGGCGGGGTCGGCAAGGTGGTCGGACATCTGCTGCCGCTGTCGGTGCGCGGCGATGCGGAGAGCGGGGGCGCGATCCCCTGGCAGAGCGGCCCCTGGCAGGTGCGGGCCGACCAGATCTTTCTGCTGCCGGGCGATTCGCCGATGGGCTTTCGATTGCCGATCGACGGTCTGCCCTGGGAGGCGGAGGCGCAGCGGGCCCGGATCTACGAGCTCGATCCGTTGGCGGCGCGGCCGCCACTCACGATCTTGCCGGCGGGCATCCGGCCCACCCCGCCCAAGACGGCGCCGGCCGCCGTCGTGCGCACCGCCCTCTGCGTCGAGCCGCGCGACGGCGTGCTCTGCATCTTCATGCCGCCGCTCGGCCGGCTCGAAGAGTACCTGACGCTCGTCGCCGCGGTCGAGGACGTGGCGCGCGAGCGGAAGCAGCCGGTTCGCTTCGAAGGCTACAACCCGCCGTCGGACCATCGACTCGACAAATTTTCGGTCACGCCCGATCCCGGCGTCATCGAGGTGAACGTCCACCCGGTCCGCACCTGGCCCGAGCTGTCGGAGATGACGACCGCCCTCTACGAGGAGGCGCGGCTCTGCCGCCTCGGTACCGAAAAATTCATGCTCGACGGCCGCCACACCGGGACCGGGGGCGGCAACCACGTCGCGCTGGGCGGGCCGACGCCGGCCGACAGCCCCTTCCTTCGCCGTCCCGATCTGCTGCGCAGCGTGGTCGGCTACGTCGTCAATCACCCGTCGCTGTCGTACCTGTTCTCGGGGCTCTTCGTGGGCCCGACCAGCCAGGCGCCGCGCATCGACGAGGCCCGCCAGGACAGCCTGCACGAGCTGGAGATCGCCTTCTCGCAGCTGCCCAAGGAAGGCCCCGCGCCACCCTGGTTGGTCGACCGGATCTTCCGTCACCTGCTGGTCGACGTCACGGGCAACACCCACCGCACCGAGATCTGCATCGACAAGCTCTACAGCCCCGACGCGGCCAGCGGCCGGCAGGGGTTGGTCGAGCTGCGCGCCTTCGAGATGCCGCCGCACGCGCGCATGAGCCTGACGCAACAACTGCTGCTGCGCGCGCTCACGACCTGGTTCTGGCGGGCGCCCTACCGGCGCAAGCCGGTGCGCTGGGGGAACGGCCTCCTCGACCGGTTCACGCTGCCGCACTTCGTGGCGGCGGACTTCGACGACGTGCTCGACGATCTGCGCGGGGCCGGCTACGCGTTCGATCGGGAGTGGTTCCGCGCGCACCACGAGTTCCGCTTTCCGCTCTGCGGCACCATCGCCGCCGCCGGGTTGCAGCTGGAGCTGCGCACCGCGATCGAGCCCTGGCACGTGATGGGCGAGGAGCCGGGGGCGGGCGGGACCGTTCGCTACGTCGATTCGTCGTCGGAGCGCCTGGAGATCAAGGTGCGCGGCATGACCGATTCGCGCCACGTGATCGCTTGCGCCGGGCGCCGCGTCCCGCTGCACCCGACCGGCACGCCCGGGGAGTTCGTGGCCGGCGTGCGCTTTCGCGCCTGGCGGCCCAGCACGGGCATCCTGCACCCGACCGTCCCGGTGCACGCGCCGCTGGTCTTCGACGTCATTGATTCCTGGAACGATCGCGCGATCGCGGGCTGCACCTACCACGTCGCGCACCCGGGCGGTCTCGCCCACGAGCGCCTGCCGACCAATGCGCTCGAGGCCGAAGGGCGCCGCATCGCCCGGTTCCTGCCCTTCGGTCACACCGCGGGGACGCTCCCGGTCCCGCCCGAGGAGCGCAACCCCGACTTTCCGCTCACGCTCGATCTTCGGCGCGAGATCTAGCCCGCGTTGCGGAGGCCGGCGGCGATGCCCAGGATCGACGTCATGAGCGTGCGCGCCAGGCGGGCGCGCTCGGGCGCCTCGGGGGCCGTGGTGCGGTACCGCTGCAGGAGCTCCACCTGGAGGCGGTTGATCGGGTCGACGTAGGGATCGCGCAGCTCGATCTGGCGCGCCAGCACCGGGTGGCGGGCGAGCAGCGGCGCCTCGAAGGTCTCTTCCAGCATCGCGCGCGCGTGCGCGAACGACTCGGTCAGCGTCGGAAAGAATCGCTCCGCCAGCGCCGGATCGACCAGGCGCAGGTACTGCCGGGTCACCTGCGGGTCCCCCTTGCCGACCGCGGTGGCGGCGCTGTCCAGCGTCGACGCGAAGAACGGCCACTGCCGGAAGAGCTGCCGCCGCAGCGCGAGCGGGATGGTCTGCAGCCCTTCGCCGACGCCGAAGAACGCCGGCAGCGGCAACCGCACCTGCGACCAGGACATCACCCAGGGGATCGCGCGGAGGTCGGTGATGTCGCGGACGCGCCCGGACCGGTAGACGGGACGGCTCGCGATCTCGAGCGTGCCGATCTCGCGGATGGGCGTGAGCTGCTCGTAAAACTCGAAGAAACCCGGGGTCCCGAGCAGCGCGCGGTAAGCGGCGGAGGAGGCCTGCGCGGCCCGGCCCAGAGATTCGCGCCAGAGCGGATCGAGCGCCGCGCCGCCGCCGCGCGTATCGCGGGCCGCCGCGTGGCCGAGGTGAAAGAGTAGCTGTTCCAGGTTGCGGTAGGCCAGGTCGGCGTGGCTGTAGCGATCGGCCAGCGCTTCGCCCTGCTCGGTGAGTCGCATGCGCGCACCGACGGTGCCGGGCGGCAGGCTCGCGATCGCCCGCCCGGCGCTTCCCCCGCCGCGCGCCGTGGAGGTGCCGCGCCCGTGGAAGAACCAGACCGCCACGCCGAACGGTCTGGCCGCCGCCGTGATCGTCTCCTGCGCCTCATAAAGGGCCCAGTTGGCGGCCAGGAAGCCGGCGTCCTTGTTCGAGTCGGAGTAGCCGATCATGACTTCCAGGCCGCCGCGGGCGCGCACGTGCGCGACAAAGAGCGGATTGCCGAGCAGGCGGGCGACCACCGCGCCGGCGCCATCGAGATCGGCCAGCGTTTCGAACAGCGGCACCAGATCGAAAGGGAGCGCAGCGCCGGGCGGGCGATCGCGAGCCTGCCGCCCGGCACCGTCGGTGCGCGCATGCGACT
>JADGRB010000311.1 GCA_017881315.1 Pseudomonadota bacterium
GTCCAGTTGCGCGGCCTGCTGGCGGGCGGGCGCGTCGAGTATCGCGTCGGGATGTTCCAGGGTCTGCGCGGCGCGAAGACGACCAGCGCGGCGGGAGCGCAGAACGACTTTCGCGTCACCAGTCGAGTCCAGATCAACCTTCTCGACGCGGAGCCCGGATTTTTCTATTCGGGAACGTACCTGGGCGCGAAACGAATCCTGTCGATCGGTGGCTCCTACGATTTCCAGAACAGCTTCACCAAGGACTACCTTTACCTGGCCGCGGACGCTTTCCTGGATCTCCCGGTGGGGCCGGGCATCGTCACGGCGCAGATCAATCTCGCGCACTGGAACGGCCACAACTTCATTCCGCAAGTCCCGGTGGCGGGCCAGGCGGGCGTCGTGCTCGAGAACCAGACGGCGGTGATGGGCGAGGCCGGATTCACCATCCTCGCCGCCCGCCTGAGTCCGATCGTCCGCATCGAGCACATCGAGGGTCCCGAGCTGCCGGCCCAGAGTCGTTACGGGGGCGGCCTGTCCTTCTGGCCGTACGGGCACAGCTCGAATCTGAAGGTCTTCTATTCGCGGATCATCCAGACGCCGCCTCCGCCACCCGCGGTTCCCTATCACAGCGCCAATCAGTTCAACCTGCAGTGGCAGGTGTATTTCTTCTAACGCACGCCTGAATCGGGTCGCGAGGACCCGAGCGTCTGGGTTCGTGCCCTCAGATCATGAGCGTGACGGGCGTGGTCCCGACGACGTCGTACTCGACGGTGTACGTCTTTCCGTTTCGGACCCAGGTCTCCAGCACCTTCTTCTTGTCGGCCGACAACGTGAGCTGATGCTGTTCCGCGTCCGGCGTCATGGGCACCGCGAGCAGGTCGGTGCAAACCGTCTGCGGCACGGCCAGCACGTACGTCCCGGGAGCCGCGGGCCTGGTCACGTCGTCGGGACAAAGAATGCTGCCACACGACGCCAGCAGCAGCAGCGGAAGGCAAAGCAGCGAAACGGCCAGCCGCCTCATGGTGTGCGCAGCCCCCAGAAGACCGTCCGCGGGCTGCTCGGCGTATCCGGATCGAAGAGGGTTCCGCCCAGCGCGGCGACCGCGCAGCCACTCTGGAGGCTGTAGTCCGAGGTGGGGACCGTGACCTCGACGCCGTCGACGGTCGCAAAGCTGACCCGCAGCTTGAGCGCCTCCGCGCCGACCTTCTCCTGGTAACTACAAATGGGCGGCGCCCACGCGCGCGCGGGCAAGAACGTCACGGCGATGATCACCGCCAGGAGGACGCCCAACGGACCGACGGACCTTGGTTTCATCCCCGACATCTTATCCCCGCGTCGAGCCCCGGGCGACCACCTACCCCGCCAGGATCTCGAACTCGGCCTCGGCGGCGATGTAGGGGACGTAACGGAAATCGCGGATGGACTTCACGCGGCCCGCTTCGAACTCCAGCAGGATGAAGTAGGCCGGCCTGTCGGCGCCGGCGACATAGGCCGCGAACGCGAGCCTGCCTTCGAGGCGCACCACGCGCAGCGCCACGTTTTCTTTTTCGTAGCGGCCGAAGTACAGGCCCACCTGTTTGCCGCGGCGTTGCGACTTGGAGACCAGGTCGAGGCGGCAGTCGTCGCCCACCAGCGCGCGGACGCCATCCCAGTCGCGCGCGTTGAACAGATGCGCGTAGCGATCGAGCTCGGCGCGGGTGGTCGCCGCGATCGCGGCCTCGTCACGCGCGTGTCGTCGCAAGTTTTCCCGCCCGCGCACCAGCGCCGCCTTCACGGCCATCACCGTGGTCCCCATCGTCTCGGCCGTCTCTTCCAGGGAATGCCCGAGCACGTCCTTGAGGATGACCGCGCTCCGCTGCGTGAGCGGCAGCGAAAGGAAGCGCGCCAGCGCCGCGCGCACCACCGCCGGATCGGGCCGGTCTTCGTACCCCGCGATCTCCTCGATCTCGGCGGTCGCCTCGGTGAGCTTCCGGCCGTGGCTCTTCAAGAAATCCACCGCCGCGTTGTGCGCGATGCGGAACAGCCAGGGGCGCAGCGGCGGCACGTCCTGCGACAGACTCAAGGCGTAGAACGCCTTCGCCAGCGTCTCCTGGACGATGTCCTCCCCTTCGATGACCGAGCCGGTCAGGCGGGCGCAGTAACGATGCAGCTCGGGACGAACGCCGCCCACCATGGCCAGAAACTGCTCGCGGGCGTCTGCAAACGTGGACGGTGTTTCGGTCACGGCACCTCACCCTACCAGGCCTTCCGGCGGCTCCCGATCTCGACCACCGCCTAGGTCGCCTTGCCGGCGGCCCGCATCCGGTTGTTCTTGGGGTTGTGCTCCACCTCGGCGAGATCCAGCGCCTCGAGCACCGGCGGCACGTACATCCCGAAGCGACCGCGCAGTCCCTTCTTGAGGCCGTACCAACCCTTGACCGGATTGGACCCCGAACGGCCCCAGGCCTCGACCGTCCCTTCGGCGGCCGGCTTCTGCTCGTCGGCGCTCCCGAGCGGCATCCAGTCGCCGTGGGTCTTCAGCATGGCGTGCAGGTCTTCGATGCAGCGCAGGTGATAGCGCAGCTGTGTCTTGCCCACCTGCACGACCAGCGCCGGCGGATCGGACGCCGCATCCCGGTAAGCCTGGTAGTCGGAGCTGCCCGGCGGCGTCTTCAGCTCCCAGGGTTTCTCCGCGGTTCCGAGTCCTTTGACCTTGCTCACGACGCGCTCCCTTCTGCGGCGCTTGATTGCGTCCGCCGTTCGACTTTCTCTCCTCAGAATCCCCCCGCGACCTGCACGGCAATCCGCCCGCCGACCTCTTGGAGATGGGCCAGTCCCTGGGCCACCTCACGCACCGGGATGGTCGATGCCAGCGGCACCTCCAGCCCCTCTTCGAGCCAGGACGCGAGCAGGCGGAGATCGGCGGGACGCGACTTCACGTTCAAGAAGTGAACGCGGGTGCGGGTGAACAGGCTCCAGAGCTTGTCGGCCGCATACGCGAGCGAGGGGAGCGTCGACACGAAGGCCCCGCCCGGCTCGAGCGTGCGCCGCCACTGCCGCCAGCGGTAGACGGCCGCGGTGTCGAAGACGACGTCGAACCGCTGCTGCAACTCGCCCGGTAACGGCCCCGCCGCGCGGTCGAGCAGGACGTCCGCGCCCAGGCGCCGCGCGCGCTCGAGCCCGGCCCCCGAGCCCACCGCCGTCAGGTGGGCCTTGAGCTTCTTGGCGATGCCGACCGCGATCGAGCCGACGCCACCGGACACGCCCGTCACCAGCAGCCGGCCGCCGTCGGCGGGCAGCCGGCCGAGATCGCGGATGGACTGAATCGCCGCCAGCCCGGTGGTGGCCGCCGCCGCGGCCAGCGCGTGCGAGACCTGCGCCGGCTTGATCGCGAGCTCGTCGCACTTCGCGATCAGCGTCTCGGCGAACGCGCCGCTCCGGTTGCCGGGACCATAGGGAAGAAATCCGAACACGTCGTCGCCGATCGACACGCCCGCGACGGACGGGCCGACGGCCTCGACCGTCCCCGAGAAGTCGTAACCGAGGATCAGCGGGCGGTTCCGCGCGTGGAGGAACTTCATGGTGCCGAGGAGGACCTTGTAGTCCGCCGGATTGAGCGCAGAGGCGACCACCCGAACGCGGACCTCGCCCGGGCCCGGCGACGGAACCGGCACCTCGATTTGCGCGAGGCGGTCCAGCGGGCCGTAGCCCGGGGCAGCGATGGCCTTCATGTTCGTCTCGCCGGCGCCGCCGAGGCGGCTCAGCCGTAAGAATCCACCGGGGAAAGCTCGATGGCAACCGGCGGCTCGACGCAACGATCTTTGATGTCCTTTTGAAAGGCCTTGAAGGCGGGGAGAACCAACAGCGGGTTGGCGTCCGGGCTCTCGACGGTCGCGATGTGAACGAACGACACGCGATCGGGCAGGCGATAGGTGGCGTAGCGGAGGCCTCCCGGTTTCGTTGCGCGCAGCTCGTCGAACACCGCGTGCACCAGGGCCTCGTTCGCGTCGGCCTGCGTCTCCGAGGTCTTGTATCTGACCATGACGGTTTTCATGTTGTCCTCGACCCGACTACGACCGAGGTCCCCAAAAGGATGCGCAGCCCCAGCGACTTTCTTTGTCCCCGGGCGCGCGATCGTTGCGGACGAGCGGGCAACGGGCGTCGGTGTCATGGCCTTGACGCACAAGTGCGCGTTTCTGTTTCAACTTTAACGAAACATCACCGGAGACGACACACGACGCTGACGATCCACCTTCTATAGTTTCCTCAGGAGAGGAGACGGCAACGTGATCCAACCATTCAGCGGCGAGAGGGCACACGTGATGTTTGTGGGGCGGAGGTCGTTCCGGATGGAGGTGAGGACGCTGGCGGGGACCAACGAGCTGGCGATCCCCAGCAACGGTTCGGACATTCCCACCGAGCGGATCTCCGAATCGGATCGCCTTGCCGCCGTGCTGGCGGCGGAGACGGCAGCGCCAGCGGCCCCCGGGGCGCCGAGGGTCTCCAAGGGAGCGCTGATTGGTCTGGTCTCGACGACTCTGGTCTTCGCGATCCTCCTGACGGCGACACTCACTCGCTCGTGGAGTTTCCCGGGGACGCGGCTCCTGGCTCGGCATTCGATGGAAAAGCCGCCGGAGCCCGCACCCGCGCCGCCTCCACAGCCGTTGGTGGAGCCGATCGTGGTGGCCGCGGCGCCCATCCCATTCGACGCCCAGCCGCTCCGGCGCCCGGTCTCGAAACCGACGCGGGACGGGCGGGTTCGCGGCGCGCACGCGATCCAGAATCAGCGACCGACGGGCGCCACCGGGTCGGAGTCGCCGGACCCGGCGCCGGTCGCCTCGCCGCGCGCTGTTGCGAAGTGGGTCGATCCTTTCGCCGAGTAGCTCGGGCCGGAGGTTTGACGGCGAGAAGGGTGGACGGTTTGACGCCGGCGCCGTCTCGCAAATCGCTTCCGTCAGTACGCGATCTCGTGGCCGTCGTTGAAGAGCTTGCCGGTCGTCTCGAACGGTTCGAGGACGAGGGCGAGCGCGCCACGGGCTGAGTCTTCGACGACGCCGGGGGCGCGCGGGCCGCCGAGATCGGTCTTCACCCAGCCGGGATCGAGGCCGTTGACGGCGATGTGCCCGACGAGGTGCTGGGCCTGCAGCCGCACCAACCCGTTGAGCGCCCATTTGCTGAGGCGATAGCTGGAGATCCCCGGCTCGTCCAGAGCCGCCAGCGTTCCGGCGCCGGAGGTGACGTGCACGATGCGCGGTTCGCGCCCGGCGCGCAGCAGCGGGATGAGGACGCGCGAGAGGCGAAACGGGGCGAGCAGGTTCACTTCCAGCGTACGCTCCAGCGTGCCGGGCGGCTCGTCCTCGAAGGTGATCGGACCCTCGGTCATGATCGCGGCGTTGTTGACCAGCACGTCGAGCGCGCCCCAGCGCTCCGCGATCTGCTCGGCCGCGCGCGCGGGCGCGTCGGCGTCGGCGAGATCGAGCGGGAACGCGTCGAAGTGATCGGGTGTCATGGCGACCGACGCGAGGGCCGAGCGGGCGGCATCCAGCCGCGCTTCGTCGCGCGCGACGCCGAAGACCGACGCGCCCTCCGAGAGAAAGAGGCGCGCGGTCGCCAGGCCGATGCCGCGGGAGAGACCGGTGATGAAGATGCGGCGACCGGAGAGCTTGAGGGACATGGCGCGCAGTCTGACAGAAGCGAATGCGCCGTCCAGCGAAGCGGACCGCGGCGCCCGCGACGAGATCTACGCCGCCCGTTTGTGACGCCGGTTGGTCGCGATCTTGCGATGCGCGGCCGGGGCCTGGCGCTTGACGCCCCGCGGTTCTCCCGCCGCGCGCTTGGCGGGCGCCGCGCCCGCT
>JADGRB010000312.1 GCA_017881315.1 Pseudomonadota bacterium
CAGGCGGTGTCGTTGTTGAAGGACTCGGACGCCGGCCTCGCGTTCTGGTGCGAAGGAACCTCGGCGGCTGGCGATGTCGCGCTCTACACCGTCGACGCGAAGGGGTCGATCGAGGCGCATCCGATCCAGGGGACCGGCCTCGGGGGGCCCGAGCTCTACCGGGCGATCGCGCTCAAGCTGCGCTCGGTCGTGGCGGGAACGGAGCCACCGCCGGAACCCGTCGCCGTGCCCCGGGCCGCGGCGAGCCCTGGAACGCCGCCGGGGGGCGCGCCCGATGCGCGCACGTCCACCAAAACCCAGCAGCCGCCGGTCGGCTCGGCGCCCGGTGCGACAGAGACGACCGGCGTCGTCGACCGCCAGGCATCGCCACACCCGATCCGATCGCGACTCTCGGGCGCGATCGGCTACCGACTGGTCGTGCCTGTCGGCAGCGCGCCCCTCCAGCAGGGGTTGGCGCTGGAAGGGACCATTGCCCTGTCACGCCTCGAGCTCAGCCTCGGCACCGAGATCGCGCCCGCGGCCGATGGCCAGGTGGCGTCGGGCAGGGTGTCGCTGTTCGATCTGCCGGTACGGGTGGGCGCACGGTGGGTTCGCCGCCGCCCACGCCTGCAGCTGGCGGCCGGCGCCTACGGCGCGCTGCACCTGCTCTCCGCGCGCGCGACCAATACCGCGGGCGAGGCGGCCTCCACCTTTACCGCCACGGCGGGCGCCGGTGCCGAGGTCCTGCTGCGCGTGCCGTTCGCGTCCGCGATCGCCGGCGAGCTGCGCGTTTTCGCCGAAGAAATAGCGCCGCGGACGGTCTTCTGGGTGGGGGGGACCCCGGCCATCGAGCTCGGAGCCGAGATCGGGGCGGGCCTGGGCCTGGCGTTCCCGGGCTTTTGAAGGCCAGGCATTTTCAACCGCAGGGCGGGTCGCTGGTACCATTGCTATGTGGAGGACCCCGATAGCGCCGCGCGTAAGGCGGTGCCCGCGGCCGACGCGGCCCTGGTGGCCGGCTGCCGGAGCGGCGATCCGGCCAGCCTCGACCGCTTCTTTCGAACCTATGCCCGGATCGTCGAGCGGGTGATCGCCCGCGTGGTGGGTCCGACGCCCGATCTCGAGGATCTGGTCCAGAACACCTTCATCTCGGCCATGCAGGGGTTCGCCCGTTATCGGGGTGAGGCCAGCCTCAAGACCTGGGTCACCCGCATCGCCATTCACGTGGCGCTGCGGCAGCTCCGTGGGGGCGTCCGGCGTGCCGTGCCGCTGGAGCTGGTGCCAGCGGCCCAGGAGCCCCGCGACGCCGAGCCCTCGGCCGATCGGGCGCTCTCGGACCACCAGCTGGCGCAGCGGGTTCACCAGCTGCTCGACCAGATCGCGCCCAAGAAACGGGTCGCCTTCCTGCTCTACACCGTCGAGGACCACTCGATCGAGGAGGTGGCGGCGCTGACTGGAGCCGGCAAGGCCGCCACCAAGTCCCGCATCTGGTTTGCGCGCCGCGAGCTCATGGCGATGGTGCGCGGGCGGCCTGAGCTGCGCGACCTGACGAGCGCGCTCGGAGGAGACGCATGGCGCTGAGCTGTGGACGCGCGCGCCGGATCGCGCTCGCCGCGGTGGGCGGCCACGCCAGCGTGGCCGAACGCCTGGAGCTGGAGGCGCACCTCGGCACCTGCGCCGCCTGCAGCGCAGAGCACCAGGCGCTCGGCCTGGTGCGGCGGTTGCGCGAGACGGAGCCGGACGGGTTGACCGCGGCGGCGCGCGAGCGGGTTCGCGCGGCTCTGGTGGCACGGCCGGCTCTGCCGGCGACGCAGCCGCGACGTCTGCTCTGGCCGATCGGCGCGGTGGGCGGGCTGGCGGTCGCGGCCGGGGTGGTGATCTGGGTGCTCGCCGCGGGGCGGCCCAGCGAGCGTGTCGTCGCCGGCGATGTCGCGGTGGGCGCCGCGGGCGCCGATCCGGGCGGGGATCGCGACGCGATAACCTATCGCTCCACGCGGGGCGGCCGCGTGCTGCTGGGGGACGCAACGACCGATCTGGCTGCCGCCACCGAGATCGTGTGGCGCCGGAAAAATCGCACCGTGGAGCTGCACCGAGGCCGCCTGACCGTCGACGTTCAGCACCGGCCGGGTCAGCACTTTGCCGTCCTGACCCCCAGTTTCACCGTCGAGGTGGTGGGGACGCGCTTCGCCGTCGACGTCGACGGCGAGCAGACTGAGCGCGGGACGGTGCGGATTCTCGATGCGAATGGGCGCGCGCTGGCCAGCGTGGGCGCCGGCCAATCCTGGTCGGTCTCTCCGCCCGTGCTCGCAAAGCCCACGATCGCGATGGCGACGCCAGACGCGCCGGGCCTGGCCCCGTCGGGACCCGCGGCGCTTCCCGATCTGCGCCCGACCGCGCCGACCCCGACGGACCGCCTCACCCGCGCACGTCGCGCGCTGGCGGCGGGACACGCGCAGGATGCCCGGCGGCTGGTCGAGCCGATCTTTCACCTCGGCAGAGAGCTCGCCGTCGAAGCGCGCGCGGTCTATGCCGAGTCGTTCCTCATCGAAGGGCGCTATACGGACGCGATCGACGGCTATCGCGTGGTGGTGCACGATTTCAGCGGCACGCCGCAGGCGGAGAGCGCGCTCTACGCCGTCGCGCAACTCGAGAGCGAGCACGGCCGCCCGGATGAAGCGCGGGCCGCCCTGCACGGCTACCTGGCCCGCTACCCGCACGGGCGTTTCGCGCACGAAGCCGTCGCTCGGCTCGCGCGCCTGGCGCCCTAGACCGATGTCGAGCGCGCGCGCCGCGTCCGTCCGGCCGCTGGGGGCCGCGCTGGCGATCGCCGCGGCGCTGGCGGGCAGCTGCACCCGCGACATCAAGTTGTTGCCGCAGCTTTCGGGCGCCGACGCCAGTGACGGCAAGGGTCCGGTCGGGGAGGGCGGGACCGCCCAGTGCTCGGGCCTCGGCGATCCGATCACCTTGCCGACCGCGTCCGGACCGGTCTGCGCGGCGGCGCTCGCGGCGCGCGGTCACCGGTTTGCGTTTTGTTCTTGCGCGATGGCGAACGTCAACTCGCGCCTGCGGACCGACGCGTTCGATTCGACGGATGCCAACGTCCAGGACACCACCTCGTCGGCAGTGGGGATCAACGGGGGGCTTCAGACCTTCGCCGAGCTCCGCGCCGGCGGCGCGATCTACGTGGCGGGCAGCAGCGGGATCGCGGCCGCCGAACACCTGCAGAGTGGCGCTTCGCTCCGGGTGGGGGGACCGTTGTCGCAACTGGCCTCCAACGCCGACGTCGCGCTCGATGGATTCGTGGCCGGCGATGTCGCCGGCGACGTGCGCGTCTCGGGGACGCTCCATGTGCCGGCGACCGCCACCGTCGATCCGCAGGTTCAGGCGGGTGCGATCACCGTCGAGGCCGTCTCGGTGGCGCCACCCTGCGATTGCAGCGACGGATTCGCGCAGGTGGGAACCGCCCTCGCCGCGGTCCAGGCGGCAAACGGGGACGCCGCGGCGGGGATCGGGCCCACCCAGCTCGCGTCGCTGTCGTCCGCCGCCACGCTCGATCTTCCCTGCGGCAGCTTCTACCTCAGCGCGATCGACGCGCCGGCCGGGCTGACGCTGGCGGTGCATGCCCGCGCGTTGCTGGCGGTGGCCGGCGACGTCAACCTGGGCGGCGGATTGAACGTGGTGCTGGACGATGGCGCCGAGCTGGATCTCCTGGTCGGGGGCCGCCTGCTCGGGAGTGGCAGGGCACCGATCGGCACGGTCACCGCGCCGGCGCGCTTCCGGATCTGGATCGCCGGCACGGCCACGACGGCTCTCGACGGCGGCCCCACCATCGGCGCGGTGATCCACGCCCCGAACGCGGCGGTGACGGCATTGAACGGCCTGGTGCTCTACGGCAGCCTGCTGGCCAGCTCGTTCGATTTCGCCGGCGAGACGCAGCTGCATTATGATCGGGCGATCCTGTCGGGCGGCGTTTCCTGCGGAGAGCCCGCCGCGGCGCCGATCCCGTAAAGGCCGCGCTGCGCCGCCTTACTTGGTTTCGGCGAGGGTCTCGATCGGCGAGACGGTGACCTCGCCGCCGGCCACGCGCTTGGTCTCCTCGGTGTAGCTCCTGAAGAATGCCCGCTGCTGGAGCGTCTGGATGGCGGCGTCGTCCGCGGCTTCGGCGAGATGGTAGTAGCTGGCGCCGTCCTTCACCTTCATGCAGCGATAGGTGATTCGCCCGGCGAGCTCGGGATCGCCGTCGATCGCGGCGATGAACTCACCGACGCGGCGGTGCCAGGCCGCTTCGGCCTCCGGATCGAGGCTGAACTTGTAGCTGATGAGAAATCGTTTCATGGGCGCTCTTCTTTCGCTCAGGTCATCCGGTCAGGTCATGGCCCGCCGGCGAAAGGATACGTGGCTTCGTCAGCGGAGGAACTCGGTGAGCACGGGGGCCAGGACTTTCGCCTTCACCATGTGGGTTTGCCCTTCCAGCGTGCGGTGCTCCGCCTTCGGGAGCGCATCCGCGAGGGCGCGCATCCCATTCTTCATCCAGGTGGGGCTGTTGCCGCCCACGATGACCAGCGTCGGCATGGTTGCGGAGGCCCAGCGTGCGGTGGGCAGCGGCTTTCCCTGCTGGGTGTCGCGCATGATGGCGGCGTCGTAGGGGATGGTGTGCGCGATCGCCTTCAGCTTCGACCACGCCGGCAGCAGGCGCATGATCGCGATGCCGAACGCGGGGACGCCCACCGCCGTCATGAACGCCTTGACCGTGTCGCCGCGGCGACCGGAGGCGATCCCGGCGTCGAGCTGCCGCCGGTAATCGTCGCCCAGCGGCGCGCGGCTGTCGTCCACGATGTAGGGCGCTTCGTAGAGCGCCAGCTTCGTTACGCCGACCCCACGCGCGGCCGCCTCCAGCGCCAGCGCGGCGCCCGAGGAGATGCCGCAGACGTGGGCCGACCCGCCGGCTTCGCGGACCAGCGCCTCCAGGTCCTCGATCTCGCGGTCGACGGCGTAGGGCTGCGTGTCGCCGCTTTCGCCCCGCCCGCGGCGGTCGTACCGATAGACGGTGAAGTTCGGCTCCAGCTGGGGCGCCAGAGCACCGCTTGGTCCGAACCTCCGGTGACAGCAAGCACCGTCCACCAGGATGAGCGCCGGTCCGGAGCCGGTGCGTTCGTAGGCGATGGTCGTGCCGTCTTTCGAGCGGACCTGTTTCGTCATTCGGGCGGCTCCCTTCCGAGCTGTGGGCGAACCTACTTCTTGCGCGCCAGGCTCGCGGCGGCGCGCAGCCAGCGGCGGATGCTGGCGCGCGGCAGCTCGTCGAGCGAGCGGAGCTTCAGGTGGCGCCCGGTCTTGGCGTCGCCCTCGAGCCTGCCCTCGGGATCGGCGAACGTGTCGGGCGGCCCGGACAGGATCAGGTTCACGTGCGCCTTGAATCCGGCCAGCGCGCACATCATGTTGCCGCCCACCGTGTAAAACGGCATTCCCCACTTGATCGCAGAGGTCGCGTCGGGCGCGGCCTCCTCCACCAGTTTGCGCAGCTCTTCGAGGATGGGGCGCAGGTGCGGCTGCTGCTTGGCGAAGAACCCGTCGATGGGTGCCCCGAGGTCGGCGCGGCGGCCGTACGCCTTGGAGGCGGGCGGCCTCTTGGCGGCGACCGGCGGCTTCTTCTTTGGCGGAGCGGGCTTGGCGGCTTTCTTCACGCCCGGATGATGCCACAACGTGCACCGAGCCCGGTCCGTCCGCCAGCGGGCGGGCGGGCCAAGCGTCACTTCTTCGGGCGCTTCGGATGCAGGGTCTCGCCCCGGGCGCACATCGCGACGAAGCGGGCGATGCGGTCGGCGCGCGTCG
>JADGRB010000313.1 GCA_017881315.1 Pseudomonadota bacterium
GCTGCTGCCGCCGGCGCCGGTCGAGCCCGAGCACGCCGCCTGCGGATCGGTCGCCGCGAAGGGCGCCTTGTCGAGGTTCATGAACGGGAGCGTGTACTGGGCGTTCATGTTCGCGTCAGTGCCGTGCGGGCCGTTGCTTTCCGTCCAGGCGTCGAGCTGCGTGACCCCGCTGCACGTAGGGTCGGTCCACTGCTGGCGACTGTACGAGTGGCCGCTGATCGTGACGGTCGTCGTCGTCGTCGGGGTCGTGGGAAGCCCCATGACGTTGGTCCATTCCTTGATGGCCTCGGTCTGATTGGTGGGGCTGATGGTCGTGTCCGCCGACCCGTGCCAGAGCTGGATGCGGGGCCGGAATCCGCTGGCTGGGTAACTGGGGTACATGTTGCGAACCAGGGTTCCCCACGCCGCCGCGGTCATCGTGTCCGTACCGCCCGCGCACGGACCGCTCCACTGGTTCGACGACGCGTACTGGTCCGCCCAACAGCCGGCCGGTACCCCCGCGAACTCGGCGCCGCCCTTGAACACGTCCGGATAGACCGCCAGCAGGGCCTCCGTCATCATGGCGCCGGACGAGGACCCGATCGCGTAGACCCGGTTGGGGTTCGCGTTTCGCGTCTTGATCTCGTAGTTCACCATGTCCACGATGGCCTTCGTGTCGCCGCCGCTCGCGGTTCCGTTGGCGTGCGTGAGGGACGCGGTGGTGCCCACGTCCCAGCAGTTTCGGCCGTTCAACTGCGGAAGGACCATGATGAAGCCTTGGCTGTCGGCCGCGGAGACGATCCCGCCCCCCTGCGCCTCGCCGAAGATCCCCTGCGCGTTTCCACCGCAGTAGTGGATTGTTACGAGGATGGGCGGGTTCGTCGCCACCTTGGCGGGGACGTACTCGTACATCGTGATGTAGCTCGGCTCGGTCGTTCCCCCGTTCCACGCCCCGGTGACCGCGGTCTGGGCCGAGGCCGAGCCACCGGCGAGCAGGGACGCACCGAGCGCCACCGCCGCGGCGAAATGCCATGCGGGTCGCGAAGCCAAAGCCAAGAGAAGGCCGTTCTTACGTAGAGACATGATTCGACTCCTCCGAATGGGGGGAAGGGGCTGTCAGAAGGTCAACCGGTGCCCAATATATTCCCGGCCCTGCCGCAGGTGTGCGGATGCTTCCAGAAATAAGAGGTCGCCGCAACAAATGAGAGACGACCTTTGGGGAAGAGGCCTGCGACGAGCTACCGACTCGTCGCGTTGACGAGCTCAGAGCGTGCTGATCCGGTGATCGCGGCTCTCCCGGATGAACACCAGCCCGATCACGAAGGTCACGGCGGCGACGATCACCGGATAATAGAGACCGGCGAAGATGTTCCCGTTGGCGGCGACCAGAGCCGCGGCGGTGAGCGGCAGCATCCCGCCGAACCACCCATTGCCGATGTGGTACGGCAGCGACATCGAGGTGTAGCGGATCCGCGCCGGGAACAGCTCGACCAGGAACGCGGCGATCGGACCGTAGACCATCGTCACGTAGATGAGCTGGATGAACACCAGCAGGATCAACACTGGCACGTTGACGTCGTCGGGGTTCGCGGTCGCGGGGTAGCCGAGCTTCTTCAGCGCTGCGGTCAGCTTGACCTCGTCCCAACCGACGATGACGGCGTCGTTGATGTGCGTTAGGGCCTTCGCGCCGGCGCCGGCACCGGCGTCCCTTTGGCCCTCCACCGTCTCGAACGAGAGGCTGCGCTTGGACAGGAAGTCCTGCACCTTGTCGCACTCGCTGTAGACCGTACTCGGGTTCGGGAAGAGGTGCATCTGGCAGTTGCTGGCGGCAAGCGAGATCTTGGTGCTCGCCGCGAACCGCTCCAGCGCCGGGTTCGCGAAGTGGGTCATCGCCCTGTAAATGGGGAAGTAGGTGATTGCTCCCAGCAGGCAGCCGGCCAACATGATCTTCTTGCGGCCAATCTTGTCGGAGAGCCAACCGAAGAAGACGAAGAGCCCGGTTCCCAGCGCCAGCGCCGCCGCCACGATCAGGTAGGCGGTCTTCCACTGCACCTTGAGCGTCCCGGTCAGGAAGAAGAGCGCGTAGAACTGACCGGTGTACCAGACGACCCCCTGTCCGGCCGCCGCGCCGAAGAGCGCGAGGAGCACGATCTTGAGGTTCGCCCAATTGGTAAAGCTGTCGCGCAGCGGCGCCTTGCTCCCTTTCCCCTCCGCCTTCATCTGCAGGAACACCGGCGACTCGTTCAGCTTGAGCCGGATGTAGACCGACACCACCAACAAGACGATCGAGAGGAGGAACGGAATCCGCCAGCCCCACGACTTGAACGACGCCTCCGCCATCTCCGCGCGGCAGCCGCCGATCACGACCAGCGAGACGAAAAACCCCAACGTCGCGGTGGTCTGGATCCAGCTCGTGTGCAGCCCACGTTTGCTGTCGGGCGCGTGCTCCGCGACGTAGGTCGCGGCGCCGCCGTACTCGCCGCCGAGCGCCAGCCCCTGCGCGAGGCGCAGCAGCACCAGAATCGTCGGCGACAACATTCCGACCCGCGCGTAGGTCGGCAACATACCGACGGCCGCGGTCGACAGACCCATCACCATGATGGTAACGAGAAAGGTGTATTTGCGGCCGACCAGATCGCCGACGCGCCCGAACACCAGCGCGCCGAAGGGCCGGACCAGAAACCCTGCTGCGTACGTCGCGAAGCTGGCCAGAAGCGCCGCCGTCGCGTTCCCCGGCGGAAAGAACAGCGTCGCGAAGAACGGCGCCAGCGTCGCGTAGATGTAGAAGTCGTACCACTCGAAGACGGTGCCCAGCGAGGAGGCAAAGATGACCCTTCGGATCTCCGCCCCGCTGAGCCCACCCGCCGATGTCGTTGCCGTTGATGTCGTGGTCATGAAGTCACCCTTCTTACTACCCTTTTTGGAGGAAGTAGAGCTGCGGGTCGGCGGAGCCTCTCAGGGGACGACGCGGAGACCTTCCGTTTATGGCGGATTGCTCTCATTTTTGGTTCGCTGCCAATGAATCGGGCGCTACTCTGCGAAGGAATCCGCCTCGCGGGCGCCCTCATCTTGCTAGTCACGTTGCCCCGTTGCCACGTTGCCACGTTGCCACGTTGCCACGTTGCCACGTTGTCACGCCCGCTACGGAACGTTCATCTGGAAGGCGACGGCGTAGTTCTGTCCCGGCATTCCGGTCAGGTATCCGACGAACGGGTCTGTGTCGTGGAGCAGCCCCCACCGAACGGTTCCCGAGGCGCGCGGCGTTCCGTCGGTAGTCCAGGCGTAGGCGACGGTGAGGCCCGACGCCGGAAGGTCCGTCGCGCAGGTGATCTGAACCGTGTCGCCGGAGATGGCGACGCCGCTGATCGCGACCGGCGTGCTGCCGCTCGCTACCTCGAATCCCTTTCCTTGCGCCCACGCCGTGTTCGCCGACTGGTGCGGCGCCGGGAGCGTCGTGTCCCAGGCAAGGGGCGCCACCGGTACGTTGAAGGTCACCGTGATGACCCGGCCGCTCCGCGAGGCCGCGGTCGGTTGCAGCGGCTGCCAGTTGTTCCCGAGGACCACCCGCTGATAGAAGACCTGCGCACTTTTTTCGCCCAGCCGCTCGTAGTCTTTGTTGACGAGGTGGGTGTAGTCGCTGACGTAGGAATACTGGTATTTGGGACCGGTACAGATGACGGAGCCAGGGTGATCGACGCCGATTCGCCACTCCGCCAGCGTGGCCGGCGAGGTTGACCCGGCCGTCATCGGGTTCGAGTGCTGTTGCGACAGCAACATCGGGATGGTGCCGGTCTGTCCCGTGAGGGGCGGCAAATCCTGGTTGTAGCTCGACCAGAGCGTCAGCATGTCGCCCTCGTAGCTGGTGCTCGCGGCGTCGGACTCGCCGTGCGTGAACAGAATGGCGCCGACGCCGTAGCTCTTCCCCTGCGCCTTGGCCAGCCGCGCGATCGCCGCGACCTCGAACAGCGACGCCGCGTAGGCGCGCCCGGTGGTGCCGGTGTCGGTGGCGCCTTTTTGAAGGACGCTGATCGGCTGCCCGGCCTCGCCGACCTCGGTGTGGGTGGTGACGTAGTCGGTCGCCCCGGCCCCCTTGGCGAGCGACGTGATCTCGTCGGCCATCGCCGTGTGTACGCTCTCGCCGTAGATGTTCGCCGGGTACGGGCTCGGATAGGCGGTTGTGATCGTGCGGAGCGGCTCGACGAGAGGCACCATCGAGAGCGAACCGTTGCTCGGATTGAACGGTGGCACGTTCGCGTTGCCGAGCGACAGCTTGAGGTTGTGGAAGGGCTGCGTGGTGGCCCCGATCGTCATGGCGGGCGCGTTGCCGTGCCCGCCGACCGCGAGGCTCTGGCCGCTCCCGATGATCCCGACCCAATTCCAGGCCGGTGGGGGGCTTCCCGCGGCGCCGCCGTTGCCCGCCGTGGCGCCGCCGGTGCCCGCCGTGGCGCCGCCGGTGTTTGCGCCTCCCTGGCCGCCACCTGACCCGCCACGGCCACCAGAACCGACGGTGCCACCCGCGCCGGCTCCACCGCCGGCTCCACCGCCCGCGCCACCGCCCGCTCCCCCGCCACCGACGGTGCCCGCGCGACCACCGCCCGCTTCCCCACCACCGCCGACGCCCGCGCGACCACCGCCCGCCTGGCCACCGGTTCCGGTAACGCCACCGGCGTTTCCGCTCCCGGCGCCGCCTCCAGATCCACCCGCACCGCCGGCCGACCCACCACGGCCACCCGAACCAAAGGTGCCGCTCGCGCCACCGCTCGCCCCCGCACTGCCGGCTCCCCCACCGCTGCCGCCCGCGCGACCGCCGGCCGCTCGACCACCGTTTGCGGTAGCCGTCGCGCCCCCTCCGCCGTCCTGAACGCCCGTCCCGCTCGAGCATCCCGCGACGGCTAACAGCAGGAACGCCAAAGTGACTCGAGGCCCCACCGCGTCGGCGCCGCCCCCCCTATCGAGACCTGGCCGGCGACCGCCACCCGGACGCTCGGGATCGAGCTGACCAGGCTCAGCTTCGGTGACAGGCGCCATCTCGACCCGATGATCGCACAAATGATCAGGTTTGGCGGCGTAGGTACTCGCGGGGCGTGACGCGGCGGAGGGCGCGGAACACGCGGTGAAACTGCGCATAGCTGCCAAATCCCGCCGCCAGCGCCGCCCCGAGCAGGTTGGTCCGGCCGCGATCCAGCAATACCGAGAATCGATCGAGCCGCAGCCGATTCCGATACTCGACCAGCGACATTCCCATTTCGGACTTGAAGATCCGCGCCAGGCGGCTCGGGCTGATGTCGAGGGCGTTGGAGATCTCCTTGCCGCCCAAGGCGGGATCTTTCGCCAGCATGCCAACCGTAGCCGCGGCCAGCCGACGGTTCCGCGATTCGCCCGGAGGCGCCGAGCCGCGCCCCAACGAGCCGTGGACCGGATCCAGGATCGTCCCGAGCAACGAGCAGAGGATCGCCGCGTGAGCCTGTTTGTCCTCATCGACCGGCGCGTCGCTGATTCCTGCGTCGTTGAACAGCATCCCGATGGGCGCCCGCGTCGAGCGGATCGGCGTACACGCCACCCAACCTTGCCCGGCGATCCCCGTCTTGCCCATCCGATGCTCGACGATGGGGCAGTTCTCGAACACCGTGAAGTGAGCACCCTCTTCGTCCGATCGACGGAAGGCCTCACGATCGGTGTCGCTGACGTCGTACATGATCTGATGCTCGTCGACGATCACCCCGTCGAGGTCCATCCCCCAGGTCCCCAGCATCAGGTTGCGCGCCCGATCGAGCACGAAGATCCCGGCGCGCACGAGACCGATCCGTTCGCAGGAGA
>JADGRB010000073.1 GCA_017881315.1 Pseudomonadota bacterium
GCATCGGCGAAGAGGCGGTGTGGGATCCGACCGCCTGGCCCGAGACCGTGCGAACGGGCCGCAGCCTGCGCGAGCAGCTCCGGCGCGCCCGCGCCAAGGGGGTCCGCGTCCGCGCCGTCCCCGGCGACGAGCTGACCGAGCCCCAGAGCCCCACCCGGACCGCCGCGACGGAGCTGGTCGAGCGCTGGCTGGCGACCCGCGAGCTCGCCCCGATGGGATTCCTGGTGCAGATCCAGCCGCTGGTTCTCCTGCCCGAGCACCGGCTCTTCGTCGCCGAGCGCGACGGCAAGCTGGTCGCGCTGCTCTCGGGCGCGCCGATCTTCGCGCGGCAGGGGTGGCTGCTGCAGAACCTGATCCGCTCGCCCGAGGCCCCGAACGGCACCATCGAGCTGCTGATCGATCACGCGATGCGGACGGCTATCCTGGAGGCGCATCACATGGTGACGCTGGGGCTGGCGCCGCTGGCCGGACCGCTGCCGCGCGCCTTGCGCGTGGCGCGCGCCGTCGCGGGCGGCCTCTATGACTTCGAGGGCCTGCGGGCCTTCAAGGCCAAGCTGCGACCGACGCGCTGGAACCCACTTTTTCTCTCCTACCCCGCCGAGGTCGGCGCGCCGCGCGCGATCGCCGATGTCCTGGGCGCGTTCGCGCGCGGTGGCCTGCTGCGTTTCGGCCTCCGCACGCTGCTGCGCGGGCCGGCGGTGGCGGTGCGGCTGCTCGCGCTCCTGCTCTTGCCCTGGACGGCGCTGCTCGCCTGCGCCGACGCCGCGCGCTGGTTCCCGCACCCGGCCGTGAAATGGGCCTGGGTGGCCTTCGATGCGGCGCTCGCGAGCGGGCTCATCTCGCTCGGCCGCCGCTGGAACGAAACGCTCGCCGGCCTGCTCACCGCGGCGATCGGCGCCGACGCGCTCGTCACCGCGATCGAAGCGGCCACCTGGAACGAGCCGCGCACCGCCGGCCTCTGGCGTCTCGCGCTGGTGATCTCCGTGGCCGGCCCTGCAGCCGCGTTCGTGACCCTCTGGCGCGCCCGCCTTCGCAAGACTTGAGATTGAGCGGCAGCATCGCGTGGGGGAGGGACAGCTTGCTGTCTCGAGCCCATCGCGGGAGGAGCGGAACCCTTTCAGGGTTCCGAAGTAGAATCGTCGTCGGCGTTCCAGTCGGCCAGCTGGCGCTCGGCGAGGCGCAGGTTGTCGAGCTGCGCGCGCAGCCGACCCAAGTTCGCCTCGTAGACGCGGTTGTCGGGCGCGAGCTCGACCGCGCGTTCCCAGACCTCCAGCGCCTCGCGGTAGTGGCCCCCGGCGCGCAGCTCGATCCCGCGATCGAACAGCTCGACCGCCCTTTGAAGGTACTCGCGCGCGCTCTCGGGCGGGGCGAGCTCCGGAATGCGGCGCCAACTCAGGACACCGGGTGCCGTCGAGGCCGGGCGCGCGCCGAACACGCGATCGAAGAGATTCCCGGGCGGGCTCCGGTGCGGCCAGGACGGCTCGGTGGGCGGCGGGCGGCGGGGGGCCTGCGGCGGCACGCCCGCCTCCGCGCGCGCCGGAATCGCCGGAATCGCCGGAGCGTGGGGCGGTTCGGCGAGCGCGTGGATCGGTCCCGACGCTTCGATGATCTCGACTTCACACAGCGCCAGATCGACGTTCGAGGTGGCCTCCGGCAGGATCTCGATCGGCTCGGGCACCGCCTCCGGCGGCGGATCGAACCACAACAGCGACGGCGGCGTCTCCGAGGGCGACTGGATGAGCGCCGCCAGCGACGCCGTCACGTCGCGCTCCCTGCTGGAGGCGCCCAGCCCGATCAGGCAGGAACGCAGCGCCGCACCCAGCTCGCGCGCCGTCGCGAAGCGCGCGTCCGGATCGCGTGCCATCGCCTTCATCGCGACCTCTGCCAGCTCCGCCGGCAGCTCGGGGACCCGCTCGCGCGGATCGCGCAGACGCTCGCCCAGCACCGCCTTGATGATCTCGGCATCCGGCCCCTCGAAGGGCCGCGCCCCCGTCAGGCACTCGTAGAGGATCACGCCCGCCGAGTAGATGTCGCTGCGGCGATCCTCGGTGGTGCGTCGGATCCGCTCCGGCGCGGCGTAGCGATACTTGCCCACGAAGACCGTGGGCTGCGGCGTGCGGGCGGTGGCGCGCGCGGCGCCGAAATCGATCAGCTTCGCCGTGCCGCTGGTCGAGACGATGATGTTGTCGGGGCTGAGATCGCGGTGCACGAGCCCGAGCCTCCCCTGCCGATCGGCGAGCTCGTGGACGCTCTGGAGGGCCTCGCACAAATCGAGCATCACGTGGAGCGTCGTCGCCACCGGCAAGCGCTTGCCCCGCGCGAGCATGCGTTTGTTCGCGAAGCGCAGCGTGAACCCGGAGACGTACTCCATCGCGATGAAGTACCGCTCCTCGAGCTGACCGAAATCAAAGACCTGCGCGATATTGGGGTGGTTGAGCGCGGCCGCCAGCGTGGCCTCGTTGATGAACATCTCGACCAGATCCGTCCGACTCGCCAGATGCGTCAGCATCGTCTTGATGACGATCCGTTTCTCGAATCCCCGGACGCCCTTGATCTTCGCGCGCCACACCTCCGCCATCCCGCCCACCGCCAGGCGCGAATCGATCTCGTACCTGCTGAAGTGTGTGCCGGACTGCCACAGCGACGGCGATCCAGCGACTCCGGCCTCGCCGACAGTCGAGCCGGTGACGTTCGTCAACGTCGCCGTCCGCAAGCCGGCGGCCTGCAGATCATTCCCCATCACGATCCGTCCCGGCCGTTCCGCGGCCGGCGTGGCCGCCGCTTTTTCCCCTCGTGCGCGCACGTTCGCGAGGTGCTGGATCAACGGCGCAGCGACGGAAAACTTAACTGGCGCGCCAGGAAGTGCACGCTGGCTTGCATTTTCCGGCCAAGGTACGTGCCCGTTTGCCTCGGCGCACGCGGCCCGGCATTCTTTCGCCCGTGTCGGGCACGCTGCGGACGCTTTTTTCGACCGAGATATTCCTCCCCCGGGGCCACGAGTATCTCTGGACGCCGCGGCTGCTGGAGCTCGAGCTCGCGTCGAACGCGATCATCGCGGTCTGCTGTCTGGCGATGGCCGTGGCGCTCGCGCGCCTCGTCCGCAAGCGCGCCCCGCTGGCGCGGCGTGCCCAGATCGCGTTCGGCCTGTTCGTGGTCTGCGCGGCCGCCACGCACCTCCTCGACCTGTGGGTGATCTGGGCGCCGCGCTACTGGCTGGACGCCCTCGTCCGGAGCGGGACGGCCATCGTTGCGATCGCAGCCGCAATCGCGCTAATCACGAACCGTGGCGATCGCTGAATACGGCGCTCTGGACGGACTCGGCCTGGCCGCGCTGGTGCAGCGACGCCAGGTCTCGGCGCTCGAGCTGCTCGAAGAGGCGATCGCCCGCGCCGAGCGCGTGAACCCACGTATCGGCGCCATCGTCGGATCTCTCCACGAGGAGGCGCGACGCGACGTCGCGGCGCTGACGGCCACCGGTTCCGCCGGCACATCCGGCGACCGACATGGCGCCGCCTTCGAGGGCGTACCGTTCCTGCTCAAGGATCTCTACGCCGAGATGGCCGGTGTGCCGGCGACCGGCGCGAGCCGATTTCTCGTCGATCACCGGCCGACGCAGGACGCGACGATCGTGACCCGCTTCCGTCGGGCCGGCCTCATCATCTTCGGCAAGACCAACCTTCCCGAGGTGGGCTTGCTCCCGGCGACGGAGCCAACGCTCTTTGGCCCCACCAGGAACCCCTGGAACCCGGAGCTTTCGTCCGGCGGATCGAGTGGCGGATCGGCGGCCGCCGTCGCAGCCGGCATCGTGCCGCTCGCACACGCCAACGACGGCGGCGGATCGATCCGCATTCCGGCGTCCTGCTGCGGTCTCTTCGGGCTCAAGCCGACCCGCGGCCGCACCCCCGTCGGTCCGGACCGGACCGAGATCTGGAATGGGTACACGATCGGACACGTCATCTCGCGCAGCGTCCGTGACAGCGCCGCGGCACTCGACGCCATCGCGGGCCCCGAAGCCCACTCGCCCTACTGGGCGCCGCCGCAGGCCGGGCCGTTTCTGGCCGAGGTCGGCGCGCCCCCCGGTCGGTTGCGGATCGCCCTGACCAAGCGCCCGCAGGCCGCCCTCGCCGCGCCCCACCCCGACTGCCTCGCGGCGGCCGACGACGCGGGCCACCTGCTCGCCGATCTCGGCCACCACGTCGAGGAGGCCGATCTCGACATCGACGCCGAGGCGTTCGCGCGCGACTTCTTCACCCTGGTCTGCGTCGAGATGGCGGCCTTCCTGGCCCGCGCGGAGGCCCGGGTCGGCCGCCGCGCCGGGCGCCGCGATCTCGAGACCAGCACCGCCATCACCGCGATCCTCGGGCGGCAACGGACCGCGCTGGAAGCGGCGCGGGCGCGCGAGCGACTGGACGCCGTCGCCCGCCGCACGGCCGTCTTCTTCGAACGAACCGATCTGCTCCTGTCGCCGACGCTGGGCGCGCCACCGCCCGCGATCGGCGCGTTGCGCCCGCGGGGGCTAGAGGCCTTCGGACAGGAGCTGCTCACCCGGCTGCACCTCGGCGTGCTGTTGCGGCTGCCCGGCCTCGTCGAAGCCTCCGTTCGCCGCGTGTTTTCCTTCATCCCGTTTTCGCCGCTCGCCAACGTGACCGGCCAGCCGTCGATGAGCGTTCCACTCCATTGGAACGCCGCGGGTCTGCCGATCGGCATCCAGCTGACCGCGCGGTTCGGCGACGAGGCCACGCTCTACCGGGTCGCCGCCCAGCTCGAGACCGCGCGACCCTGGCGCGATCGCCGCCCGCCCATCTTCGCCGACGTCTGAGCGAGAAGGCCGCTCACTCCGTCCAGGTGGCGATCGCGCGCGGCGCCAGCACGGCGGGGCCGACGACGACGCGCTTGGGACCCGTCCAGAACACCCGGTCCTCTCTCGACACGGCGGGGAGCGTCCAGGGGAGCGTGTCGTGGCCGGTGTCGAGGTCGGGGACCACCACCAGGCGCGCCTCGCCGCGGCTGCGCTCGATCCAGGCCAGGGCGCTTCCGTCCCGACGCCAGATGGGCGGCGCGACCACGAAGACATCGTCGTCGGACGCCCGCACGCGGCGCCCATCGATGAGCACTCCGCCGCGGGCCACCTCGACGACATGGCGCCCGCAGGGGGACGTGACCGGCCCGAGCGCCTGCGGACGGCGCAACGCCTGACGACGGCCCTGTCGCTGCGGCGGGCGATCGCCCGGGGCCGAGGCGCCGGTTTGGCTGCGGGCCCGCGCCCTCGACGGAACCAGCATGGCGGCGGCGACCGCGAGCCACAGCGTCCCTTTGTGACTCTTCATCGTTCCATGACGCGCCCGATGCGCGAGCGCCGCAAGTTTTCGACGGGCCGTTTTCTTGACATCGCGCAGCCAGGGGCCGCGTCGCGGTCACCCCCGATCGACGTTGACGCTGATCTCGCCGTCGGCGCCGACGTGGACGGTCACGGACCAGGGGTTGCAGCAGACCGCGCAGTCCTGCACGAAGACCTGATCGCCGGTGGCGTCGGGATCATAGTCGGCGGCGACCTCGCCCGGCTCGCCGCAGAATGGACATTCGACTTCGCCGTCACTCACGATCGCGCTCCATCCACGCGCACAAGCCTAGCAGGATGTCTTACTCTCCGTGGCACGCATGGAGACGGGCGCGCCGCCAAGCTTCGGGGCCGAGCTGTGGGGCCGGCGCTACGCGATCGTCTATCTGGCGCTGGTGGTCCGCTTCGTGATCGAGATTGGACGCTGGCACGACCCGCACACCGGGTTCTCGTCGCTGATCGATTTCGGGGACCAGTTCGCCGCCCGGCGGGTAGCTTCGCTCTCCGACGTGCCGCTCTACACCTTCGCGCGCTCGTCCGGCTACGACGGCCAGTTCTACGCGCAGCTGGCGGTGGCCGGGAACCCGCTCGATCCCGAGCTCGATCGGGCGCTCGATGCGCCGGGCTACCGCGCGCGGCGCGCCCTGCTGCCCGCGCTGGTCCACCTCGCCGGCCTCGGCCGTCCGGCCTGGATCATCCAGATCTATGCGCTCGCCAACTTGCTCTGTTTCCTGATCCTGGCCGCGCTGCTGGCGCGCTGGTGGTTTCCACCCACCGATCTTCACAATCTGCTGAGGTGGGCGGGGACGCTGTTCGGCGCCGGCCTGATGGTGAGCGTCACCCGCAGCTTGACGGATGGCCCGGCGCTGCTGGTGATCGCGCTGGGCGGCCGGATGCTCGAACAGAACCGCCGCTGGCTCGGCGCCGCGATCCTCGGGGCGGCCGGCCTGGTGCGCGAGACCAGCGTTCTCTGCGCCGCCGCCTTCGCGCCGACCGCGCCGGCGGAGCGCCGCGCCTGGCCACGCGCGCTGCCGGCGGCGCTCCTCTGCGTCGCCCCGACCTTTCTGTGGGGCGCCATCCTCGCGCTTCACTACGGCGGCGGCGCGGGCAGCCGCAACTTCGATCTCCCCTTCGTCTGCTTCGCCAAGAAAGTCGTCGAGATCTTCCACCTGTGGCGCAGCGGTGGCTTCGACCTTCACACCCGGACCGAGCTCTTTTCTGTGGTGGCGCTGGGAACGCAGGCCGGTTCGATGCTTCTGCGCCCGAGGCCCGATCGGGTGTGGTGGCGGATCGGCGCCGCGTTCTCCGTCCTCCTGCTCTGCCTGGGCTGGGCGGTCTGGGAGGGCTCCCCCTCGGCGGCCGCGCGCGCGGTCCTGCCGCTCACCCTCGCCTTCAATCTGCTCGCGCCCCGCACGCGGCGCGGCCTCATGCTCGTGCTCGCCGGCAACCTGACGGTCCTGTCGGCCTTCTCGATCGTGGAGTCGGTTCCAACCGAACAAACCACTTTCGGGCGCGGCGTCACCTGCGTCTATCCGCCGGGCTGGCACCTGCCGGAGCACCTCGGGCGACACACCTGGCGCTGGGCCTCGGGCTCGGCCGTCCTCACGCTGCACAACCCGACCCCGCAGGCGCTGCTCGCCACGCTGGATTTCGAGATCGCCTCGGTGACCCCGCGAACCGTGAGGTTGCATGCGGGCGACGGCACGCGCGTCGCCGATCGGTCCATTGTCCTGGCCGCAAGAAAACGGATTCCCGAACGCTACGGCCCGTTCGCCCTGCCTCCCGGGGACACGCCGATCGCTTTCGTGACCACGGAGCCAGCCTGGACCGAGTCGGTCTCGAGTGGGCGACCGCTCACCTTCGCGCTCCACAATCTCTACCTCGCGATCACGCCCGCCCCGCCCGGTCCGTGAGCGACCGCCGACAGGAAGCCGGATCACCTGAACTTCATCCGCCGCGTGTTGCCGGCGAAGCGCGCCTCTACCGCGCCGGAGAGGGGCCGACCGCCCGCGACGATCGGGTTCGCGTCGAGCAGACCCAAGCGCGCGCACCCTTTGGCCCACATCTGCCGCATCGGCAGCGGACCCTCGGGATCGGTGTCGATCTCGGCGCCGGCGCCGGGATGCGCGAGGCCGATCTCGATCCAGAAGGGAACGTCGCGGAGGCGGCCCTCGCCGTCGAGGCAGCCGAACAGATAGCGAAACGGCCGGGTCGGCGCGGCCAGGATCCGGAGGTGGATCCGCGACGTCCCGTCCCCGCGCGGCACCAGATCGGCGGCCACACACCCCGACGCGCCGGCGCAGCTCGGCAGGTCGCGCCAGCGCGCGATGCGAACCGCAACCGAATCGAGCAGCGACGGCGCCCGCGGCTTGAGCCGCATCCCCGCAGCCGTCACCTGGAAGAGGTACCCGAAGAGGATGTCGTTCCCCAGCATTCCACGCGCCGAGATGATGTTCAGGCCCGGGTGTCCCAGCACTTCGCGCACGCCGAGGCGCAGGTCGCCGAGCGTCACCTCGCCCTCGAACCAGGCGTCGATCCGCGCCGTGCGATCGCCCGTGCCCAGTGGCCACGGGTGCGCGAAGGCGTGCTCGGGCAGGCCGAGCTGGCGCAAGATCGAGACATCGACCACCGTGAAGGGGGCGCCTGTGTCGAGCAAGACCGGAACGACGGTCCCTCCGACCTGCAGATCGACGAGGGCGTGCGCCCGATAGGGGTGGGTCGGCACGACGTCGACGTCGGGCGCGGCCGGCCAGGGCACGGCGCCGAGCAGCAGCGTGCCACGATCGAGATCGATCTGCCAACCGTGCGCGGCGAGCACGTCGGCGCCCAGGATCGCGGTTCGCGGCTGCACCGACGCGACCACGTTCTCGAGCGCCAGCCGATCGCCGAAGCGCACCTCGGGAATCAGCGCGCCGGACCAGGCGCGCTTGACCCCCGCGGCGTCTTCGATGGTGGCGAAGTGCGAGCCGGTCGTCTCGACGCCGAGGTGCTGAAAGGTCGACGCGAGCAGCGCCGAATGCGACGAGCCGCTGTCGACGTAGAGCACCCCCTCCTCGCGCGGCGGCGCCCGGCCGGGCGGCGCGTGACCAGCCACCGTCGCGACCACGCGCGGCCCCATGCCGGTGAGCGGCTCGAAGAGCGGAATCTCCCAGGCGCTCTCGTTGGCCGGAAATGCCGGTGGATTGTGGAGCCAGGCGGGGAGCGCGCAGCCCGCGAGCAGACCGACGCCCGCCGCGACCGCGAAGATCCGGAGAACCCGGAAGACCCGGAAGACCCGACCGAGCGTTCGGGACAGTCTGGGACGCCTCGCGCTCATGCCACCCGATTGGACCCGGGTCGTCGCGCCTCCGGATGCTCGCGCGGACGCAGGCCGATCCGGGAGATCACGCCGTGAAGTCGAAGAGCAGCACCTCCGCGGTGTCCTTGGAGCTGATCGCGATGGTCTCCTCCCCGTCGATCGCGGCGCCGTCGCCGGCCTCGAGATCGAGCCCGTTCGCCACGGCGGCGCCGCGCGCGACGTGCAGCCAGCCCTTGCGACCGCCGAAGACGTGGCGCACCGAGCTGCCGCCGCCGACCAGCGTGGCCAGCATGCGCAGGTCTTGCTGGATCCGGACCGAACCGTCCGCGCCGTCGGGTGAGACGCACAGGCGCAGCCGTCCGCGCTTTTCGTCGTCGCTGAAATACTTCTGCTCGTAGCCGGAAGGGAGGCCCGCCCGCCGGGGCAAGATCCAGATCTGCAGGAAATGCACCGGGCTCACCTTCGAGGCGTTGTACTCGCTGTGAACCACGCCCGGACCGGCGCTCATGCGCTGTACGTCGCCGGGTTTGATGATCGATCCGTTGCCGATGTTGTCTTTGTGCTCGAGCGCGCCCTCCAGCACGTACGAGATGATCTCCATGTCGCTGTGACTGTGCGGCGGGAAGCCCCCGCCGGCCGCGACCGTGTCGTCGTTGATGACACGGAGCGGGCCGAACCCCATGTGCGCCGGGTCGTAGTAGTCGGCGAACGAAAACGTATGGTGGGTGTCGAGCCAGCCGTGATTCGCGTGGCCGCGATCCTCTGCTCTGCGAACAGTCAACATGCCCCGAATTCTACCCGGATGGCGCCAACATGCCTCCCGGGCGCCCAATTCTCGCCCTCCCCGTCGATTTCCCGTCGCTCTCGCTTCAGACAACGCACCGCTTCGTCGATACCTCCCCGAGATGCGAAAGCACCCTGTGGAGGTTCACGTGAGCGTAGGCCGCAAATTTTCGAGTGGACTGTCGGTCCTGGCGATGACTGCGATGTTTCTGGTGGCCTGCGGGGATTCGGCCCCGGCCACCCAGGCTGACGGCGGAGCCGGCGCGGGCGGGACCTCATCCGGTGGCCACGGCGGAACTTCGTCCGGTGGCGCGGCGGGCTCTTCGTCGGGCGGCGCGGCGGGAACCGCGTCCGGCGGTCAGGGCGGAGCTTCTTCGGGCGGCGCGGCTGGAACCGCGTCCGGCGGCCACGGCGGAGCGTCGTCGGGCGGCGCGGCTGGAACCGCGTCCGGCGGCCACGGCGGAGCGTCGTCGGGTGGCGCGGCTGGAACCGCGTCCACGGGGACCGGCGGAGGCGCGAGCGGCGCTGCCGGTCACAGCACGGGTGATGCGTCTACGCCGGCCGACGCCAGTCACGACGCCGGCAGGGATGGCCCGGCCCCGGCGCCGGCGACAACCATCCCCACTGCCCCGATCGACTTCGGCCTGGTGGACTGCGGATCCGCGGGCGGCACCAAGACCCTCTCGTTCTCCAACACCGGGAACGCGACCCTGCACTACCGAGCTTCGATCTCTCCGGGCGGCAGCTTCTCTTTGACGGGCGCGGGAGCAGACGGATCCGTCTCCGGCGACGTGAGCCCGGGCGCCAGCGCGACTCTGGCCGTTGTCGCCGGTACCGTCCCGACGACCAGCGCTTCGGGCGCGGTTCTCCAGGGTGTCCTCACGATCACGACGAACGCGACGGGCGCCGACAACACGCAGATCGCTCTCAAGATGACGTCTCAGGGGAGCACCTGCACCCTGACCTGCGGCTCGTTTGCCAAGTGCACCCCCAGCAACGCGTCCCCCTACTGCGCCAACACCGCGACCGACAACTCCAACTGCGGCAGCTGTGGCAATTCTTGCGGCGTCGGCGAGGTCTGCATGGGTGGCGCCTGCGCGCTCACCTGCGGCGCGCTCACCAAGTGCTCGCCCAGCGGCGGTTCCCCATATTGCGCCAACGTCACCACGGACAGCGGCAACTGCGGCACCTGCGGCAACGTCTGCGGCACGGGTCAAGTCTGCAGCGGCGGCGTCTGCACCCTGAGCTGCGGCGCGCTCACCAAGTGCTCGCCCAGCAGCGGCGCGCCCTATTGCGCCAACACCGGCACCGACAACGCCAACTGCGGCGCCTGCGGTAACATCTGCGGCGCGGGCCAGGTTTGCAGCAGCGGCTTCTGCACGATCACCTGCGGGTCGCTCACCACCTGCACGCCCACCAGCGGCGCCGCCTACTGCGCCAACACCATGACCGACAACGCCAACTGCGGCACCTGCGGAAATTCATGCACGACGGGCCAGGCCTGCACCGCCGGCGTTTGCACCATCACCTGCGGATCGCTGTCGACCTGCAGGCCCACCACCGGCGCGCCTTACTGCGCCAACCTCACCACCGACAACGCCAACTGCGGCACCTGCGGCGCTTCCTGCCCGACCGGCCAGGTCTGCACCACCGGCCACTGCGCGATCACCTGCGGATCGCTCACCACCTGCATGCCCACCAGCGGCGCCGCCTATTGCGCCAACACCATGACCGACAACGCCAACTGCGGCACTTGCGGAAACGCCTGCGCCGCCGGACTGGCCTGCATCAGCGGTGTCTGCACGGCCACCTGCTCGATGAACGAGATGGCCTGCACCGGCATGTGCACCAACACGTCGTTTGATCCCAGCAACTGCGGCACCTGCGGCCACACCTGCACCTTCCCGCAGGGTTCGGCCGGTTGCTCGGGTGGCGGCTGCTTCTTGACCTCCTGCAGCGCCGGATACCTGGACTGCAACCACAACCAGACCGATGGCTGCGAGATCAACAAGAACACCGACGCGGCAAACTGCGGCGCCTGTGGTGCCTCCTGCGCTCTGGGAGAGACCTGCAATCTTGGGGTCTGCACCGCGAATCTGGCCCAGGGTCTGCTCGGGTACTGGAAGATGGACGACGCCTTCGGATCGACATCGGCTCTCGACAGCGGGCCCAACCATCTGAACGGCCTGGTTCAGGGTCCCGTCACGTTCGTGCCCGGCGCTGGAAAGCAGGGCAGCGGTGCCATCTCCCTGGCTGGCAACGCCTACCTGCGGGTCCAGTTCCCGAACGATGCCTTGAACGAAGGCACCGGCATCGCCATCCCGCAGGGGAACATCACCTTCGCGATGTGGTTCCAGACCAGCGCCTCGGTCGTCGGTGGTCTCCAGGTCATCGAAGGCTCCGCCTCCCATTTGGGCTGCGATCGCGTGATCGGCAACGGGGCCGGCACCAAGCTCAACTACAACGACTGGAACGAGATCAACATGTCGGGCACCATCACGGCGGCCGACGGCAGCTGGCATCAGGTCGTCTACGTCATGGACGAGACCAACGGCCTCAAGGCCTACATCGACGGCGTGCTCGACATCAGCTCGCTGACCCCGACCACCAACTGCGGCGTGGGATGCAGCGGCTTCAACTGGGCGGTGGAATACTGGATCGGCCGGAGCGCCGGTTGCCGATACGGCGCGGACTACTTCGTGGGCCTGATTGACGACGTGCGCATGTACGACCACGTGCTCTCGCCGACCGCGGTGCTGCAGCTCTACAACGCCACCAAGTAGCCCGAGCTCGACGGGCGCCGCCGAATTCCTTTTCGCGGGGCGCCCGCGGTAGAATCGCGCTCTAGATGGGCGGAACCGGCGGAAGCTTCGGCGGCAAGACCGGATTCCAGCCGGGCGGCACGCCGGGGGGCGGAGGCGAGTTTCTCGCCAGCCTGGTCCTCATCGCGATCGGCATCTACATGGTGTTCGACCGCGTGACCGTTCACACCTCCTTCTGGCGCTTATTCGGCAGCGGTCAGGCCAGCTTCGGCGTCACGCTGATGCCGCTGCTCATCGGCGTGGCGCTGCTGGCGCGCAATGGGAGATCGATCCTCGGCTGGACCCTGGCGCTGGGCGGCGTCCTGTTCATTCTGCTGGGCGTGCTCATGAACCTCGACATCTACTTCCAGCCGACCAGTCTGTTCGCCACCCTCATCATGTTCGCCCTGATCGCGGGCGGCCTGGGCCTCCTCGCGAAGAGCCTCCGTCCGCATCGGGTGGACCAGCAGCGCCCGATGGCCGACTGACAGCTGGCGCCTGCGCATCGGTTGCCACCCCCTTCGCCGGCGGTCGGCCCTTCTTGATCTTGGGCGGCAGGGTCCGCGCGTACGCCACCGCCTTGACGATCCAACCGTGAAGCGCGGCCGCTTTGACCACCAGGTTGGACGGCACCACGATGTATTCGACCATCGGGCGGCCGGGCATGGGCTCGAAGGTGCGGGCGCCGGGCTTGGCCAGCAAGACCTTCCGTTCGGCTGCCGGCAACCGCACGATGACCTGATCCTGGTGCAGGCCGGTCGCCATGTTGCCGTTCACGAACGCGGCCGGGTAGCCGAACATCTGACGCCGCTCGACGCCCGGACCGGCGGGGAGAGCGGCGCGGAAGATCGCGGCCAAGTCTTCAGGAGACTTGCGCCACGAAGACGTCGGCGAAGACGTCGGTCGGGAAGACGTCGGTCGGGAAGACGTCGGCATCTTGGGACTCTACCGCGTCGCCCTTGTCGATTGCCGCCCTGTCTCGCTCACCACGCGCGCGCCATGAAGCGGCCCTTCTGGCCCGACAGGACCTGCAGCGACCGGGCGACGTTGCGGATCCGAGCTTCCGGGGATTTCAGAGCCACCAGATAGCGGAGGATCTCCTTCTTGCGGCTGGGAATGAGAGCGTCCCAGGCCGCCTTCGCCTTCTTGTCCTTCGAGAGCGGACCGCGGAACCAGCTCGGCATGGGATGCATCGGGCCATTGCGATAAGCGGCGTCGAATTGCACCGCCACGCGAACCTTGTCCCCGACCTTGGTCCCAGAGGCGCGACGGACGTCGCCGTGCAGGTACAGGTAGAAATCGCCGTTGCCCATCGGCATCATGTTGATCCGCCAGGGCTCGGTGCGCGGCTCGCCGTTGATGCGCACCAGGACCGGAAGCGGCCGACGCGAATCCGGCCGGATAGCTCGGGCACGCTGGGCGCTGACGCGCACGAACGGGTTGATCCCCAGGATCTCGATCACCGCACCGAACGAGACGGTCGATCCAGCGGGGCGCGCGGTCGGCATCCGGCGATGCTCGTCGATGGCACCCGGCGGAGCAACGTAAATGGCTGACCGCTCTATTGCGGCTACGGCTCGGTGATGGTGTTCGCATTCAAGACCACCGCGGCGGTCCGGGCCAGCACGTGCCCGGTCACCGTCGCGCCGGCGTCGAGCGTGATCGATTGCGCCGCCAGGATCGTTCCCTGGAAGCCCGACATCGCGCCCAGCGTCGCCGAGCTACCGACCTGCCAAAACACGTTGGCCGATCTGGCGCTGCCGCTCAACTTCACCTGACGATTCGAGCCGGTCGTCAAGGTGGTCGCCATCTGGAAGATGAAGACCGCGGCGGCGTCGCCCTGGGCGTCGAGCGTGAGATCGCCCGAGGTGATCTCGAGCGATGAGATCGAGTTGTAGAGCCCCGGTGGGAGCTTCCGGCCGCCCAGGTCGCCGGCGATGGGGACCCGGCAAAGGGTCCGCGCGGTGGCGTCGTCGTACGCCTTGCTCACGTCGGCCTCGCCCTGCGCGGCGGTCGAATCGCCGGCGTGCTGAAAGCCGACGATCGTTCCGGGCGGGAACCCCGTCAGCGCGGTACCCGGGCTCACCCCGACGTCGCCGATCACCGAGGTCGCGCCGGTGTTGGCCACCGTCGAGCCGGCCAGCACCGCGAAGCTGACCGCCGCGCCCAGCCCGACCGGCGTCTCGGCGCAGGCGGAGGTCGTGAAGCTCCAGGAATAGTTGGTCGTCATCGAGTTGCCGGCCGGGTCCGCTGCCCCCGTCGTGATCGTCGCCGTGAAGGTGGTGCCGGCGGCGAGGTTGGCGGACGGTGAGAACGTGGCCGTGGCTCCGGCGGTGCTGACCACCCCCGCGAGCGCGACGGTCCCCTGTCGCAACGTGAAGGTCGTCGCGTTCAGCGTCGAGGGATTCATTGGCTCGCTGAACGTCGCGGCGATCTTCTGGTCCAGCACCACCTCGGTGGCATCGCCCGCCGGATCCGTGGCGATCACCATCGGCGTGACGTGACGGTCGACATCGCCAAGGTTCTGGACGTCGGCGTGCGCGGCGTCGGCGTGCGCGGCGTCGGCGTGCGGGGCGTCGGCGTGCGGGACGTCGGCGTGCGGGGCGTCGGCGTGCGGGGCGTCAACCTGGGCGGTGTCGGTCTTCGCGACATCGGGTCCCCCGCCATCCCGCCCGGGATTGACACCCTTCACCGACCCGCAAGCCGGCAGGCATAGCGACACCAGCAACGCGGCGTTCCGAAGCGTCGTCAACAAACCGCTGCGGATCTCATCCAGCCAAACTGCGCACGATCCGAACCCGCGACAGGGGCGACAGCGACGATATATCGACGGAAGATGCTCAGCCGTGGGCAGCGCGCGCCGATCGTGGCGGTGCCGTCAACAGGAAGAACTGCTGCGTTGCGCTCTCGATGGTCAGCTTTTCGAAGGAGCTGAACCCCGCCTGCACGGCCAGCTCGCGCGCGCCGGCCTCGCCGATGATGGTGCCCAGCCCAGCACCGCCGGACGCGAGCGACACCGTCAAGCAATGAAAAGGGCTCAGGTTGGCGCGCAACTTCCCCTGCGGGTGGCGGTTTTCCATCGGCTCCCGAGAGCCGGTCGGCTCCGACCAGAAGATCCGGCCGCTGTTCGACAACACCCGGCCCATCGCGCGCAACGACGCGACCGGATCGACCATGTCGTGGACGCAATCGATCGCCAGCACCAAGTCGAACGGGCCGGCCTTCGTCCCCTCCACCGGCTCAACCGAGAACCGGACGTTGCCGAGCCCGGCCTGCCGGGCCAGAGCTCGCGCCGTCTCGATGCTCGGCCCGTGAAGGTCGAGGCCCAGGATCGAGCTTTTCGGGTAGGCCCGGCCGAGCGCGACGGTGGAACGCCCCACGCCACACCCGACGTCGAGGACGGCGATCCCACCATCGAGCGCCTCGACCAACCCGGGAACGCCGGGCAGCCATTGCTGGACCAGCAGGTGGTCGAACCAGGGGCGGTGCATCCGATCGATGGCAGCCGGGATCTCGGCGGGGAGATCGGCGAACGGGATCCCGCCCCCGTGCTCGAACACCTCGATGAGCCGAGGCGCCAGCAGCAGCGACGGCAGCGCGAACTGAAATGCGCCGCCCACGAAGCTCGGGCCCCCTTCATCCACCAGCGCGGCCTTCTGCTCGGGCGTCATGAAGTACGCGCCCGCCTCGGGATCGTGCTCGAGGTACCGCGACGCGACCATCGCGCTACACCACTCCCGAACGTAGCGCTCCTCGAGGCCGGTCTCCTGCGCGAGCGCGCCGCTCGAGGCACGGCCCAGCTCCGCGAGCGCCGCGAACAGCCCCAGCTTGTCCCCGATGTAGGCCAGACCGACGGTGAACGCACCGCCGATGTCATCGACCACGCGCTCCGCCGTCGACTTATCGTCCGGGCCGAGACTCATCGGCCCATCTTGCCACGCGGGCGGCTACTGCGAGCTGGCGTCGCCCGTCGACGGGCCGCCGCCGTCGCTGGACGCATTGCCGGCGTCGGCCCCGGCGGTGCCCGTGTGGGTCCCGGAGGACGCCGGATCCTGATAACCCGTCAGGGCGGTCTTGACGACCTGGCCCGGCGCGTTGGGGGTTCCATTCCAGTCGGAGATCACCGACGGGAAGGCGCACCCGCCCGGGAACCACGCCCAGGCGGTCCAGCTGGCGCTGTGCGCATCGGCGTAGGTGATGAGCTGCTGGCTGTACGCCGACGCGCAGGCGGTGCCACCGTCGCTGACCGAGGAGGCGTAATCGCCGAATTCCGTGACGATCACCGGATCGGTCGCGGTGAGAAAACCCCAGGCGTTGTCCCAGGTCGTCGGGCCTCTGCCGGAGCTGTTGTACGGGTGAGTCGCGTAAAGAATGTTGTAGCCGGTCAGGCGATTCAGCGGAACGCCCGAGAGATCGAAGGCGTAGTTGAGACCGCCGGCGATCACCAGGTTGTCGGCGCCGGTGGCCCGCACGGCATCGTAAAGCTGCTGCATGCCGACCGCGGTCCAGCCCCCGCCCGAGCTACCACCGGACCTCCAGACGTTCCAGGGCACATCGTGCGGCTCGTTGTAGAGCTCGAACAACACCCGTCCGTCGTTCTTGTAGCGGGCGGCGACGTCCGACCAGAACGTCTTCGAGTTGAAGTCGGCCATCACCTGCTGGCAACCGTCGCTCGGATTGCAACTGCCGAGCACGCCCCGATCGGACCAATGCAGATCGAGGATCACGTCCAGTCCCGCGCTCTCCGCCCAGTTGATGGCGTTATCGACGCGGGCCGGGTAGGTGGGATCGGACAGGCTGCTCCCCGGCAGCCAGAAGTCCTGGTTGAGCGCGATGCGTACCACGTTCGCCTTCCAGGACGCCATCAGCTGGAAATCTGCGGTGGAGAGATTTTCGCCGACGGGGGACCATTCGAGCGAGGGGCGGTCGACGCCGTGAAACAGGTGCGCCTTGTTGGCGCTCGTGCAGACCGTATTGCCGTTGACGTAGTAACCGCCCGGAGCCAGGTGGCTCGGAGCGGCCGCGCAGCCGATCGGGGTAGAAGGACCCGTGACGGGCGGGGCGCCTCCGCCGCCGCTGGGGAAGAGCCCACACCCGGTCGTGGTCAGGGCCAGAACGGGAAGGACGGACAAGACGGACACGAAGGACAGCCGAGACCAGATAGTGGCGGAAAGTCCGGAAGAACGAAGCAAAGCAAACCTCCTAGGCCAAGGTCGTTAGGGAGGGGATTATACCCCCGGACACCGGGCGGATAAACAGACTACTCGCAGGTGAACTTGAGATCGTCGACGTAGATGTCGTAGTTGGCGCTGGGGACGTTCACCTGGAACTGGATCCCGTAGATCTTGGACGGCGTGATCTGCTTCTTGAGGGGGTTTCCCCAGCCGGCCAGCTGCTTCATCTTCTTGAAGGGGAA
>JADGRB010000314.1 GCA_017881315.1 Pseudomonadota bacterium
GAAGGCCTACGCGCGCGAGCGGGTCGCCGAGCTGGTCTCGAAGCTGGCGCCCGACGCCGCCGTCGAGGCCTTCCGCGCCTCCCCGGACAAAGGGCTCGCGCGGGCGCTGCTCGGACCCTCGGCGGCGAGCGCCCTTCGCGCGCGTGGTGACGCTTCCGGGGCGGCCACGATCGAGTCGGAGTCGGCGGCGGCCCGGCGGGCGGTCGGCATCGACTCGTCGGGAGATCGCGGACAGGGCAGCGGCGATCCCGGTCGTCTGGGCCTGGCGCTGGCCCTCTCCGGCAAGTACCAGCCGGTCGGCGAAGCGGCCCTGCGTGCGGCGCTGCTGGCGACCGGCGCGCCGGCCGGCAAGGGCATGGAGCTCTTCTTTCGCGACACCGGGGCCAGCGCGGACCGGGCGGCGGCGGGCGTGTCGGAGCTGGCGCGCGACGAGTCGGTCATCGGAATCCTGGCCGCCAGCGATCAGCCCAGCCTGGCGGCCGCCGCGGTCGCGACCGGCGAGAGCCAGGTGCCGACCCTGCAGCTCGACGACGGACCGGCCGGCTGGGTGACGCCGACCTTCCAGCTGGTTCACACGCCGGCGGCGCGGGCGGCGGCGCTGGCGCGCGCGGCGCTCAAGCTGGGGGCGCGGGAGTTCGCGATGATCGGTCCCGACAGCAATGCGGGCCAGAGCTTGCGCAGAGCCTTCAAGGCCGAGCTTTTGCGCGGGGAGGGGCGGGTCAGCGCCGACGTCAGCTATCCGGCGGGCGCCACGTCCTTCACGGCGGTGGCGGCCGCGATCAAGAAGACGCACGCCCAGGCGCTGTTCATCGCCGACGGCGCCGATCGGATCGAGCTCATCGCGCCGGCGCTGGCGGCGGCCGATCTGTGGGCCGCGCCCTGGGGCAAACGGCCGCCTCCGGCGACGGCGGGCCGGCCGCACCTGCGCAACCTGCTTCTGTTGTCGACCGCCAACGGGTTGTCGCCGCGCCTCTTGCAGAGCGCCGGGCGCTACGTTCAGGGAGCGCTGCTCTCCCCCGGATTCTTCGCCGACAGCAACGATGCGCGGGCGCGCGCCTTCGTCGACGGCTACCGGGCGGCGTACGGCCAGGACCCGCACGCCACCGAGGCGTACGCCTTCGACGGGGTGAACGTCTTCCGGTCGGTCACCGCGGCCGGCGCGCACACCCGCGCCGACGTGGTGAAGGCGCTGTACGACGGGACCTTCGAGGGGCTCACGGGCGCTTTGCGCTTCGGCACGGACCACGCGCGCGCCGACGAGCCGCGGATCTACCTGGTCGACGGCGACCAGATCAGCGTTTCGCACTGACGGCGCAGGGGGCCCGCACCCAACCGGCCCGCGCGCCGTAGGGAGAACCGGCCCGGCGCGAGACCATCGCCGCGATCCCGAGGCGCCGCGCCTCGCGCTGGAACGCGGCGCCGTCGCCCGCCACGTGATCGAGAAAGCGCAACGGGCCCGGCTCCGAGCTCGCACGGACCAGCTCCGCGAGCAGCTTCTTGCGGGCCGCGAGCGGAACGCGCGCCAGGTCGTGCCCGTCGAGGTAGGGGAGATCGAAGACCAGGTAGGCGAGGGTGGCCTTCCCCTTGCCGGCCAGAGCGCCCGACAGCGCGGCGGCGTGGGGCAGGCCGTCCGGCGTCATCGCGGCCAGCACGCCGTCGACGACCAACGACTGCGCCGGCAGCATGCGAATCGCGTCGGCGACCGCGCTTCGTTTGCGCGCGGCGGCCGCGCCGAGGGGCGCTCCGTTGTCGTCGAGGAGCGCCAGCTGGCCGCCGGCGTTGCGCGCCAGCAGCCGCTCGCCCTCGATCGCCATCTCGTGCAGCCACCCATCGCCCCGCGGTGGCGTGGCGCGGGCGGCGAAGCGCGGGGGGCGGATGCGGGTTGGTGGGGGCGCCACCCGCCCGCCCGCGGCGCCGCCGGCGTCGACCTGGTCTCGGTTCGAGTGCCAAACCTGCGAACGATCGGCGGCGATCTCGTCGAGCGTGCGTCCGGTCGTCACGCTCTCCGGCCGGGCCCGCGTGATGTCGCTGGTCTCCTCGGGCACGACGTGGGCGTCCCGCTCCTTGATGAGCAACCAGGCCCGCTCCTGATCCTTCTCCCGCTGCGCGCCCCGGCCCCGCAACTTCACCAGCGCGAACCCGCCCTGTAGCTTCTTTCCCTTCAAGTTGAACTTGAGGTTTCCGGCGGCGTAGCTCTGGTGCGGATCCCCGAGCGGCTCCCAGGTGCCGCGATCCCAGAGCAGCACGGTCCCGCCGCCGTATTCCCCCTTGGGGATGATCCCCTCGAACTCGGCGTAGGCGAGCGGGTGGTCCTCGACGTGCACGGCCAGCCGTTTGACCCGGGTGTCGAGGCTGGGCCCCTTGGGCACCGACCAGCTCTTGAGGACGCCTTCCAGCTCCAGCCGAAAGTCGTAGTGCAGGCGCGACGCCGCGTGCTTCTGGATGACGAAGTGCCGCACGCCCTCCTGCCGCGGCGGCGCCGGCGCCTCGCCCGACGGCTCGCTGGTGACCTTGAAGTTTCGCTTCCGGTTGTATTCGGAGAGTCCCATGGACACCTAGATTAGCGCCCAGACCGAGCTGGACGGATCGCGTGGGTACCGGCGGGCTTTGCCCGACGGGACCCGTCGCGGGAGGGCACGGGAACCCTTTGACGTTGCTGTCTTGATCGCGTGGGTACCGGCGGGCTTTGCCCGACGGGACCCGTCGCGGGAGGGCACGGGAACCCTTTGAGGGTTCCCGTCTTGAATGTTAAGACCAGTTCCCCATGCGGATGTCACAGACCCTGATCCCGACCCTCAAAGAGGCACCCTCCGAGGCCGAGGTGCCGTCGCACGTGTTCATGGTGCGGGGCGGCTACCTGCGCAAGGTCGCCGCCGGGATCTATTCGTTCCTGCCGCTCGGGTGGAAGGTCGTCCAGAAGGTCGAGAGGATCATCCGGGAAGAGATGAACCGCGCGGGCGCCTCGGAGGTCTTCCTGCCGGCGGTGATTCCCGCCGAGCTCTGGCAGGAGTCCGGCCGCTGGGATCAATATGGGGCGCAGCTGCTGCGCTTCAAGGACCGCAAGGGCGGCGACTTCGTGATCGGACCGACGCACGAGGAGGTGATCTCGGCGCTGGTTCGGAGCGACGTGCGCAGCTGGCGGCAGCTGCCGCTCAACCTCTACCAGATCCAGACCAAGTTTCGCGACGAGCTGCGGCCGCGCGCCGGCCTCATGCGCGGGCGCGAGTTCATCATGAAGGACGCCTACTCCTTTCACGTCGACGAGCGCGACGCCGAGCGCGAGTACCGCAAGATGTACGAAACCTACCAGCGGATCTTCACCCGCTGTGGCCTGGCCTTTCGCGCGGTCGAGGCGGACACCGGCAACATCGGCGGCTCCCTCTCGCACGAATTTCAGGTGCTGACCGAGACCGGGGAGGACGCGCTCGTCGCCTGCGATTCGTGCGACTACGCCGCCAACGTCGAGCAGGCGGTGGCGCGCGCGCCCGCGGATCCCCAGACCGCGAGCGAGCAATGCAAGCGGGTGCCGACGCCCGGGCAGCACACCATCGCCGAGGTTTCGGCGTTCCTGAGCGTGCCACCGAACCGGCTGGTCAAGACGCTGATCTATCTGGCCGACGGCAAGCCGATCGCGGTGCTGGTGCGCGGGGATCGGGAGGTGAACGAGATCAAGCTGCGCAAGGCGCTGGAGGTCGCCGAGCTCCTGCTGGCGACGGACGCGACGGTGCGCGAGGTCACCGGCGCGCCGGTCGGCTTCGCCGGGCCGGTCGGGTTGAAGATCCCGATCTACTGCGACCTCGAGGTCCAGGCGCTGGCCGACTTCGTGGTCGGCGCCAACGAGGCCGACGCGCACCTCAAGGGCGTCAACGTCGATAGCGACTTCAAGCCGACCGCCTCGGCCGACTACCGGATGGCGGCCGGCGGCGATCGCTGTGCCCGCTGCGCCGACGGTCACCTGCGCGCGCACCGCGGAATCGAGGTCGGGCAGGTGTTCTTCCTGGGCACCAAATATTCCAAGCCGATGGGCGTGACGTTCCTGGACGTCGACGGTCTCGAGAAGCCCGCGCAGATGGGTTGCTACGGGATCGGCGTCACCCGCATCGTCGCGGCCGCGATCGAGCAGAACCACGACAAGGACGGCATCATCTGGCCGGTGCCGCTGGCCCCCTACGAGGTGGCGGTCCTCGAGCTGCAGCAGGACGACGACAACGTCATCGCCACCTCGAAGCGCCTTTACGAGGAGCTCACGGCGGCGGGGATCGACGTGCTCTACGACGACCGCGACGAGCGCGCGGGCGTGAAGTTCAAGGACGCCGACCTGATCGGGATCCCCTTTCGCCTCGCGATCGGCAGAAAAGGCGTCGCCGAGGGGGTGGTGGAGCTCAAACGCCGGAGCGGCAGCGAGGTCCGCAAGATCCGGATCCCCGACGCGGCCGCCCTGGTGGCGGCGGAAGTCGTGGCGGAGCGGCGGGTATGACGACGCCCGCGCACCCGATTCCCGCGCGCGAGCGGGTCATCGTCGCGCTGGACGTCCCCGATTGCGCGACGCTGGCGACGCTGCTCGATCGCCTGGACGGACTGCCGGTGTTCTACAAGGTCGGGCTGGAGCTGTTCGTCGCCGAAGGGGAGCGGGCCGTCGAGATGGTGCGCGCCCGCGGCGGCCGGGTGTTCCTCGATCTCAAGCTGCACGACATCCCCGAGACGGTCGGCCGCGCGGTCGCTTCGGCGGCCCGCGTGGAGGCGGAGCTCCTGACCGTCCACACCTCGGGCGGCTACGAGATGCTCTGCCGCGCGGCCGAGGCGGCGGCGGGGCGGGTGAAGATCCTGGGCGTCACGGTGCTCACCAGCCTGGCCGAGGACGATCTGCGCGCCGAGGGGATCGAACAGACGATTCCGGAGATGGTGCGCGCGCGCGCCCGGATCGCGGCCCGCGCGGGGATCGCGGGGCTGGTCTGCTCGTCCCACGAGATCGAAGCGGCGCGGGGCGCGGCGCCGGGTCTGCTGATCGTGGTGCCGGGGATCCGACCGGCCTCGGGCGCGGGCGCCGGGCGCGGCGATCAGAAGCGCGTCGCCACCGCGGGCCAGGCCATCGGCAACGGGGCCGACTACTTGGTGGTGGGCCGGCCGGTCCGGGACGCGGCCGATCCGGCGGCGGCCTTCGCCGGCCTCGTGAAGGAGGTCGAAGCGGCGATTTGACCGACGACGGACGCATCGTGTTTGGCGTTCGGCCAGTCGAAGAGCTCTGTCGCGCGCGCCCGCGCGAGGTGAGCGTGGTCTACCTGGCCGAAGGAACGCGCTCGCCCGAGACGGAGCGGGCGGTTCAGATCGCCAAGGAGCGCGGCGTCTCCGTCGAGATCCGGCCCCGTCGCCTGGTCGCCGAGCTGGCCAAGGGCGGCGTGCACCAAGGTCTGGTCGCCATCACGGGACGTTTCCGCTACGCGACGATCGAAGATCTCCTGGACGCCGCCCGGCGCGCCGGCGAGGCGCCGCTCATCGTGCTGCTCGACGGGATCACCGACCCCCACAACCTGGGCGCCATCGCCCGCAGCGCCGAGGTGCTGGGCGCACACGGCCTGGTGATCCCGGCCCGAGGCTCGGCCTCGGTGACGCCGGGCGCGGTCAAGGCGTCCGCCGGCGCGACGGAGCGCGTGCTCATCGCCGAGGTCGGGAACCTCCTCAAGGCGATCGACGCGCTTCGCGAGGCCGGCCTGCGCGTCCTCGGCGCCGGCGCGGGCGAGGGCGAGGCGATCGACAAGGTCGATCTCAAGCTGCC
>JADGRB010000074.1 GCA_017881315.1 Pseudomonadota bacterium
TTGGTGCCGGTCCCCAGCCCGGCCGCGACCGCGGCCGCGTAGAGCCAGCGCGGCCGTTCGGTCCGGTGAAAGAGCGCGAGCATGAACAGCGTCAGCGCCGAAAACTGCACCAGGATGGAATCGCTGGCCACCCACCGGGCGTGGTAGGCGTACTCCCACGAAAGAGCTACGCCTGCCGCGGCAATGAACGCCTCCCAGCGTCTGCGACGAAAGGCCAGCGCGGCGCCGTAGACCCAGACGATCGTGAGGGCGCAGACGGCGATGAAGATACGACGCAAGGTCAGCAGGTAGGCGGGCGTATCGATCTTGGCCGCCAGGGCCTTCTGGACTTCTCGCGGATCCTTCCCCGGCTTGAGGAGATCGCGTATCGCCCCCGGGAGCGCCGGGACGAGAATCATCCACCTGACCAGGGAGGGATAGATCGTCGCCCGCGGGAGCAGCAGTCCGCTCGCCACCATGTCGCGTACCGGGCGCACCTGCCAGGGGAGCTCGTCCCAGTGATCGCCGAAGTCTACGCCGCGAAGATCCGAGACCGTGAAGATCGATACCAGCGCCACGAGGGGCAGCGCCAGCCAGGCCGCCCGAACGGCACGGTGCGCGCGCAGCCTTTCGAATCGCTTCGCATTCGCTCCATCGTGCGTGATCGGCAATCCCGACGTTCCCCTGGCGCCCGAGGCGCAGCACAACAGAAGGGCGAGCGAGGGTCAATGCCTGGGGTGGATTTCTGCGTCAGCGACGCGCTCGTCGTCCGCGACGGACGGCGAGTGCGAGGACGACGAGTGCGAACGCGATCTCGGAGGCCGCGCCCGGCGCCGAGCTTCCGACGCCGCAGCCGCACCCGGTCGACGAAGAGTCCCCGGTCCCGGTCGAGCCGGCGGTGCCGGAGCCCGAGGTTCCGGCTGCGGCCGTGGACCCGCCGCCGCCCTGCACGCCGCCCGCACCCGTGCCGCTGGTGCCGGCCGAACCGGAGCTTCCGGCGCCCCCGAAGGTGCCGGCGCTGCCAACGCTGCCGCCGCTCCCGAAGGTGCCGGCGCTGCCAACGCTGCCGCCGCTCCCGACGGTGCCGCCGCTGCCGCTGGTTCCGGCGGTGGCGCCGCTGCCGCCGCCACCCGCACGACCGCCCGCGCCTGCTCCACCTCCGACGCCGCCAGCTCCTCGGCCGGCCCCGCCGCCTCGGCCACCGCTCGCGCCGGCTGCTCCGCTGGCTCCGCCGGCGCCGCTCGTGCCAGCCGCGCCACCACCGCCCGCGCCGCCCGCGCCGGTACCAGTGCAGTCCGGTTCTGGATCGGGGCCCCCGAGGGCCTTGTCGAGGCCGAAGAACTTGAGCATCTCGCCTTCCTCATACGACATGGAGTGAGTGGCGCCCGGTGCTGTCCAGGCCTGAAGAACGGTGTAGCCGCACGCGTTGCTCCAGAACTGGCGGTTCCAGTTGGCCTGTGAGCCCTTGTACCCGGTGTCCGTCGAGGTCGGGGTCGTGCTCAACCCGAGGACGTTGGTCCACTCCTTGATGGCCTCGCCCGTGTTCTTGTAACTAATGGTCGTATCCGCGTCGCCCTGATAGGTCTGAAGGCGCGGCCGGTGCCCGGTGTAGCCCGGATACATGGCGCGAACGAGGTCGCCCCACTGCTGCGCCGTCTTGATCGTGTTGCCGCCCGCGCAGTTGTTGCTCCACTGGTTGCTGTCCGAGTAGCCGTCGGCCCAGCATCCCGCCGGAACCCCCGCGCGCGCCGCCCCGGCCCGAAAGACGTCCGGGTAAACGGCCAGCATGGCCTGCGTCAGCATCGCTCCCCCCGAGCCCCCCATGATGTAGACGCGGCCTGCGTCGCCGTTGTACGTGCTGAGCGCGTACTTGACCATCAGGGCGACGGCCTGCGTGTCGCCCCCGCCGTCGTGCGTGAGCGACTTCGTCGTCCCCACATCCCAGCAGTTGCGGCCCGGGTTGTCCGGGAGGACGAGGATGAAGCCCATCGAGTCGGCCGCCGCCTTGGCCATCGGGATGTTGCCAATCTGTCCGGTGGCAGTCGACCCGCAGGAGTGGCACGAAACGTAGATGGGCGGCTTGGTCGCGAGCTTGTCCGGCACGTAGATGTACATCTGCATGTAGCTGGGCAGACTCGCGCTGCCCGCCCACAGGGAGCGGGTAACCTCCGTCAGCGCCGCTGCCCGCCCCGACACGGGTATCAGCAGTCCGAGGGAGAGCGATGCAAGCGCGAGAACGTGGGCTCGATGTCGATTCATGTCGCTCGTATATTCCCAGATCCGCCGATCCATATCTCGCATTTGTGATCTCCGGTCTCGGAAAGGAGGACGGCAGGTGGCTGGCCCTCGCTCGATCGCGATGCGAATGTCGGCCCGGCCCGAATGCCGCTTGGCGTTAGAGCGAGAATTCTGGACGTCGTCTTCGACGACCGACCGAAGTCCGGCGCCAGTCTAGGTCGGCTGTACGCATGAGCTGGAAGTTCCCCGAAAGGTGGTCCCCGGCTCAACCAAGTTCGATGAGGGAAGGAGACCCGAGACACCGACAATCATGATGTTTCCGCGTCTTATTTCGATCGTCCTTGAGGTCTTTCTATCTTTGGCAGCTGTCGGATCGAGCGCGGCGGGGGCCCCCACCGCGCAGGCGGCAGCGGACTCGCCGGCCCGCGATGCGCCCGCCGAACGACGCGTGACGCCTCGGAAGGCGCGCGTCGAGAAGGACGACCAGGCGATCGCAGTAGCCCCGGCTGCCGACTCTACCTCGGTAGGCTCGCCGGCTCTCGACCGCCAGATTCAGTCGCGCTTCACGCTCCTCAACAACTGTCCCGCCGAGGTCGCGCGGCACCAGCGGCTGACGCCGGCGGCGCTCAAGGCACGCCGGCTCACGTTGCGCTGGACGATCCTCCCGAACGGTCAGGTGGCCGACACGGCGGTGGTGGCGACGTCACCGGTGGACAGCCGGGTGATGGATTGCGTGAAGCGGCAGATGAGCGCTTGGTCGTTCACCCATCCGCTGAGCTCGCTGCATCTCGAACGTCCGTTCACCTTTCAGACGCAGCCTCAGACCCAGTCTCGACACTGACCCGGTCGGCACGGCTGGTCGGGAGTCGGGGTCAGCGCAGGCCGTAGTCCGACGCCATTTGATCGTAAAGGGCGATCCGCGGCGATCCCAGGATGAACGGATTGGGAAGGTCGGGGGAGCTCGTCCGCCCCTGGGCGTCGAACAGCGTCTCCTGCCAGTAGCTCGGCTCCCAGACGTAAGCGCCGAGTCCTCGCTTGCCGGCGAGATTGAAGACGATGTCGTTGGCCTGTCGCCAGATGTCGACGTTCCCGGAGAGGTCGTCGGCGCTCTCGGAGTACTCGACGATCATGAGCTCGAGATCCGGATACTGGGCGACGAGCGAATTGAAGTTCGATAGCCAGGTGGTCGGATTGCCCTGGACGTTCGTGTAGCAAGCCTCGCCGAGGATGTCGAAGTGCACGCCGTGCGCGAGGGCGGCGTCGACCCAGCTGGTCGTCCCCGCGTTGTCGCCGCCGCGATCGAGGTGCATCATGATCTTGATCGTCGGATCGACGGCGTGCACCGCCGCGATCCCCGCGTTGAGGAAGAGGGCCAGGTTGTCCCAGTTGGCGACGCTTCCGGTGACGCTGCCGGGGGTCAGCAACATCCCGGGGGTGATCTCGTTTCCGATCTGCACGATGTCGGGCCGCGCCCCGGCGCTCACCAGCTGCTGGATCGCGTCCCGCGTATACGTGCCGAGCGCGGCGACCATCTCGCCGAGCGAGTCGCCCTGCCAGGCCAGCGGGATGACCTGCATGGAGGCGTCGGCCCAGTTGTCGCTGTAGTGGAAATCCAGCTCCCAACCGAATCCGGCAGCCTCGAGCCGCTTGGCCATCGCGATCGTGTTGGCCAGATCGCAGTAGGGCTGCGCCACGTTCATCATGGTCGCGTAGCCGTCGGCGGCCCTCGGATCGACGAAGGTGCGCAGGCGCGCGAAGTTGAAGCCGTGGTTCTTGAGGATCTGCAGGACGTCCCTGGGCGTTCCGTCGGTGTCGGTGAAGACCATGCCGCCTTCTTCCTGTTGCTGCATCTTGGAGATGTCGGCGCCGATCAGGTACGCCGGCAAGGCGCTCCCCGCGTCGCCGCCGGTCGCCGCGTCGCCGCCCGGCGCGGCGATCGTCCCGAGCAGCTCGCTCCGCGGGTTGCAGGCGCACAGCGCCGCCACCGTGGCTAGCACGAGGCAGATCGATCCGGAGCGTCCTGCGATCCACCGCACGAAAGACCGGGACCCATGATAGGCGACGTCAGGCGGCCCCGCCCCCCCGCCGAGCTAGCGGGGTCTCAGCGGCGCCTGCGCTTGAACGTGGCCACCAGCAGCACCACCAGCGCGACGAGGCCGGCGCCCGCGGCCAGCCGCGGCCCGCGCAACGATCCCAGAGCTTCGAACAGCAGCCGAATCAAGGCGCCCAGGCCGCGCAAGATGATCGCGCCGGTCCGGAACACCAGCGGCAGCGCCAGCAGCAGGGCCGCGCCCTTCATGAAGCGGCCCCGCATCGCGCGATCGGCGGCATCCCGGGTGGTGCGGGTCTGCGAACCGGCGTCGAAGGCGGCCCGGCGCGCCGGGTCCGAGAGGACCTCGTAGGCGCGGTTGATCTCAGCCATGCGCGCGCTGGCCAGCTCCTCCAGCGGATTGCCCTGGTGTTGGTCGGGGTGGTAGCGCGCCGCGAGTAAAAGGTAGGCGGCGCGAATCTCTTCGCCTGTCGCCCTCCGCGGCACATTCAAGACGACGTAGGGATCCCATTCGGGCGCTGCCATCAGTGCTTCGGGGCGCGCTCGTGCTGCGGCGAGCCGGCCGCGTTCGCCGACTGAAGATACCGGAAGACGTCGGCGTTGGTCGACAGCACCAGCCAGCTCTGCTTGTCGACGGTGGTCTTGTAGGTCTCCATGGTGCGCAGGAACTTGTAGAGCTCCCGATCGCGGTTGTAGGCGCCGGCGTAGATGCCGGTCGCCTGCGCGTCGCCGCCGCCCATGACCTCCTGGGTCTTCTTGTACGCCTCCGACTCGATCACCTTGAGCTCGCGTTCCTTCTTGCCGCGGATCTCGGCGCTCTTGCCCTGACCCTCCGAGCGGTAGCGGTCGGCGATGCGTTTGCGCTCCGAGATCATGCGATCGAACACCTTGGCCTGGACCGTCTCGATGTAGTTGATGCGCTGGATCTGGACGTCGACCAGCTCGATCCCGTAGTCCGGCATCACCTGGGTGGCGCGCGAGAGAATGAGGCGGGTGATCTTGTCGCGTCCGAGATCTACCTGGCGCATGGTCTCGGCCTCCATGACGTCCTCGGCCTCCTCGGCCGCCTCGAAGGCGCGGTTGCTGACCCGCACGATCTCGATGAGGTTGTGGCTGGCGATCACGTTGCGCGTCTCGCCGTCGATGATGTCGTCGAGACGCGACTGGGCGCCGCGCTCGTCGCGCAGCCGCTGAAAGAAGAGGAGCGGATTGGCGATGCGCCAGCGCGCGTAGGTCTCGACCCAGATGTACTTCTTGTCGCGGGTCGGCACCTGATTGGGGTTTCCGTTCCATTCCAGCCAGCGCTTGTCGAAGACGTTCACGTCCTGGGTGAAGGGGACCTTGACGTGCAGGCCGGGGGTGACGACGGCCTGACCTATCGGCTCGCCGAACTGCGTGATCACGACCTGCTCCTGTTCCGACACCGTGTAGAACGTCGAGTAGAGCGTGGCGATCACCAGGACCGCGAGGGCGCCGCGAATGATGAGGCCGCGGGTGGTCACGGCGCCTCCTTGGTCGCGTCGGCGCCCGAGCCGAGGGGGAAGAGCGGCAGGATGCCCTTGGCCTTCTCGTCGAAGATCAGCTTCTTGCCCGCCGCGGGGAGCACCGCCGACAAGGTTTCGAGGTAGATGCGCGTGCGCGTCACCTCCGGCGCCTTGCGATACTCTTCCTGCAGCGCGATGAAGCGGCCAGCGTCGCCCTTGGCCCGGTTCACCCGGTCGACGGCGTAACCCTCGGAGGCTTCGATCTTTTGCTCGGCCAGGCCTCGGGCGCGCGGGATCTCCTGGTTGTACTCGGCCCAGGCCTCGTTGATGGCGCGCTCGCGTTCCTGGATCGCCTGGTTCACCTCGTTGAACGACGGCTTGACCGACTCGGGCGGATCCACGTCCTGCAGCACCAGCTGCTGGACGGAGATCCCGTTGTCGTAGCGCTTGCAGAGGTCGGAGAGCAGCTCCTTGGCCTTGGCGGCGATCGCCTCGCGCCCCACGGTGAGCAGCTCGGTCACGCTGTGATCGCCGACCACGGTGCGCATCGACGCTTCGGCCATGAGGCGGAAGGTCTGCTCCACGTCGCGCAGCTTGAAGAGGTACTTGTAGGGATCCGAGATCTTGTACTGGACGATCCACTCGACCGTCGCGACGTTGAGATCGCCGGTCAGCATCGACGATTCGGCGGCCGTTTTTTCGTCCTTGCGATAGGTGCTGTCGACGTCGGCATGAACGGTGCGGAATCCGAACTCCTGCTTGAGCTGCCGCTGGACCGGAACCTTCTGCACCTGCTCGATGCCGAACGGGATCTTGGCGTGCGGTCCGGGATTGGTGGTGCGCACGAACCGCCCGAACCGGGTCACCAGCCCCACCTCGTCCGGCTCGACCTGATAGTAAGAGCCAATCAGGCCGGCCAGGGCCACGACGATCCCGATGGCCGCCCAGATGAACCGCCGCGATCCCCGCAGCCGGTTCCAGAAGTCCCGTGCAGTCCGGAGAAGTTGATCCTGATCGAAGTCCCACCCGCCGTTCGCCATGGGGACCTTCTTTCAGAGTCCCGCGGCAAATTCAAGGCGACGCGCGGCTAGGTCTCTTCGGCGGGCGGCTGCGGACCCGGGACGATGCCGGCGATGTCGGGATCCTCATCGGCCCCGCCCACCGGCCTGTCCGCACGTTCCCGATCGCGGATGTCGCGGCGTTCGGCCTTCTTCTTCTGCCGGTCCTTCCGGGCCAGCTCTTTCTTGCGTTTCTCGAATGGATTTGTGCGTGGTCGCATATTCGGTCCCCTATTGTGCCTGAGCGCCGAAAAAATTCGATCCTGACTAACACGATCCGGCCGGATCGGGTTGTGACTTCGGGCGTGCGACCATCCCGAAGGGCGGCACCTAGTTCGGGGTCACGTCGCGCATGCAGCGAATCGCGAGACCGTCCTGGTAGGGGTCGGTGGCAAGGGTGGAGCTGTAGGTCGTGCTCGTGTCGTCCAGGTAAAAAAACGACGCGACGGCAAGGTCCGGGACGTCGGTGTCGTCGGAGCTCCACCAGGAGCTGCTCTGGCCCTTGGCGACGAAGCTCCCCGTGCCGTCGCGATTGCCCGCGGGAAGCGCCGTGAAGCCCGATTGATTGGCGGCCCCGGTGTTGGGGGGATCCCAGTGCGACGTCCCCGCTTCTTTCAGGGCTCCACTGGCCACCATGGAGCCGCCCAGCGCGTCGACGAGAGCCTCCCAGACGCCGCCGCTCGGCAGGTAGAAATTCGTCGGGCAGATGTCGTCGATCCGGCTCCGCAACACGAGGTACTGGATGACGTACCAGTTGTAGAGGGCGCCGTAGACGTCCTTGTTGGTGATGTCGTCGTCGTACCAGCTGTAGGAGCCCGTGCTGAGATTTGCCCAGGTGAACGCGTCTTCCGTGATGAGGATCGGCGTCCCGTCGTTGTACCGGGTGGCTTTCAGGTTGCTGGCCATCCACTCCTGTTTCCCGATCACGACGGTCGCGTAAGTGTTTCCGTCGATGTCCGTCGCGCTTCCGAGAGGGGGCGGATCCTGCGGCAGCGCGGGGAACTTGATGTCGCAAGCCGAACCGAGGACCACCGCCAGAAGTCCCACCGCCACAGGTCGAAGCATCGCGTCCTTTCGCCCGGCGCCGTCGCGCGCCAGCGGAGATGATGCCAGCAAATCAGGGGAGCGTCATGGGAGGACGCGTCGCGCCCGACTGTGATAGTGGGAGCATGACCTTGATGCCAGCGAGTGAGCTGCGACGCCGGCGGAGAGGGGTAGGCGGGCTCGCAATTGACGGATCGGAGATTGTCGGCGTCAAACGGAGAGGAGGCGACTCCGGAGTATCACCTAACGATCGTCGCTGCGCAGGTCGGTTAGTTAGTTAAGTCACAGCGAGAAGGGTGTGCACATGGTGACGTCCCTACGGCTTTAGAGGCCCTTAGGGCTGCCAGCCGCCGAGAACGACCGTCGGATCGCGCATCATCGCGGCCTGGCTGGCGCTGATCTGCGTGCCATACATTCGACCGCTGACGTTGAGCGCGTTGCCCGACGCGTCGGTGCTCTGGTACTCCCAGTATCGAAGCGCCGAGGTGGGCGTTCCGCCCGTGGCGGTCCAGCCCGCGGCGGCGATGTTGGTCATCTGGCAATTGATGTACGCGACGTGGCTTCCGGGATAGACGCTCACGTCGATGCGCGCCAGCATGTTGTTCGTCGCCGCCGAGTCGGCTGTCAGCTTGGAGTCGACGAAGACGTAGCCGTACGCGCCGGCCGCGTTGCGCGATTGCACGAGGACGCCCGACCGCCCCACCGTGTGAATTTCACAGCTGTTGAAGTACGCGACTCCCGTTCCCCACACGTAATCGACGTTGCCTGCGATGTAGCAGTTGTCGGCGTAGACCCTTCCACTCCAGAGCAGCGTGTCTTGCAAGCTCAGGATGTCCGTATTGGTGATCTTGCACTTGTCGCAATTTTTCAGACTCAACGCTTCTGCCTGCGATCCCCCCTGCGGCGTCAGGTTGTGGATGGTGAGGTTGTCGATGACCAGACCGTTGGTGGTATCGAAGCTGAGCAACGGTCGGTTGCTGGTGCTGGCGTTTGTGCCTTGCTGGGTGTTGTTGTTCGTTCCCAGGATGATGGTTTGCTTGCGGTCGAGACCGTGCAACGTGATGTTGCTCTTCGATTTGACGTGCATGATCTCGTGGTACATGCCGGCCTTGATCGTGATGGTCGAGGCGGCGGTATTGTTCGCCGGAAGCGCGTCCGTCGCGCCCTGCACCGTGCAGAACTGCCCCGAGCCGTCGAGGGCCACGGAGAGTGCCGAGAGGCTGCTCGGCGCGGCGCCCGCGGTGGTAAACCGCCAGGCCGTCGTTCCGGCGATGGAGAGCGTCCCGCCCCCCGGCGGTTTGATCGCGCCGGCGTCGACGGTGACGTAGTAGGTCTGGCCGTACGAGAGCGCCTTGGTCTTCAGATAGATGACCGCGCTGTTTCCGTCCACGTAGACCGGGTTGAGAAGGATGAACGCCGTCCCGCCGATCGTGTCGTTGACGGTGGTGGCCGACATGTCGACCGACGCCACAGAAGTCCCCGAAGAGTTGAAGACCTGAACTTTTCCGGAGTTGCCCAGCGTCGGGGCGCCCGAGAAGGTGATCCGCAAAGGCGGATCCGGACAGATCCCCTGACCGCCGGGGGGTGGGAAGAGCGCCGTCACGCCCGGGGGCAGGCCTGCCTGGGAGCCGCCGGCTCCCGTCGTCCCGCCGCCACTGGTTCCAGCCACCCCCGTGCCGGCGGCGCCTCCGCCGCCACGCCCGCCGCCACCCGCGCCGTTCGTTCCGGCCGTGCCAGTTGCACCTGCGCCGCCCGCCATGCCACCGGCTCCCCCGCCTCGGCCCCCCATTCCGGTGCCCGCGGTTCCGGTCGTTCCGCCGCGTCCGGTCGATCCACTGGTTCCGCCACTGGTTCCGCCACCGGTTCCGGCGCTGGTGCCACCGCTGCCGGTAACGCCGCCCGTGCCGCTGCTTCCCCCGGCCGATCCTCCCGTGCCGGCGCCGCCGGTCACGGAGGTACCGCCCGCTCCCGTGAGGGTGCTGCCGCCGGTTCCGGTGTTTCCGGTGGTGCCGGCCGCTCCACTGGTGCCGCCGGTGCCGCTGCCCGCATCAGTGGACTGCCCGCAGGAGGCGACGCCGAAGATGAGCGTGACGCCGGCGAGCGTCATGAGGTGTTGCTTCATTGGATGGTCTCCGGGGGCAGCGAGGCCACAGAAATAGCCGTGGCATTGGTAATGCCACCAGCCGGCGCTTTCGATCAGAGAAAGTCGCGCCGCCCGAAGGGCAGGCGCGCGCTACGGACGGCCGTCGATCGATCGGCCAACCCGCTCGGCGAGCGGGCTCTCCGGATGTCGGACCACGAACTCACGCGCGAGAGATTGGGCGAGGCGATGTTGTCCGCTGCCGTCCAGCGCTTCGACCCGAAGAGCTTCCACCTCGGGACCGAAGGTGCCCTCGGGGTAGGTGGTGGAGTACCGGCGCAGGAGCGCGAGCGCGCGCTTGGGAAGCTGGTCCCGCAAGGCCGTCCTCGCCTCGTCGACGAGGGCGATCTCGCCGCGCAGATCGGCGCGCGTTGGCTCCGCCGGCGCGGCGACCGCCACGCGGCCTCGATGCTGGGAAACGTGCGCGTGCCGGGCGCCGAGCGGCGTCCCGGCCGACGACGCCAACGTCGTGGGCTCTGGCGACGAAGCCGGTGAGGAAACGGCACACTGGACGGGCGCCGCCGGCCGCGCGACGGCGGTCGCGCCGCCGTGCCGCGAAGAGCTCCAGACGCCCACCGCGCCACCGACGATGGCCGCCGCCACGATGCCGGCCGAGATCCAGGCCAGACCGGTCGCCTTGGTGGCCGCCAGCGCCGTTGCGCCCACCCCGGAGGCGGACAGTCCCACCGCCTGCCGCATGCGATTCGTCAGCTCGAGCGAAGGGCGCTCAGCACCCGCCGCCTCCAGCATTCGCCGTTCCAGCTTCGTCGCGTTCGACAGCTTCAATCGGTCCGGATCGATCATCAACCGTTTCCCTCCCGCCCCTCGCGTCGTAGAGCCAGCTCGATCCGCCCGGCGCCCGCTCGAAACTGCTCGCGGGCCCGCCGCAATCGAGAGGCGACCGTGCCGACCGGTATCTCCAGCATCCTGGCGATCTCGATCGACGAGAACCCCTCCAGCTCGAACAGCACGAAAACCTCCGCCAGGGCCGGATCGACCTTGGACAGCGCCAGATCGCACAGCTCGATCGCGGAGCGCTCGTCGGCCACGCTGCCGGCGGCGGACGCGCGCAGATCCATGTCGTCCTCGAGCTGCCAGCGCAGGACCTTGCGGCCGATCGAGCGGCCGACCCGCAGTGCCGTTCCGATCAAGAAGGCCCGCTCGCTGCCGAAGAGGATGTCGTCCAGGCGCTCGGCGGCGATCAGGAAGGTCTGCTGTGTGGCGTCGGCGGCGGTCTCCCGATCGAGACCCCGTCGCCGCAGGGTTCGCCAGATCAGGAGGTGGTGGTCGGCGAACATCCGTTCCAGGCGCGCGCGATCGATCGCGGCGCGGGCCGCGGCGTCGGGGGTCTCCCGCAGGGCGCGCCCGCCGGTCATGCTGACGGCTTCGCCCCTGGCGCCTTCGCCGTTAGGGACGACGTATAGGAATCCGCGCGACATTCTCCCTAGCCCAACTATGTCCGAACCAGGCTCTTTTGATCAGGGAAACCGCAGTCCGAGTCCCAGATCGACCGTCAGGGTCATGGCGGAGACCCGGTGAAAGACCTGCTGGCTGAACTCGAACGCGTCGCGGATCAGCGCGTCAGCGGCGCCGAACGTTCCCGACAGCTCGAAGTGGGGACCGAGCGCCACGGTCACGATGGCCGACCCACCGACGCCGAGGAACGGACGTGCCTGTGAGCGCGGCGAGTAAGTGAAGGAACCGGTGGCCGTCAATCGTCCGGCTGTTCCCGCCGCGCAGCCCCGCAGATTGACGATCTCGATCCCCAGGCGGACCAGACAGACGTCGAGGCTGAGGGTGTCGAGCGCGAAGGAGGCGATCCCGCCGGTCTCTTCGATTCCGTTCCTCTCGGCGTGGGCGGCCGTCAGGCGCAGAGCGGGCGACCAGAGAGAGACGCGATCGATGGCGGCGAAGGCACGGAAGGCCACGCCGGGCAGGACCCGCGGCGCCGGCCCCGAGATCAGCTGGGCGGCCGCGCCGATCCCGAATCGGCGCACCGTCGGCCGAGGCGGCGGCGACCCGATCGGTGATGGCACGCGGTCGCCCGCCGACGATCCTGCGGGCGGTCCGCCTTGTCGGATCGTCGCCGTCTCGTCACCGAAACGGCGATCGATCTCCGGGGCCGAGGTGGTTCCAGGTCCCGGCTCGCCCCCGGGGGGTGGCGAGTAGGTCGGATCGAGCGCGATGACGATGATGAGGGCGAGCGCATCGATCGCTTCGGCGCAGCTCGGCGCCGAGAGCCGGCGCGAAGAGCGGCGGCCGTTCGGATCGACGATGCCGAGCTGTCCAATGACCGTGCCGTTCGGTCCGGGCGCGATCTCGGCGCGCAACCCGGTCGGTGCCGCACCGTCATCGGCGAATCGGATGCGTTGCGAGCGCGCGGCCACCCGCGCGGCGAGCTCGTCCCTCGTCGCGCAGCCGGGCGCCGCCTGGACCTCGAGGTGCGCCACCCCGACCGGTGCGGGGGGCTCGACCGCGCCGGCGGCGCTCGTGCCGGCAATCGCAGGTCCCAGGCACACGAGACCGCGGCAGAGGAGACCGCGGAGCAGAAAACCGCGGCGCATGAGGACGCGATGCTAGCATTGGCGACGATGCGCCCAGCTCCCAATTTGCCGTCTGGGTCGGCGGCGGGGGCGCGGGCTCTTTGCGGGCTCGTCCTGGCGCTCGCGTGCGGTTGCACGGGCGGTCAGCTGGTCAAGCTGGGCGACGTCTCCCCGCCGCCCTATCACTTCGGTGCGCCCGCGCTGGTGGCGGAGCTCGCCTCCGCCGGAGGTGCCGAAAATCCGACCCTGACCGCCGATCTGCTCGAGATCTATTTCACGACCGATCGGAGCGGGGGCAACTCGGACGTCTGGTTCGCCACCCGGACCGACGCCAGTCAGCCGTTTGGAACGCCCGCGTCCGTCGCCGGCGTCAACTCGTCCTCGTTCGAGACCAGCTCGGCGATCTCCGCCGACGGGCTCACGCTCTGGTTCGGATCGGATCGGAGCGGCGGGGAGGGCAGCAACGACGTCTGGGTGTCGACGCGCCCGACCCGCAATGGCGCCTGGTCGACGCCGCTCAACGTGGTGGCGCTGAACTCACCCGTCGATGACATTCCTCGACCGCTCGGACAGCACGGGCTGGTGATGCCGCTCGCGTCGATGACCAACATCCCGGGCCTCTATCAGACCTATCTGGCGGCCCGTCCCGCGCTCGGCGCCCCCTTCGGATCGCCCGTGCTCATCGGGGAGCTGGCGTTCCCCGACCGGAGCACGGTCGACGGTTGTTTGACCGACGACGGTTTGACGCTGCTTTTCAGCTCGACGCCCATCACGCCTTCGGTGGACGGGGCGGCGGCGGTCGACGGGTCGGTGCCGACCGGCGATCTCTATGTCGCCTGGCGGCGGTCGGTCGGCGAGGCATTCGTCATGACCCAGCCGCTCGGCGATCTGAACACCGCGGCCGATGAGCGCGATCCCTGGTTGAGCCCCGACGGCAGCCTGCTCTTCTTCACCTCCGACCGCGACGGGGTGCTGAACATCTACGTCGCGCCGGTCGATCCCCGCTAGCCTCGCGTCCGTTGCCCCGGCCGCATTCGCGACGACTGGACAGATAACGCAGCGCACCGCCGCATCTTGTGCTAGGGTCCCCGCCCATGGCACGAGTAACCGTAGAAGACTGTCTCAAGCGGGTGAACAACCACTTCGCGCTCGTCATCCTGGCGGCCGAGCGCGCCCGCCAAATCGCGGGCGGGGCCCACCGGTTGGTCGAGTGCCACAACAAGTCGGCCGTCTCCGCGCTGCGTGAGATCGGCGCCGGTAAAGTGTCGTTCGCCGAGGACATCGACGAGACGGTTCGTGCCTTCGTCATCGAGCGAAAGCAGATCGACAGCGAGAACAAGCTGGCGACCACCAAGCGGCGCCAGCGCATCGGCTGAGATCGCCGGCGCATCGGCCGGGACGACGATGATCGGCACGACCATCGGCAGCTACACGATCCTGAGTCAGCTCGGTGCGGGCGCGATGGGCGAGGTCTATCTGGCCGAGCACCGGCACCTCAAGCGCAAGGCCGCCCTCAAGCTGCTGGCGCCCGAGATCGTGGGGCGTCCGGATCTGCTGGAACGGTTCTTCCTCGAGGCGCGCGCCACCTCGGTGATCGACCATCCGGGGATCGTCCAGGTCTTCGACTGCGAGGTCGATGCGACCGGGCGGCCGTACATCGTCATGGAGTACCTGGACGGCGAGACCCTGGCCGCCACGCTCGCCCGCCGGGGGTCTCTGCCGGCGGCCACGGTCGCGCGCCTGGCGCGCGGGATGGCCGAGGCGCTGGAGGCCGCGCACGCCAAGGGGATCGTTCATCGGGACATCAAGCCCGAGAACATCTTCGTGCAGGCGCAACCGCCCGACTCGGTCAAGCTGGTCGACTTCGGCATCGCCAAGCTGGCAGGAGATTTCCGCGCCGGCCAGGTCCACCAGACCCGCATCGGCGCGATGATGGGGACGCCGCTCTACATGTCGCCCGAGCAGTGTCGAGACTCGGGGAAGATCGACTTTCGGACGGATCTCTACTCGCTCGGGTGCGTCGTGTTCGAGATGCTGACCGGACGTCCTCCCTTCGTGCAGGAAGCGCTGGGCGATCTGGTGGTCGCGCACATGACGGAGCCGGCGAAGGACGTCCGCGCGCTCAATCCCTCGGTCCCGAAAGCGCTGGCGGAGCTGACCGCCGATCTTCTGAAAAAGGATCCCGCCGCGCGCCCCCCGAACATGCGTGCGGTGGCCGATCGCCTGATCGCCTTCATCGGTGGCTTGACCACGGTGCCGGAGGCGGCGCCTTCGGCCGTCCCGGCGCCGGCCAAGCAGAAGACGACCTTCGGTGATTCGGCGGCAGAGCTGGTGGCGAGCGACGGGGGGACCGCCAAGTCGGCAGGGCGCGCGCCGATGCTGCTCGGGCTGGCGGCGCTCGCCGTCGCCCTCGTCGTCGGTGGGGTCGTCCTCACGCGGTCGCACGCGACCGGTGGCGCCTCGACGGCCGGCGTCGCCACGGCCAATGCCCCGACCGGCGCGGGGCCGGCGCTCGGGGTCGCCGTGGCGGGCGCGCCGCAGGTCCCGCCGCCGGCTCCCTCGACGGCCGGCGCGCCGTCCACGTCGGGTAAGGAAGCCCCGGCCTGGAAGGCCTGGGATAAGGAAGAGCCGCGCGCGAAGAAGTCCGCCGGTCATCGTGTCGCCGAGGCCGCCCCCGCTTCCGAATCGCGTCCGCATCCGGCCGCCGCGTTTCCCCCGCCGCCTGCCGCCTCCGCTCCGATCGCGGAGACCCCGCCGGCCGCCGCCGAGGCGACGGCCCCTCCGGCGGTTCTCACGGGCAGCTGGGAGGGGCCCTGGACCGACCCCGCCAGACACCAGAACGGCCGCCTTTATCTTCAGATCGGCGGCAACGGCGGCGTGACCGGCTGGTTCTCCAACGGCGCCGTCAGCCAGAGTTTTCGGCTGGCGGGCCGGATGGGGAACCCGGGAGAGGTGGCCCTCGCCTGCCAGTGTCCTCCCCAGCAGGGATTCGAGGCCCGGGTGATGCTTCACCCGGCGCCGGGGGGCGAGCTCAAGGGGCACATCGCGCTTTCGGGACCGACTGGCGTCTTTGGTCAGGGTCACCTGGTGCTCCGACACGCGGCGGCCCGCTGACGTCGGGCCCGGGAGATCGGGGACGGGCAGGTCACTTTACGAACGGCGCCACTCCCACTAGAGTCCCGCCCATGAGCCTGATCCGACTCCGCCTGGCCAATCTCTTTCCGTTCATCGGCGCCGTGACCCTGGGCGCGTTCGCAGGGTGCGCGAGCTCGACCGTGCTGCAGAGCCAGCCGCCGGGTGCGCGCGTGCTCCTCAACGGAATCCCGGTCGGCAACACGCCCTACACGATGACCGACACCAAGATGGTCGGGTCGACGACGCAGATCAGGCTGGAATATCCGGGCTACCAACCGCTGGATACCGCGATCACGCGCAGCGAGGAGATCGACGTGTTGGCGCTGATCGGCGGCATCCTACTGCTGGTGCCGTTCCTGTGGGTGATGGGCTATCAGCCGGCGCACCTATACATGCTGCAGCCCGCGTATGCGCAGCCCCCGGGTTACGCGCAGCCGCCGGCGCCTGGCGGCTGGACCCCGCCCCCGGGCGGCCCGCCCCCGGGCGGCCCGCCCCCGGGCGGCCCACCTCCCGGCCCGGCCGGCTATCCGCCGCCCCCCGCGGGCTACCCGCCGCCCGCGCAGTAGCCGCCCAGCCGGGCGCGCGCGCGGTCTCATCAGGTCGACATAGAAGTCGAGGTCGGGAGGCTTTCAATGTTCAAGAAGATCCTGCTGCTCCTGGCGGTTGCCGTGGCGGCCTTGCTGGTGGTGATCGCGACGCGCCCCGACGCTTACCATGTCGAGCGATCGCTCGACGTCGGCGCGCCGGCGGCGACGGTCTTCGCGACGGTCGGCGATCTGAAGACCTGGGGTCAGTGGTCGCCCTGGGACAAACGCGACCCCGACATGCACAAGACGTTCACCCCGACCACGTCGGGCGTGGGCGCCTCGTATGCCTGGGAGGGAAACAAGAAGGTCGGCAAGGGGAAGATGACCATCACCGACCAGCAGCCCCCCGAGCGTCTGGTCGAGCGGCTGGAGTTCATCGAGCCTTTCCAGTCGGTCGCCGAGACCACCTTCAACTTCAGGTCCACGGGCCCGGCCAGCACGCGGGTGACCTGGTCGCTCGACGGCAAGAACAACTTCATCGGCAAGGCGTTCTCGCTGGTGATGAACATGGACAAGATGATCGGTGGGGACTTCGAAAATGGCCTCGCCAATCTCAAGCAGCTCGCGGAGGCCAGCAAGCCGGCCGCGCCCTCGCCGGCGACGGCCGCCGCGATTCCCGCCGCGTCGCCGCCCGCGTCGCCTTGACCTTCGCCGCCATCGGCTGAGCGTGCCTCCATGCGCACCGTCTCCCTCGACCAGCTGACGATCGACGACGAACGTTCGGTCCGCGGTGTGGCGCTCTACGATCGTCTCAAGCAGGCGCTCAGGCGCTCCGACCACCGGTTCCAGATTCCGGCGGCCGGCGCGCAGATCAGCTGGGATCGGGCGCTGTTCCTGAATCTCACCTACTGGAACGGCGCTCACGCGGCCGACGTCCTTTGCGACGACCACGTGCCGGCCGACGTGGTGACGCACGTGGCCTGGCACGAGGTGGTGAGCCGGCAGCTCGCGCGCCGCGCGGCCGGATCCTCCGGCGCGGCAGCGGCGGCCCCGACGGCCGAAGCGCTCTTCTTCGCCGAATCGATCGCCAGCGCTTTCGATCTCTACCTGGTCGGCCGCCTGCTTCGCATCGAGCCAGATTCGGACTTCATCACCACGCAGGTGCCGCTCATGGCGGAGTGTGCACGAGAGGCCGGTCTGCCGGAAGCTGAGTTCGCGTCCCTGATGCAGGGAGTGACGGGCGATCCGGAGCGGGCGTTCGAGGATATGCGGGCGCTGTTGTTCGATGCGGCGAACGCTCTCTTTGCCTGCGCGGATGCCGCGGAGGCCGAGGCGGCGCTGGAGCGCTTCGGGGGCCATCGCTTCGCGCCGCT
>JADGRB010000315.1 GCA_017881315.1 Pseudomonadota bacterium
GGTCCTTGGCGCGTAGACGGAGCTCGGCTTCGCCGAGCGGAGTCGTCGCGGGAGGGCCCGGGAACCCTCTCAGGGTTCCCGGCTGATAGTGGCCCACTGCGATGACTGGCGATGGCGTCGGCCGCCCAGGCATTGCCGCGCGCTTCATGGCAGGTGGCGCACGCGTTTGGCGTACCGAGCGTGGCGCTCAGATCGGGGCGAGGAACCGCGATGCGGTGATCGCGACGTTCGTGAACCACCATGTACGTGCGCGAGGGCATGTGGCAACTCACGCAACGTGCGCCCTCCGAGCCCGCGGCGTGGAAGTGGTGTTGCGGGCCATCGAAGGTCTGTCGGTCGTGGCACTGAATGCACAGCGCGTTTCCCTCGGCCCGCAACCGCGCCGTGTGTGGATCGTGACAATGACTGCAGGTGATCCCGCGCGCCGCCATCTTGCTTTGCAAGAACGAGCCAATCTCGAACACCTCGTCCTTGATCTGCCCATCGACGAAGTACAGCCCGTCCTGGAGCAGCTCGGGGCGCCAGGTGTCGTGCATGCGCTCGTGTGATGCGTCCTCCCGCAGACGGATGCGGCGCGCGTGGCAGGCGCCGCATTGGTCGAGCTGCTCGACCTGAGTATGCAGCCCGTTCACGAGACGCGGCGCGGACGCGCCTGGTGCCGGGTGCTCCGCGGGCTTGGCGTGCCGCGCGGCCTCGACGTGCGCCGAGGCGGCGCCGTGGCAGCTCTCGCAGCCGTTTCCCAGCTCGCTCCACCGGCTGTCGAAGCGACCGGTCGCGTCCGAAAAGCGCTTGTTGAAGCTGGTTGTGTGGCAGTCGCCGCACATATGATTCCAGTTCTGGCGCGGGCGCATCCAGAACAGCGGGTCTGCGGGCGTGACGTCGGTGTCGGGATTCAGGTGGAACCAGCGCTGGCCACCTTGCTCGCGCGGGCGCGCGTCCCAGGCAAACGGCAGCGCCTGGATGCGCCCGTCGTCGAACGCAACCAAGTATTGCTGCAACGGCGTGTACCCCAGCGTATAGGCGACCTTGAACGTCTCGGCATCGCCCTGCTGATTCTCGGTCGTGATCTGGTACGTCGATCCTTGCCGCGAAAAGCGCGTATCGCGCCCGAAGTAGCGGAAGGTGACGCCGCCGAAGTCGCCGAGAACGCTGTTCGCATCGGCCGGCTCCATGGCGTGCCGGTGATGCGACGTCGACCAGGCGGCCTGCTCGACGGGATGGCAGCCAGCGCACGCTTGCGAGCCGACGAAATGCGCGGACGGTGCTGCGTTGCCCCCCCTCCCGCCATCCGCCTTTTGCAGCCGCGCGCTCGCCAATAGCGCCAGCCCTCCGGCGGCGGCGGTTGTCAGCGCCAAGAGGGCGACGCTGCGCCGTCGTCCGAAGGATGACAGGGGTCGGGCCGGCAAGGTCCGTCCCGTATAGTAGACTGTCATCTCCTTTGCAAGACCCTGCACTGCAGGATTCTCGCCGAGGCTGCTTTCAATCTCTCCCGCCGGTAGGACGAACAGGACCGTGCTGACATTGCCTCACTGAGGGTCCGATCTGTTGCAGCGTCACGCTGCACGCCCGGTGCCGCCTCGAACACCTCCGATACCTCGCGTGGAGGTGCGAGACGGAGAGTTCGGTAGGCTAGCAGCAACAAAGGCGAATACTCGAGATATTCAATTGACGAGCAACGACGCTGGCGCGCGACATACCAAGCCAGATAGTTGCGGAACGTCGCGGTTGAGGCACTAGCCGGCCTCGCAACCCAGTATACCGATACACGCCAATTTACATTCCGAATGGCATCGGCCATCCTGTCCGCGACAGACGATGCCGAGAAAACGTGTGAAAAGGCAAAGGCCCCAAACAGCGCGCTCGATGCGTGTGCACGAGCAAGGGGACCCGGAGGACAACGACCGCAACGATCACGCGGACACTGCGCTACTGCTGCGGTCGCGGAAGCTCTGGGGTGGTAGCGCCATCCTTATCGTAGCTATCATCGCGGCATACGCGAACAGTTTCCACGGCCCATTCATTTTCGACGACGGTCCGTCGATCGTCGAGAACCGCTCTATCCGTCATCTCGGTTCACCGCAGGTGCTAGCAGCCCCGGCGGATTCGGTCACGACCACTGGCCGCCCCATCCTCAATCTCTCGCTGGCGATCAACTACGCCATCGATGGATTGACTGTCGAGGGCTACCACGTCGTCAACCTGGTCATCCATATCCTGACAACGCTGACTTTGTTCGGGTTACTGCGGCGGTCATTGCTCTTGCCAGCGCTGGGGTCGAGGTTCGCGTCCGCCTCGGTCGGGCTTTCCTTCACAATTTCTCTACTATGGGCCGTTCACCCCCTGCAGACCGAGTCAGTCACGTACGTCGTGCAGCGAGCTGAATCACTGGTCGGTCTGTTCTACCTGCTGACCTTGTATTGCTATCTTCGTGGAGCAACCGCGGAGCGCGGGGGCCGATGGTACACAGCCGCGGTGCTGGCTTGTACCTTGGGCATGGGAAGCAAGGAAGTCATGGTGTCGGCTCCGTTGGTGGTGATGCTGTTTGACCGAATCTTTATCGCGGGATCCTTCGAGCAAGGATGGCGGCGGCGAGGGCGTGTTTGGCTTGCCTTAATGGCGACGTGGGGCGTGCTGGCCGTGGCGATCCTTCAGTCCCACGGCCGCGGCGGATCGGCCGGGTTCGGTCTGGGCATGAGCGCTTGGTCGTACGCGCGCACGCAGTTCACTTGCATCATCCACTATCTGCGACTTTCCATCTGGCCGAGCCCGCTGGTGCTTGACTACGGCAACTCAGTCATCGGTCGCGAGGTCGATATCGTCCCGTATGCGCTTGGCGTGATCTTGCTCGCCGCAGCAACGGTGGCGGCCCTTGTCCGACGGCCGACATTGGGATTCCTGGGCGTGTTCTTCTTCGCCGTTCTGGCGCCCTCTTCCAGTATCGTACCACTCGCGGGTCAGACGGAAGCCGAACACCGAATGTACCTGCCGTTGGTGGTGGTGGTGGTTCTGACGGTCTTGGCGGCCTACCGAGGCATGGGACGATTGGGCCTACAGTCCCGTCACGCAGCGATACCATTGATCGCGGTTGTAGCCGCATTGGGCATTGGGACCTACCGAAGGAACGAGGCGTACCACACAGAGCTAGCCATTTGGGACGATACTGTCCGCAATGTTCCACGGAATTCCCGCGCCGTGTTTAACCGGGGCAATGCCCTGATGGCAAACGGCGAAGTCGCCGCCGCAATCAGGGACTACAATGAGTCGCTCGGGATCGAACGCGGGTACGCTAAAGGCTACGACGCTCGCGGCAACGCCTATCTCGCCCAGGGGAACTACGTAGCAGCGATCCACGACTACGAAATGGCTATCAGACTGAAAGCGGACTTCGCGGAGGCCCACAATGGGCTCGGCAGCGCGTACGGGAACCTGGGACAGGGCGAAAAGGCCATCAAGGAATTTAGCCGAGCCATCGAGTTGGACCCCGAACTCGAGGAGGCGTATTTCAATCGCGGAACCGCCTTCGGCATCGATGGCCAGGTAGATGTGGCCATCGAAGACTTCGGCCAGGCTATCAGGTTGCGGCCTGACTACGCCGACGCCTTCGATAGAAGGGGTAGCGCCTACGAGAAGAAAGGCCAGATAGATGCGGCCATCAAGGACTACGACAAAGCTATCGACCTGAAGCCGGACTTCGTGGACGCCTTCCAAAACCGGGCGCTCGCCTATTTCGAAATCAAGTCTTACGACAAGGCCTGGGCCGATGTGCTGGTGTTGCGGAGACTCGGTGGCACGCCTGTTGCTGCTTTTGTCGACCAGCTGACCAAGGCGTCTGGTCGGTCGCAATAGGCGTGGGTTTCGCGCACCGGTCGTAGCGAGCGCCTGAGTGGGTCTCCTCGTTGTACTCTCGACCTCGAGGGGATCGGGACGTGGAGACGTGGAAAGGATGAGTCGCGGAGTGTCCTCCGGCGTCTCCCGAATCCACGATGACCCGGGGGAGGCGGAGATCCGGCCAGAGATGCGGACGACGACGACGGTCTGGCTGGCGAGCCTCGCCCTGACGATTTGGGTCTCGGCGGGCTGCGCCCGCGACGAGGTGGAGATCGGCGCCGTCGGCGCTCTCGACTATCAAGGTCGGGTCGAGCGTATCGAGACCCTGGGCCGCTACTCCACCCTGGACGCGACCCTACTCTTCCAGTTCGCTGGCGCCCGCGCCAAGGTGGCTACGGAAGACGACTACTATCTCTACCGCGTCGTCTATCCCACGGCAGACGTGCACGGCGGAACGACCACCGTCTCCGGGCTGGTAGCCGTGCCGGCGACGCGCGACATCAAGGGCGTGGTCAGTTGGCAACACGGAACGAACACCTACCGCCCCGATTCGATTTCCGAACCGTCCTTGCCCGAGGGCCTAGGGACGGCTGGGGTCTTCGGCGGCGACGGTTACATCATGGTCGCCGCAGACTATATCGGCCTCGGCGTCTCCACCGAGACCCAAGCCTATTACGACTGGCCGAGCACGGTTAGCACCGTCACCGATCTGATCTCCATCGCAGAGATCATGCTCGACGGAATCGCACGTGCGCCGCGGCTCGACCTGTACCTGGCGGGCTTCTCCCAGGGCGGCGGGGCAACGGCGGCGGTCCAGAGATCCCTCGAGCAGAACAATTCGACCGGACTCCAATTGCGCGGCGCCGCCGCTATCTCCGCCGCCTTCAATCCCCTCGCGGTCAGCCTGCCGCACGCGATCGAGAGCAACGACACTCTGTCGATGGCGCTCTTCGCCACGTCATTCTCCCAGCTCTATGGGCAGCCGTTGAGCGACGTGATCCAGGCGCCGTACGACAGCCTGCTTCCAGGCTGGTTCGACGGGACCAAGGACCAGGATTTCCTGAGTGCGAATCTCCCGACACGCGTCGACCAGCTGGTGACCCCCGGCTTTCTCAGCGGCTATGAAGCTGGCACGCAAGCGCCCCAGTGGTTTTACGACGGCCTCACCGCGGCGGCGACTTCCGACTACGCGCCGCGGGCACCCCTGCGCATCTACTACGGCGACCAGGATACTGTCGTGATCCCCAAAGAAGCGGAGGCGGCTTTCACGGGAATGCAGGCGCTTGGTGGCGACGTGGAGCTGGTGGACCTCGGCGCCTACGACCACGACAACATCGTCGTGGCCGCGCTTCCCAACATCCAACAATGGTTTGACGCGCTCGCGGGACAGGCTCCGTGAACGCGCGCGCCTCGCGGACCCCGGCGGCACGACCGATGCGAGGTCTGCGGGTAACCGCGGCGGTCGTCGCCGGCTGCCTCATCTCCGGTCAACTCAGCGAGGTCCGCGCGCAAACGAATGACCTGGGCCACCAGACCTCACCCGCGAATCCCTGGAGCTTCTTCGGCGGTTTCACGTGGCACGCGTTCTCGGACCCCGGGCTGAATCTCGGCGCTGAGTACGCCCTGGCGTCGTCGCCTCACTTTCGCTCTCTCGCGAGTATATCGTTCCAGGCGTATCGCGAGGCCGACGTCGAGACCGGATATGCCATCCGAGCGCGTTGGGGCCAGCGGTTCATAGCGAGCTTCGGGCTGACGTTCGAGGACGAGCTGGGGGCCGGGGCGCAGCTGACCCGCTATGACACGCCCGTCTTCGACTTCCAGGGTTCGGTCGCCGTCGCGAGCCACGATACCGTTTCGCGGATCGCCTTCTCCCCCGACGTGGTGCTCGGGCCCGGGTACGATTTCCAGCGGCTGTTCGGCGTGCCGATCCAGATCTACG
>JADGRB010000075.1 GCA_017881315.1 Pseudomonadota bacterium
GATCCCGAACTCCCGGTAGACCGGTTCCGCCCGCGGATCGTCCGGCGCCACCGATGAGACAAGGGACAGGCCCGCCGCGCTTCGAGGTGGCGTGCCCGAGGCGGCCGCTTCGATGGGCGCGTAGACAGCGAACGAGTCGGGCGTGCCGAGCGTCGTGTCTCGGTGACAGCCGGTGCCCAGGGTCGCGCCGAGCATTGCCCCGCTCGTGGCGACCAAGGCCAGGCGAGCGGCATTGGATTGACTCATCGTGTTCCTGGATCTGACATCCGGTTCGATCGGGGGTTCCCGACTCGGTCCCAGATTCGTCGTGACCCCGGCCTGATTCGAACAGGCGACCTACGGTTTAGGAAACCGCCGCTCTATCCACCTGAGCTACGGGGCCAAATGTCGATTTGCGGTCCGTTTTTAGCACCGGCGCTGCATTCAAGTCTCGTTCCAATGGGACGATAAGGAGTATGTGGTGTGAGGCCCGACGTCCGGGCTGGGCCGGGAATTGTGTGGGTATCGCAAGGCACGATAAGATATGGGGATTCAGCGAAGCCGCCGACGGGCAAAAGCAAATATGTCTAGGGGGGACAAACGGTGGATCATCACCGGCTCACTCGTCGCGCTGACGGGGCTGGGGATATTTGCGCTGCAGCATCGCAGCCACAGCCGGCGCGTGGCCGCGGACGAAGAAGCGGCCGCGGCGCGATCTAGAGGGCTGGCGTCTGGCCCCCTCGGGCCGTCGGGCAGCTCGAACGCCGCCGAGGCGCGGAGTCCCGCGGAGCTCAAGCGCGACGTCGATGGAGACATGTCCCGGTGGCGGACCGCGGTGGTGGTGAAGGATGCGGAGACCGTGGTGGCGCTGGACCTCACCTTTCGACAGCTGCCGGACCTCTACACAGACGCCCTCGCGAAGAGCGCCGAGACCGAGGCCAACGAGCGGGTCCGCGCCTTCTCGACGCGGGTTCTGGGCAAGCTCAAGCGGCCGGACCAGGAGCCGCTCTACGAGCGATTGCTGACCGACAAGAGTGTCTATGTTCGACAGAACGCGGCCTGGGCGCTGGGCGAGCTGGGCGCGGCGGGCGGTGGCCGGGTGGCCGCCGAGCACGCGGTCCCCGAGCTGCGGCACGTGCGTGCACGTGACCCGGCGAACGAAGTCCGCCTGGCCGCCAAAGACGCGCTCAACAAGCTCGAGTAAGACTCGAACAATCCACACCCGCACCGAGACAAGCTGAGGAAACCCCGTGGCCGATAAGCCCCCCCGAAAACCGACCCGCCCCGCGGCCAAGAAGCCGTGGCAGCGGCCGCAGATCAAGAGCGGGCGGCTGTTCGAGTCGAATAGCCTCGCCTGCGGCAAGAATGGCCCCGGGCTCGATTCGTGCGAGCAGTTTCCGAAGATGTCATGACCCGCACGTCGCGCGCCGCCCTTCCCCAGGAGCTGATGCTGTCGATAGGCGGTCTGGTCGGCCACGTCGAGCTGCACGGGGCGCAGCCGGTTTTTCTGGAGCAGCTGCGCGCCCGCTACGGCGCCTTCGAGATGCCGGCCTCCGCCCGCGTCGAGCGCGATTTCAGCCTGCGTCTGACCTTCGCGCCCAGCGCGGCGCCGGGCCCGGCCGGCCGCCTGGCCGAGACCGAGGCGCATCCGCTGAAGGTGACCGCCACCGGGCGAACGATCGCGGCCGAGCGCTGGGACTTCAAGGTCCGCCTCTCGGGCCGGGCCGGACGCGGCGGGCGCGTCGGCTATCGGGGCGAGGGCCGCTGCGAGATGAGCCCGTTCGCGCTCGACTGCGTGCTGCGCGTGCTCTACGCGACCCTCCTGCCGCGGGTGGGCGGGATGCTCATCCACGGGTGCGGCCTGCGCCACGCCTCGATCGGGGTGGTTTTCCCGGGGGCGAGCGGCGCCGGCAAGACCACGCTGGCGCGCAAGGCGCCCGACGCCGACGACGTTCTCTCCGACGAGATCGTGGCGGTCCGACAGCTCGACGACGGCTGGCGGGTGTTCGGCACGCCGTTCTGGGGAGACTTCGCGCGCGGCGGCATCTCGATGCGAAGCTGGCCGCTGCGCACCCTGGCCTTCCTCGCGCAATCGCCGCGCGAGGTGGCGATGACGCCGATCATGTCGTCCGACGCGACCCTGCGCCTTTTGGGGTGCTTCCTGGCGTTCGCGACCGATCGCGCTTCGGTCGAACGGAGCCTGGCGGTCGCGGTCCAGCTCTGCGCCGGCGTGCGCTCGGTCGAGGCTTGTCTCACCCGCACGGCGCCGACGTCGGTGATCTTCCGGCGGCTGGCCCCGCACCTCGGTCCGGAGGTGGCGCGCAAGGTCCCGCCGTCGAGCGCGCGCGAGATGATCTCCGAGTTCCGCGCGCTCCTGCGCAAGCAGAAGTCCTACGCGTTTCGCCCCAAGCAGGCGACGCCCTGGCTCAAGAGCGGGGATCAGCTGGTGGTCCGGACCGGCGTCCGCGGCGCGCCGGTCGCGGGCGACATTCTCCTGGCCTGGACCCCGGGCGCCACGCCCGACGAGGACGCGCTTGCCTTCTATCGGCTGCCGCCCAGTGGCGCGCCGCCGGCCGGGGTCGAAGGCGAGGTCCTGGGCACGGTCGCGCTCGTCTCGCGTGACGGAAAGAGCCACCCGTTGCCGGGCCGCATCGGCGATCTGGCGCGCAGCTTCGGTCCGCTGGTCGCTCTACCGATGCTGAGAATGGCGGGACGATGACCTTCAAACGCGATCCGGGGCTGCCGTACCAGAAGCTCGACGAGGAAACGATCGTGGTCGATCCGCGATCCCGCGAGGTGCATCTGCTGAACGAGACGGCGGCGCGGATCTGGGAATTGCTCGCGTCGCCCCAGTCGCTCGACGAGCTGGCGGCCGCGCTCGGTGAGGAGTACGACGCGCCGCCGAGCGAGCTCCGCGCCGGGGTCGACGAGGTCATCGGGGGCTTTCGCGACAAGGGATTGCTGGCCCCCGGCGGTCAGACGGCCAGAGGCTGACCCCGATGGATCCGGCGCCGCGCTGCCAGGACGACGCGGTGATCGCGTCCCCGGGCGACCACGCGGTGGTCAGCCGGCTGCAGAGCCTGGCCTACGAGCGGATGATCCCGCTCAACGTGTCGCTCGAGCTGACGCTCAAATGCAACATCCGCTGCCTGCACTGTTACAACTTCGATCGCGACACGGCGGGACCGGTCTGCGGCGACGCCATGTCGACAGCCGCGCCCGAACTGGAGCTCGATGAGGTGTTGCGGGTCATGGACGAGCTGCGGGCGGCGGGTTGCCTGTTCCTGTCGCTGACCGGCGGCGAGGTGCTGACCTACCCGCATCTGTTCGCCGTTCTCGATCGCGCCCGCGAGATCAACCTCGCGGTGCAGCTCCTGAGCAACGGGACGATGTTGCGGCCGGGGGTGGCGGCGCGCCTGGGCGGCTATCGCAACCTCCTCGGCGTCAGCATCAGCGTCTACGGCGCGACCGCGGAGGTACACGACGGCATCACGCAGGTGCGCGGATCGTGGCAGCGGACGCTGGACGGCGCGGAGCGGCTCCGCGCCCAAGGGGTCGCCGTGCGCCTCAAGCTGATCGTCATGCGGCCGAATGCGCACGAGGTGGCCGCGATGCGCGCGCTGGCCGACGCGCGCGGATTCGCGTACATGCTCGACCTCACCATCACCTCGCGCCACGACGGCACCGACGGCAGCCTGGCGATGCGAATCGACCAGGAGCAGCTGGACGCGCTCTACCGTGGGCCGCTCGGCGATCTGATCCCCAGCGGCGGCCGGCCGGTCAGCGAGGCGGCCTTCCCGTGCAACTGCGCCCGCGGCAACTGCGCGATCTCTTCCAGCGGCGAGGTCTATCCCTGCGTCTCGGTGCCTTGGTCTGCCGGCAACGTTCGGAAACAGGCGTTCATCGACATCTGGCGCAGCTCGCCGGTGTTCGAGCGTATTCGCGGGCTGCGCATCGCCGACTATCCATCCTGCGCCCCCTGCCCCGACAAGGGCTACTGCTCGCGCGATCGCGGCGCCGCTTACAACGCCTCCGGGAGCTACACGGGGATCGATCCGTTTGTCTGCAGCGCCGCCGGGCTCGCCCGCAAGATCGGCGAGGCCCGCGCCGTCACCGGTCGATGATCGAGATCAAGCGAACCCTGGCGGGTGGCGAGAAACGCTTCGACTGTCGCCGCCTGGCCGGCGACGCGAGCCACGCCGTGCTGCTCTGGATCGCGCCCGCAGCGATGCACGTTCACGGCGTCGACCTGCCGTCCGGCACCATCAGCTTCGGGCATTTTTGGACCGATCGGCACTACAACGTCTATCACTGGCTGGACACGGCCCATCGCACCCTCGGCTTCTACTTCAACCTCGCCGATCGGACGCGGATCTCGAGCGAGACGCTCGAGTGGCGAGACCTGGTCATCGACGTCCTGGCGACGCCGGCGGGTCGCCTCGACATCCTCGACGAGGACGAGCTTCCGGACGTCGTCGACCCCGAGGTCGGCGCGCACATCGCCGACGGCAAGGCGGCGATCCTGGGTGCGCCGGCGAAGCTGATGGCCGAGATCGAGGCCGCCTCGCGCGCGCTCTTTCCGAGCGCGTTTCCCGCCCGATGACGGGCTATGGCAGCTCGAGCCCGACCGGCCCGCGCGTGACGGCCGCCAGCCGGAACCCGCCGAGGAGCGCGCGGCACGACGTCGGACGATCGGGTGCCGCGAGCCCGGCGGAGCCGGCCAAGGCGCCGACCACGGCCTCCGGTAGCAGGCCGCGCTCGCGCAGGGACGCGATCGTGGCCGGTCGCGTTCGCTTGGCCAGTCGCTCCCCGTCGGCTGAAAGAACCAGCGGCACGTGCGCGAAGGCCGGGGGCGTCAGAGCGAGCGCCCGGTAGAGCGCAATCTGGCGCGCCGTCGAGGCGAGCAGATCGTCCCCGCGCACGACGCGAGTCACCTGCATCGCCGCGTCGTCGACCACCACGGCCAGCTGATAAGCCGCGGCGCCGTCGGCGCGGCGGAGGACGAAGTCGTCGACGCCGCCCGGGCCCGCGGCCACGCGTCCATGGATCTCGTCGATGAACTCGATCTGCGCCGCGCGGCCGTCGAATCGGATCGCCGGGTTGCGCCCCTGGCTGGCGGCCCGGGCCCGCACCTCCGCCGGCGGACGCCCGCGGCAGGTTCCGGGATACCGCGGGCCGTGGTCCTCTCCGGCTCCCGCCCCGAAGTCGTGGGGCGCGCTGGCGGCCCGGGCAACGTCGAGCCGAGAGCAGGCACAAAGGAAGGCCGACCCCTCCGCCAGCAACCGGTCGATGGCGGCGTCGTAGCGGGCGGCGCGCTCGCTCTGGCGGTAGGGCGCGAACGGCCCTCCTCGATCGGGCCCTTCGTCCCAGTCGATCCCGAGCCAGGCGAGATCGCTCAGCAGAGCGGCTTCCGCGCCCGGCTGCACCCGCGGCCGATCGAGATCCTCGATCCGGAGCAGGAACGTCCCCCCGGCGGCCCGCGCGTCGAGCCAGGCCAGGAGCGCCGTGCGCGCGTTGCCGAGGTGCATGGCACCCGTCGGGCTGGGCGCGAAACGACCTCGGATGGGCGGGGATTCCATCAGTAGACGATCAAGGATTCGACCGGTGCGCCGTACAGACGCTGACGACCGCTCAGCGCCGCCAGCTCGATGACGAACGCTGCTGCGGCCACGAGGCCTCCCAGATCATGCACCAATTCGATGGTGGCCTGGGCGGTGCCGCCCGTGGCCAGCAGATCGTCGACGATGGCCACCTGGGCGCCGGCGACGAAGGCGTCGCTGTGAATCTCCAGGGTGTCGTTGCCGTATTCGAGCGCGTATTCGCGCTGCGTCGTCTTGTGCGGAAGCTTGCCGCGCTTGCGCACGGGCACGAACCCGACCCCCAGCATCGCGGCGACCGGCGCTCCGAAGATGAAGCCGCGCGACTCGACCGCGACCACCAGCTGCGGCTTGTGAGGGGCCAGCCGTTCCGCCAGCAGCTCGACGGTGTGCCGCAGGGCCGGGCCGTCGGCCATGAGCGGCGTGAGATCGCGAAACAAGATGCCCGGCTTCGGAAAATCGGGAATGTCGCGCACGCGCGCCCGGAGGATCTCCAGGCGCGGATCTTCCCAGGCGACGCTCACGATCCGGCTCCGGGGGGCAGGTAGCTCATGGGATCACGCGGAATTTGCCCGGTCCGGACCTCGAAATGCAAGTGGGGTCCGGTGGCATGACCGCTCTGCCCGACCAGCGCGATCCGATCCCCGGCGCGCACCGCCTGCCCTTGAGAGACCAGCAGGACCGAATTGTGGGCGTAGACGGTCAGCAGATCGCCCGCATGCTTGAGCACCACGAGGTTACCGTAACCACGAATCCCGCTCCCGGCGTAGACCACCCTTCCGTCGGCGGCCGCGAAGACCGGGGTGCCGATCGGCGCCGGCAGGTCGATCCCCTCGTGGGGCTTGCCCCAGCGGGCGCCGAAGGGCGAGCCGACGACGATCCGGATCGTGGTGAGCGGCCAGCGGAACGTGGGCCGTGGGCCCGTCTCCTGGGGAGCTGCGGGTGTGGGCGGGGCGCCGGCGGCCGGCGCGGCTGTGAGGACGAACAGCAGCCGCCCCGGCTGGACCTGCGCGGCGTCATCGAGACCGTTGAGCTCGAGGATGTCCTCGGCCGGGACCCCCGCGCGCCGGGCGATGTCGTCGAGCGTCTCGCCGGAGCTGACGACATACCAGCTGCCGGGGAGGCTTTCGGGGTGCATCGGTGGCCGCTCATTGCGGCAGCCGGCGATTGCGATGGCGAATGCGAGCGCGACCAGGAACGCCGCGGGTTCTCGCCGCGACCTACGCCGCCGGCGCACCGCCACCGACGCCGAAACGGCCGCGGAGATCGACGTAGCGGCAGCGCGTCTCGAAGGTGGTCTGGTAGTCGTCGCCGACCCGTCTGACCACCGCCAGCTCCTGCTCCTGGGGGCCACCGACGGGGATCACCAGTCGCCCGCCGTCGGCCAGCTCGCCGACGAGCATGGTCGGGATGCGCGGTGCGCCGGCCGAGACGATGATGACGTCGTAGGGGGCGTGCCCGGGCCAACCGCCGCTGCCGTCGAAAGCCTCGAGGGTGACGTTGCGGATCTCGCTCTCGGCGAGTACGCGGCGCGCGCGCTCGGCCAGCGCCGGCACGATCTCGATGGCGAACACCTCCGCGCAGAGCTCGGCGAGGACGGCGGCCTGGTAGCCGCACCCGGCGCCGACCTCGAGCGCCCGATCGCCCGGACGGGGCGCGGCGAGCTCGGTCGCCCGCGCGACCATGTAGGGCTGCGAGATGGTCTGGCCGTATCCGATCGGCAGCGGGCGATCGTCGTACGCCGAGCCCGCCAGGGACGCCTCGACGAAGCGATGGCGCCTGATCTTACCCATGGCGCCCAGGACGCGCGGGTCGATGATCCCGCGCCCCACCAGCTGTTCGGCCACCATCGCACGACGGGCGTCGGCGAACCGCGCTTCGGCGTCGCCGTCCCCTTGGCCCCTCGATCCGCCCCGTGTTTCGTCCATCGTACGATCATCCTCTAGCGCGTTCGATCGCCTCGTGCACGAAATTCCCGACCTGCCACCCTGGGAGCTCGTCCACCAGCCGGGCGTGTGTGAGATCGAGCCCCAGCGGTGTCACCGAGGCCAGCCCGTCCCGGACTGCGCTGCAGTCCGAGCCCGGCAGGTCGGTGGCATTCTCCTCGGGCCCGCCGATCCAGTAATAGGAGCGGTCGCGGAGATCGCGGCGGACCTCGACTTGATCCCGGTAGACCCGGCGTCCGAGGAACGTCACCTGGTAGCCGCGGATAGGTCCGCCCGGCAGGTTCACGCTGAGCAGCGACGCGTCCGGCAGCGCGGCCCTGCCGCGCCGGATGATCTCCGCCGCCAGCGCCGCCGCAAAAGCCGCCGCGTGCGAAAAATCCTGAGGTTTGCGGCGCTCCAGCGAGACCGCCAGCGCCGGCACCCCGCGCAACGCCCCCTCGACCGCGCCGGCCACGGTCCCCGAGTAGAAGACATCCGAGCCGAGGTTGTAGCCATTGTTGATGCCGGAGACGACCAGTGCCGGGCGCCGCTTGACCAGGTGCAAGATCGCCAGGTACGCGCAATCCACCGGCGTCCCGTCGATCGAAAAGACGCCCGGCTCGATCTCGTCCACCCGCAGCGGACGGTCGAGCGAGATGGAATGAGACGCCGCGCTGCGCTCCCGATCCGGCGCCGCCACCACCACCTCGCCCACCTCCCCCAGCGCCGCCTGAAGCGCCCGGATCCCCGGCGCCATCACCCCATCATCGTTCGTCACCAAGATCAGCGGCCGCTCGTTGCTCATGTTTTCCTTTAACTCTCTTCTCCGATTCTGACCCGATTCACTGACGGGAGCGCGGGCTTTGCCCGCGCGGCTCACCTTACGACAGACCACCGGGAGGGGCCCTCTCCGCGCTCGGTACCGCGGGGAGGGCCATTGGCCCTCCCCGCGCTCTTCGTCGGGGCGACTGGATTTGAACCAGCGACCCCCTGTCCCCCAGACAGGTGCGCTAACCAGGCTGCGCCACGCCCCGATCTATTCCGCGCAAATACGTATCAGATCCGCGAGGCCCTGCTTGATTTTTCGTACCGTCTCGGCGCTGACACCGGTGGGGGCCACCACGGGCGGCGGCACCGGCACGGGCCCTTCGTCGTGGCCCTGGTCCCGGAGCCGCGTGCGCGCCCCCTCGATCGTGTAGCGCTTGTCGTAGAGGAGGTGCCGGATCTTGAGCAGCAGCTCCACGTCACGCCGCCGGTAGAGGCGCTGCTGCGACCGGGTCTTCTGGGGCCGCAGCGATTTGAATTCCGTCTCCCAGTAGCGGAGGACGTAGGGCTTCACCCCGCACAGGCGCGCCGCCTCGCCGATCTTGAAGTACGGCTTGTCCGGGATGCCCGAGTCATCCTTCGGTATCGCGCGGCGCGCCACGTCGGCAGGCTCAGTCGTTGAGGACGTTCTTGAGGACCTGGCTCGGCTTGAAGGTCAGCACCCGCCGCGCGCTGATGGTGATCTCCTGCCCGGTCTGCGGATTGCGCCCGGCCCGCGCGTTCTTGTCGCGCACGACGAAGTTTCCGAAGCCGGAGATCTTGATCTTCTCCCCGCGCTCGAGCGTCTCCTTGATCGTGTCGAATACCGTCTCGACGATCTCGGCGGCCTCTTTCTTGGAGAAGCCGCCCACCTTCTCGTAGACGTTCTCGACGATGTCGGCCTTGGTCATGACCATCTCGTATATACCATTTACCCAAGGCCCCTGGAAAGGGTCCCCCGGGGCGCCCTGCCGGCCGCGTTCACTGCCGGATGGCCACCGACGGGGCTGATTTGAGGGCTGCCACGACTCGGGCGTGGGCCGCGTCGACCTCCGCGTCGGTGAGGGTCCGCTCGTCGGCGCGGTAGGTGAGCGTCCAGAGCATCCCCTTCTTGCCCGCCGGCACAGTGTGCGCGTCGCGGTAGTCTTCCAGCACCGCCAGGTCGCGCAGGATCGGCTCCGACGCCGACAGCATCAGCGCGCGCTGCTCGTCGGCGCTCACCTCGACGTCGATCCAGAACGACAGGTCGCGGCTGGAGGCGGGGAACCGGGGCGGCGCGACGCTGCGAACCGGTCGCCGCTCGCCCCCCACCGCGTCGAGGGCGACCTCCAGGTAGAAGGCGCGCGCGCCGAGCCCGAGCTTGCGGAGCAGCCGGGGGTGAACCTCACCGACCTGACCCACCAGCGGGCCGCCGGCGACGCCGGCGTGAATTTCTGCGCCAGCGCCCGGATGCAAGAGCGAGCTCGGCGTCCGCCCGGCGGGCGTGAACACCGGGTCGGCGATCCCCAGCGCCCGCAGAACCTCGCGCGCGATCCGTTTGATGTCGAAGAAGTCGCAGGCCGCCTCGGGTTTGAGCCAGCCGGGACGCCGACCAACCAGGAGCGCGGCGGCCGCCAGCGGCTCGGTCGGGGGCTCTTTCTGATCATCGGCCGCGCGCTTCTTGATGACAGGTCCGACCTCGAAGAGGCCGATGTCCGGCACACTCCGCGCGAGGTTGCGCTTGGCTGCGTCCACCAGGCCGGGCAGGAGCGAGGTGCGCATCACCTCGTAGTCGGCCGAGATCGGGTTCTTGACGGCGACGCCGCTTTCCAGCTCGCCACCGAGCGCCGCGAGCCATGCACGCGGCACGAAACCCCAGCTGATGATCTCGGACAGCCCCAGCGCCGCCAGCGCGTCGCGCGCCCGATCGGCGGGCGCGTCGGGGCTGGTGGCGGGCGCTCCGCTCCCCTGCGGTAGCCGCGCCGGTGCGCGATCGTAGCCGACCAGGCGCATGACCTCCTCGACCAGATCTTCCTCGATGGTGACGTCCGGCCGGAAGGTCGGGACGGTCGCGGCGAGCTTGTCGTCGCCGTCGGGCACGCTCGCGATGCCGATCGCCGCCAGCTTCTCGGCCGCCTGCGACAGCGGAATCTCGAACCCCGCCAGGCGCGACAGGCCCCCGAACGACAGCGTGACCCGACGGGGATGCTGCTGCACGGGATAGCGATCGATCCCCTCCCCCGCCAGCGCGCCGCCCCCGAGGCGGGCCAGCATCGCCGCCGCCCGCCGGCTGGCGTGGGCAATTCCTTCGGCGTCGACGCCGCGTTCGAAGCGGTGCGAGGCCTCGCTGCGCAGGCCGAGGCGTTTCGAAGTGCGGCGGACGGCCCGCGGGTCGAAGGTGGCGGCCTCCAGCAGCACGGCGGTGGTCGACGCCGAGACCTCGCTGTCGGCGCCCCCCATCACGCCGCCGAGCGCGATGGCGCCGCGGGCGTCGGCGATCACGATGTCGTTTTCCTGCAGCGGACGATCGATCCCGTCGAGCGTCTTCATTCGCTCGCCGCGACCGGCGCGGCGCACGGCGATCCCCCCCTGCAGTCGATCGAGATCGAAGGCGTGCAGCGGGTGTCCGGTCTCGAGCATCACGTAGTTGGTGACGTCGACCAGGTTGGAGATGGCGCGCACGCCGCAGGCCCCGAGGCGCACCCGCAGCGCGAGCGGGCTCCGACTCGCCCGGAGCCCGGTGATGATGCGCGCGGCGTAGCGCGGACAGGCCGACGGATCGCGAATCTCCACGTCGATACCCCGTCCCTGCGCCAGCGGAGCCTGCAGCACCTCGTCGGGCGGCGGCAGGCGCCAGCTCGTCTCGTAGAGCGCCGCGACCTCGCGGGCGATCCCCGCGTGCGACAGCGCGTCGGGGCGGTTGGGGGTGACGTTCACCTCCAGCACCTCGTCGAGCAGGCCGACCTGCCGCGCCAGATCCACGCCGACCGGGGTCTCGGGCGGCAGAATCAAGATTCCGTCGCCGCTCTCGCCGAGGCCGAGCTCGACCTCGCTGCAGAGCATGCCGGGCGACATGACGCCGCGGATCTCACGTTGGTCGAGCTTGCGCCCGCCCGGCAGCGTGGCCCCGGGAGGCGCCCAGGCCACCCGGCCGCCCGCCGGCGGCAAGGTGGACGCCGGCGCGCCGCACACCACCTCCTCCTCGGCGCCGCCGGCAGCGAGCCGCACGATCGACAGCTTCTCGGCCGAGGGGTGCGGACGCACGGCGCGCACCTCGGCGACGAGGACGCCGGTCAGATCGCGGCCGCGGCGCTCGATCGATTCGACCTCCAGACCCGCCAGCGTCAGCTTGCCGGCGACGCTGTCGGCGGTCACGCCCGGCTTGAGGTCGCAAAGCTCGCGCAACCAGTTGAAGGAGATCTTCACGGCATGGTCCTCAGCTCACCGAAACTGCGCCAAAAATCGCACGTCGTGCTCGTAGAACGAGCGCAGGTCGTCGACCTCGAACTTGAGCATCGCCATCCTCGAAAGCCCCATTCCGAACGCGAAGCCGGAGACGGCCTGTGGGTCGTAGCCGACGGCCCGGAAGACGTTGGGGTGGACCATGCCGGCGCCGCCGATCTCGATCCACCCACTCCCCTTGCACAGGCGGCACGATCGCCCGGCCGAAAGGCCGCTCCCCGCGCACAGGTAACAGGCGGCGTCGACCTCGGCCGACGGCTCGGTGAACGGAAAATAGCTGGGTCGGAGACGCACCCCCAGGTTGGGACCGAAAAAACGGTGGACGAAATACAGCAGCGTCCCTTTGAGATCGGCGAACGAGACCCCCTTGTCGACCAGCAGCCCCTCCATCTGCGGAAACATCGGCGTGTGGGTGGCGTCGTCGTCGCGGCGGAAGACGTTGCCGGGCGCCACGATCCGGATCGGGGGCGGCTCGGACAGCATGGTCCGGATCTGCACCGGCGAGGTGTGCGAGCGCAGGATGCGGCCCCCTTCCACGAAGAAGGTGTCCTGCATGTCGCGCGCGGGGTGATCGGGCGGCGTGTTGAGCGCGTCGAAGTTGTTCCATTCGGTCTCGACCCAGGGGCCGGTGCGCACCTCGAATCCCAGCCCCAGGAAGATCCCCTCGATCTCGCGGCGCACCAGCGTGAGAGGGTGCAGCGTGCCGAGCGCGGCGCCGCGCGCCGGCAGCGTCACGTCGACCACGCGTGCCAGATCGGCCGCCAGGTCCGCCTCGTCGAGCGCGGCGAGCCGCGTGGCGACGGCGCCCTCGATGCTGGCCTTGGCGCGGTTGGCCGCCTCGCCGACCGCCGGGCGCTCCTCGGGCGGGAGGCGTCCCAGCGCCTTCATCAGCTCGGAGACCCTCCCCTTCTTGCCCAGGTACCGCGCCTGGGCGAGGCGAATCTCCTGCTCGGTCGCGAGCGCGCCGATCTCGTCGGCGAACGCGCCCGCCAGCCGATCGAGGTCGCCGATCAGGGCGGCGACGTTCGGCGCTTGTTCCCCGCTGGACATGGCGTCTGCGCCCGTCCCGCGTCTACGGCGGCGGCGCGGCTAGGCCGCCGCCCGCGCCGTTTCGACGACCTTTTTGAACGCGGCCGGATCGCTGATCGCGAGATCGGAGAGGATCTTGCGATCGATCGCGACGTGGGCCTTGTCGAGCCCGGCGATGAGCTTCGAGTACGAAACGCCCAGCTCCCGGGCCGCGGCGTTGATGCGCACGATCCAGAGCCCGCGGAAATCGGGTTTGCGCTTGCGGCGGTGAAAGAGCGCGTAGCGCCACTTGCGATGAACCGCCTCTATCGCGGCTTTCCAGAGCTTCGATCGTCCGCCGCGAAAGCCCTTGGCGTGCTTTCGGATCCGGTTGCGGCGTTGACGGGACTTGTAACCACCTTTTGCGCGCGGCATGACAGTTCCTAGGCGTAAGGGAGCATCGCTTTGATCTGATGCTCCTGGGTCTTGCTGATGTAACCGCCGCGGCGCAGCCTGCGCTTCGCGCTGGTGGTCTTGGAGGTCAGGTTGTGGCGCAAGTAGGCCTTCTTCCGCTTGACGCGCCCATTGGCGGTCAGCTTGAAGCGCTTCTTGGCGCTGCTGTTGGACTTCATCTTGATCTTCGGCATGTTCGGAGCGCGGAAGTATATCGATCTCGGCCTTGCAAGCAAGTGTCAGGGTGACCAGCCGACGAACAAGCTGGCGATCACGGTGGTTCGATCGGCGCCGGCCACCGGGGCCTCGGCCATGAACGCCAGCCAGAAGCTCTGCCGGAGCGCCGCGCGCAGGCCGGCCCGCGGGACGACGGTCGAGAGCCTGGGGGTCGGCGCGACCTGGAGGCGCAGCGCGCCGCCGGCGAATACGGCCAGGGCCGGGCGCGGCGAGAACCAAGCTTCTGCCAGCGCGGCCGGTTCGAGCCGGCCGTGGATCTTGCCCGCCACGATGTCGACCGGGCCGGCCAGCGAGAGACCCCCGTCGACCATGAAGCGGCGTCCCAACCCCTTCCGGGCGCTGGCCCCGAGCTCGAGGCCGGTCTCGATCCCGCTTTGTCGGGCGGTGTCGAGCGGCAGAAGCGCCCGCGCGTAGATCGCCACGGCCGCCGCCGAGGCGACGGTGAAACCCTGGTAGTAGCCGACGGTGGGCGGTCCGAACGACGGGCCGGTCGAAGCGAGGCCGCCGTCGTTGACATAGCGGTAGCTGAAGAGATCGACCGCCAGCGACAACCAGCCGTGTCCGCCGATCCGGCGCCGCGCGCGCACCATCAGGTCGGTGAGGACATCGCCGAAGAAGCCCGGCGCCGAGCTGTCGTCCAGCAGCGCGCCGCGCAGGCGGAGCGCGAGATCCGAGCCTGGGCACGCTTCGGGCACGGCGCCGAAGTCCGCCGGCTGCGCCGGTTGCGCACCGCCCGGCAGGGGTCCCGACGCCGCCTCCCAGCGCTCCGGGCACGCCTCTGCCGCCCGGGCGCCGCCGGTCGCGAGCGCGACCGCAAGGCCGATGGGAATCGCCAGCCAGGGGCGGGCCATCCGGGCGGTCATAGGACGACTCACGGCGGCAATCCGGGCGGCGTCCAGTCGCCGCCGTCGAGGTTGAGAAGAAACGGGTTCGAGAAGGCGGTGGGCCAGACGCCGGGGGCGATCGCTTGCAGATCGAAGCGTGGATCGTCGACCCGGTCCGGGCGGCCTGGCGGATCGCCGAGAAGATCCGGCAAGCCGTCGCCGTCGGCGTCGGCCGGCGTCTCCTGATGCAGCCCCGCCTCCACGACCAGCCAGGCGTCGCCCTTGGTCGGCAAGAGCGGCGCCAGCAAGAGCGTGATGCTCCCGCGTCCCGGTTGGGTGCCGAACCTGTTGCCGATCGCGCCGGCGAAGAGGCCCGACAGGTCGAAGGTGCGTACCAGGTTGCCGTTGACGAAGACGCGCGCTTCGGTGACGGGGATCCACGGGGCCGCGGTGACGGAGATCGTCATCGCGGCCGTCGACGAGAGCGCGATCGGCGTCAGCCCGGGCCGCTGGGTCTTCCCCAGACCGTCGTCGATCGTGACATCGAGGACCGGGCCATTGGTCCCCTCCATGTGTCCGGCCCGCACGTCGGCGTCGAAGGCGTCGACGTCGAGCGCGCCTTTTTGGTGGTTGCCCCACACCAGGTTGCGCGGGTACCCGATCCGCTCGACGGAAAGGGTGTGCGTATCGCTGTTGGCGGCGCCCGCGCGCAGGTAGCCCTGCGACAGCAGCGAGAACCACAAGGCCCGGTAGCGCAGCCAGTCGGCGCGCGAGGCGCCGGTCATGACCTCTTGCACGTCCCAGTCGAGGTTGGCGTGGTGGCCCTCGCCGTTCGGTTTGCGCAGGAGCGCGTCGGCGGCGAAGCTGGCGCCGGCCGCGATCGGTTTGGTCGGGTCGTAGCCGATCGCGCGCGGGTAGCCCTGATCGCGCCCGAGCTTGGTGTCCAGGTACGGGTGGTTGAGCTGCCGAATGCCGGTGGCGGGGTTGGCGAAGACCTTATCCATGTCGTCCATCACCTGTCCGGGCTCGCGCAGCTCTGGCCAGGGGGCGCCGTTGCGCGTGGCCATGGCATCGGGAACGAGCGGCCAGAAGTTGAAATGGCCGAGCGTCTTCGGGAACTGGCTGCCCGGCACCTGGTACCAGAGGATGTTGGGCGTCTGTTCGAGGCCGGGGATGACGGTGATCTGGCCCTCGGCGCCCAGCGCGGCCAGCGTGGTCGCGTAGCTGGTGACGACGTTGTGATCGGTGGCGACGATGACGTCGACGCCGGTGGCCAGAAAGCTCACCACCCGATCGAGGTCCGGGATCGAAGAGTCGTAGCTGGCGCCGCCGTGCACGTGGAAGTCTCCGGAGATGACGCCGCTCGGAAGCAGCGCCGCCTCCAGCGACTCGACCACCAGCGAGACCTGCGCCGAGGCGCCGGGGGCGAGGGTGACCTCGGCTCGGTCGAGGCTCGCGAACGGGCCGCGCGTCGCGTAGACGTAGTACTGCCCGGGTGGAAGGGCCAGGGCGACGCGCCCGGTGACCGTCAGCGCGCGGTTGCAGGCGGGCGACCCGCCGTCGGGCGGCCCCAGCATCGGGGAGCAACCGGGGAAGAGACTGTAGAGGCTGGGACCGCCCGACTTCGGCGGAGCCTCGACGGGGATGACGACTATCTCGGCGTAGGTGGCCGGAACGCCGGGCAAGGACTCGACGTTCACCGTGAGGTGCGCCGACGCCGTCAACGTCAGATCGCCGATGTCGAAGGGTCCCGCGGCGGCGTCGGTCACCACGAAAGAGCTCGCGGCGGCGGCCGGCAGACCGAAGGCGTAGGGCTGCACGCGGTAGCTGCGGCCCGGCGGGAGGGCGACCGAGAAGGTGCCGTCGCTCTTGGGGACCGCCTCGCTCCAGGGCGTGCGGCGCGTCTGGTCGTCGGGATCGGGACCGAATGCGGGCTCGTAGAACAGCAGCGACGCCGCGCGCCCAGATTGTCCGTCGACGGGCGCGCCGCCCGCCACCACCCGACCGGTCACGGTGACCGCGGCCGGATCGCCGTGCACCATCGTGCGCACGCGCAGGGCCTCCGTGACCGCCGGCGCCAAACCCGGGCCCGGCGTCGCCAAGATGAACCGTTCGAAATGGAAGCCGTCGTGAGGAAGCGTCGTGACCAAGGGGACGCCGGCGGCGGACAGCGTCGGGCTGTTGAAGCCGGCGCCCTGGCTGTGGTCACAGGAGACCACGGCATACGAGGTGTCGGGCGGCGATTGCGATCGCGCGGCCAGCAGCGGCCAGGTTCGCCAGGCGTCGGACAGATGAAGCAGATCGAGATCGGGTAGCAGAAAGCCCAGCCCCTGTCCGGGGACGAAGGGCGCCATGCCGTTGTCGCCCCAGAGAAACCCGTCGGCGAGGAACAGCGTGTTGGGATCCGAGGCGCCGTTGTAGAGATCGCTGCGGACGCGAATACCCGGTTCACAGGGGCGCAGCTCGTAGCGGGTGACGACCGTGACGCTTCGATCGCCCTCGAGGTGGCCGCGGAACACGACCGCCACGTACGCGCCTGGCGTGGCGGGATTCATCTGCGGGTCGAGGATCTCGGCGCTCTCGTAGTGCACGGCGTCGCGCGGGAGGACGCCCGCGGCGTGATAGATGGCGTTGGCCTGGTCGCCCGGGTTTGGCCCGAGGAGAGGCTCGAGGTCCAGGATCGCGCCGCCGCTCGGTCCCAGGTAGTGCGGATGTGCGGGCGCGTCCAGCACGACGCGGATCAGATCGTTTTCCAGGACGTAGTCGCCGGTCGCCGCCAGCGATTTTGGCCCCGGAGCCCGTTCGGGCTCGTCGCCGATGATGGCCACCCGCAGAGCCGGCGCGGTGGCGCAGCTCCGGTACGCAATGGCCGGGCAGGCGCTGGGCGGCAGGCACTGCCCATCGTCGCCGCCCACGCAGCCGTCGCGGTGGCAGCCGCCCATCGTGAGGAGAGCCGCCGCGGCGATGGACGTCGAGAGCGTGGCGGCGAGGGCGGCGTGCCTCATGCGGACGCATCTTAGCCCGAGCGCCCGGACGGCCCGCGCCTATGTACAAGAGCGGCAGGAGCGTCCGGCGCGCTCGGTCAGGCCTTGGTCGCCGCCGTTTGCTTGGGCGCGGCGACGGGCGCGGTCGCGGCTGCGGTCGCGGCCGCTGCGGGCGCAGTCGCTGGGGCCGACTTCACCGCGGCGACGGGCGCGGTCGCGGGTG
>JADGRB010000076.1 GCA_017881315.1 Pseudomonadota bacterium
CGCCCGCGCAGAGCGACAGGGTGAGGAGCGCGCGCCAGACTGTTCCCGCCCGCCCCCGGCAGGTCGGGAGCGCGCTCAGAGCAGCTTCCCCCGCAGGATCGTCGCGGCGACGGTGAAATAGATGACCAGGCCGCTCACGTCGACCAAGGTGGCCACGAACGGCGCCGACGCGCTGGCGGGGTCGAACCCGAACCGTCGCAGGATGAAGGGGAGCATCGAGCCGGCCAGCGTCCCCCACAGCACCACCCCGACCAGGCTACAGGAGACGGTCGCCGCGATGCTCAGGTACTGCGGTCCGTAGGTGTGAAAGAGCCCCTCCCAGGTCACGATGCGCAGAAAGCCGATCGCGGCCAGCACCACGCCCAGGCCGATTCCCGCGATGAATTCGCGGCGCACGACCACCCACCAATCGCGCAACCGCACCTCGCCCAGCGCCATGGCGCGGATGACCAGCGTGGTCGCCTGCGAGCCCGAGTTGCCGCCGCTCGAGATGATGAGCGGGATGAACAGCGCCAGCACCACCGCCCGCGCGATCTCTTTCTCGAAGAAGCCCATCGCGCTGGCGGTCAACATCTCGCCCAGGAACAGCACGCAGAGCCAGCCGACCCGCTTGCGGATCATGCGCCGCATGTCGATCTGCAGATAGGGCGCGTCGAGGGCCTCGACGCCGCCGACCTTCTGCATATCCTCGGTGGCCTCCTCGCGGACGACGTCGACCACGTCGTCGACGGTCACGATCCCTTTCATGTGGCCTTCGACGTCGACGACGGGCAGCGCGACCAGGTGGCTCTGCCCGAACTTGAGGCTGACCGCCTCCTGATCCATGTGCTCGGGGATGGTCGTCACCTGCCGCGTCATGATCTCGGCGACGCGGGTGCGGACGGTGGCCGTGAAGAGCTCGCGGAACGAGACCACGCCCAGCAGGCGCTGCTCGCTGTCGAGCACGTAGCCGTAGTAGATGGTGCGGGGCTGCTCGCGCATCTGCTTGCGCACGTAGCTGATCGCCTCGTCGACGGTCATCTCGGGCCGCAGCCGGATGTAGCGCGGGTTCATGAGGCCGCCGGCGTTGTCCTCCGAATAGGCGAGGAGCGCGGTCACCTCGCGGCGGGTCGGTTCGTCGAGCAGCGCCAGCAGCGCGTCGCGTTTCTCGACGGCCGCGGCCTGGATCAGATCGGCCGCGTCGTCGGGCGGCAGCAGACGCACCCAGGACCGCTGCTCGCGCCCCGGCATGCCCAGCACGATCTCGGCTTGATCGCGCGCTGCCACCGAAAAGAAGAAATCCTCGGCGTCGTCGCGCGGCAGCAGAAGAAACGCCTGGATCCGATCGCCGGGCGTGAGCAGCGGCCAGACGTCGCGGATCTCCGCCAGCGACAGCGGCTCGCGTTCGGGAGTCGGGGGAGGTGGACCGGGACCGGCTTCCATGGCGGCCTCGAACGGGCTCAGCGCGCTCCGGGCTCGGGGCGGTACTCGCAGGCCTCGTAGAATTGCCGGCCGAACGAGGTCACGTAGAGGGCCTTGCGCTGGAGGTCGGCCACGATGACGTTGCCGCCGTCGCCGCCGTCGTCGTCGTTCTTCTGGACGCTCGCCAGCGGCGGGGGCTGTCGCGCCTCGACGCGGGCGATCGCCGCTTTGACCTCCGCGCTCTCTTCGAGCGGGCGGAACATCCGGGTGTCGTCGGCGATCCGGACCGGGCGCAGCTCGGTGAGCCCCAGGCGACAGAGGTTGTCGACGTAGAGTGGCACCCGGGCGAGGTTCTCGCATCCGGCGCCTTCGCCCAGCCGGCTGAAATGTCGCAGCTCTGTCGAGAGCGGTCCGCCGAACTTGTAGCGAGCCCCGACGGTGAGGAGCGGATAGGGACCGTCGTGCTGGAACAGGCTGATGAGGCGAACCTCGTCGGGGGTGAGCTGGCGCAGGATGTTCAAGAAGGCCGGATGGACCCGGGCCGCCGTGTCCTCGTCCATCGCCGCGGCGAGAAGATTCAGGTAGCGCTCGCGCATGGTGGCGCCGTGGCGCAGGCTCCCGGCCAGCGTCTGCGCCGCGAAGGCCAGCGCGGGCGCCCGCCGCCGCGCGCCCGGAACCGCGTTCATCCGCTCCCCGAGATCGCGCAGCGTTCCCGGCAGGCGCGCGGCCATCTCCGGCAGGTGACGCAGGTTGCCGGCCGCGAGCATCGCCATCGCGCCCAGGCCCCCCCCGAAGTTTCCGCCCAGGCCGATCTCGCGCCCCGGACGCAACATCAGATCGCGGATCGCGCGGGTCGCGTTCCGAACCACCTCCCGCTCTTTGCCGAAGATCATGGCGGCGAGGTTACCCGATCTGCGTCAAACACGGGACCCTCAAAGGGTCCCGCACCCGCGGCGGTCAGCCGCTCGAGCGGAGACGCGGGTCCTGCTCCGGGACGACCGATGGCGCGCTCGCGGCGGACCGCACTCCGTCGCCCTCGCCTTCGACCAGACGGAGACCCGGCGCGCGCCCTTGTCGTCTGTTCCAAACGCGACCGATCCGATCGCGGATCTGCGGCCACAGCGCGTAGAGGGTGATCGGAGAAAAGATGGCGAGCTCGATCGCGAGCTCGATCAGACCCGCATGCGAAAGCAGCTTGATGCCGCGTGGGGCGTCGGGAAAAACGCGCCAGGGAGAGAAGAACCGCGTGGACGACCAGGGCCAGAACACCATCAAGCCTCGCCCCCCGGAGCCGAGCACATCCAGCAGGGCGTGGCTGGCGACCGCCAGCGTTCCCGCCATCGCCGTCCGCAGCACCGGCCACCCGAGTCGCCGGGCCGCCATTGCGCACAGCAGGCCGATGCCGAGCGCGATTGAAAGCGAGTGTGAGGCTCCCCGATGGCCGATCGCCCCGGCATCGGAGGCACCCATCGCGACCAGAAAGACGTCGGCGTCCGGCAGCATCGACACGGCCGCGAACAGCGCCAGCGCCCCCGCCGAGGCGCGCCGGGCGCTCGATCCCGGTGTGCCGCCGTGTAAGCGGCCCGCCAGGAGCCCGACGGCGACGTGCCCGAAACTCGCCATCACTAAGTTTGGCTCGTTTCCGACCGTTTGCGAGCCCAGAATTCGACCCGGACGCCCTAAGGCACCACCAGGACCGTCACCTGGCTCGTGTACGCGCTGCCATCCGAGCCCGTCACGGTGAAGGTGAAGGACGACAAACCGTGGAAGCCGGTGGCCGGTTGGAATCGCGCCGTGTGCTTGTCCGCCTGGAGCGCGACCGTCCCATTTTGCGCGCCCGACACGAGGAAGGTCGGTGAGACGGCGCCAAACCCGGTGGTGGCGGCCGACAGGTCGACGTCCACCGAGGCGCCTGCGGTCGCGGACGCGTGCGGCGCGGCGAGCCAGTTGATGTAGTGCTCGATGAGCGCGTAGCCGTCGGCGGCTTTCGTCATGGCGTCGTCGACATTTGGATTGGAGCCGGTGGCGCTCTCCCAGCTGTCGGGCATGCCGTCGTTGTCGGTGTCGGTCGGCCGCGTGCCGCCCGCGATCGTGCCGTAGCCGTTGTTCGCCAGACCGGTCTGCGCCTGACTGGTGTAGAGGCTGCCGTCGGGGCCGACGGTGCCGGCGCCGGCGCCGGTCGTTCCCTTGCCCAGCGTCATCACCTGGCTGATGATCAGGGCATCGAGAGGGTCGCGCGGCAACGTTCCCGCCATCGAGATGGCGACGCGCGCCGCGGAGACGGCGTCGAGGGGGGCCGTGGCGGTGGTCTCGCTCGACCAGGGGGTTGACAGCACCGTTCCCGTCCCCTGGTACCAGTAAGGCGTCGTCGCGGCGCCGTCGAGCGTTCCGTTGAGGTTCGTGTCCTTCAGGTTGCCCGCGTAGTAGATCGATTGGTTCTTGTCGATCTGGTACCAGGTGTTGTCCGTCCCCGTCGACGCCGGCCCGAAGATGAAATAGTTGTTCAGGATGTCGTGCGTGAAGTTGGTGCTCGTGTGCGTCGTGTATCCCGCCGAGTCGTTGTAGAGGACGTTGTTGACGAACACCGTGTTGATCTTGGCGAGCGGGTTCCGGTTGTGCGAGTTCGCGAACACGTTGCGGTACCAGGCCATCTGACTGGAGACGGACTCCGTGTGGGCCCCGAACTGCTGGCCGGTGGGATCGGCGATCAGGGAGTCCTGGATGCTGATGTCCGTCACCGGATAGTTCTGCCAATCGTCGCTGACGGCGTCGATGTTGTTCCAGGGCGCGAACTCGAAGGAAGAGTGATCGATCATCACGAGATGGGCGCGATAGAGGCTGAGGGCGTCGTCGTCCGTGCTGGCGGTTTCGCTGCCCGGGCGAATGCGCACGAACCGGCAGATGATGTTCGACTGGCTGGCGAAGGAGATCTCTCCGCCGCGGAACCCGATCCCGTCCCCGGGGGCGGTCTGGCCGGCGATGGTGAGGTTGCTCTTGGCGGACACCGCGGTGGTGAGCTGGATGTAGCCCCCCACGTCGAACACGATGATGCGGTTCGAGGCGCTCGCGGCGTCGCGGAAGGAGCCGGCCCCGGAGTCGTTGAGATTGGTGACGTGATAGACGACGCCGTTCCGTCCGCCCGTCGCTTTCTTGGCGAACCCCTGCGCCCCGGGGAACGCGAGCGCTGGCCCGCTGGTCCCGGTCGTTCCGCCCGCGCCGGTCGTTCCGCCCGCGCCCGTGCCGCCGCCTGCGCCCGTGCCGCCGCCTGCGCCGGTCTTCCCGCCTGCGCCCGTGCTGCCGCCCGCGCCCGCGCCGCCGGCGGAGCCAGCCCTCCCACCCGCACCCGTGCTCCCGCCCGCCGCTGAGCGGCCACCCGCGCCGCCGCCGCCTGCGCCCGTGTTCCCGCCCGACGCGGAAGCGCCACCGCCTCCCGAGGTGCCGCTGGTTCCCGCGACCTGACCGCCCGCCGAGCTCGAACCTCCGCCGCCGCCACTGCCCGTCGGGCTTCCCCCTGTTCCGGCCGTCGCCACGCCCGTGCCGCCAGTGCCTCCTCCGTTGGCTCCCGAAACACCGCCGGTGCCTGGGCCCTGGCCGCCCTTGTTGCCCGTTTGGTCGCCGCCGCCGGCGCCCGTGCTGCAACCGGAGGCGACCAGAACGGCCGCTCCCGCGACACGGAGAAACCACAGATTTACGGTCATGGTCCTTTAATGTTTCGATCGAGAAGATTCGATCAACAAATAGTGATGACGCCGAGCGTTCCCGGGCGGCCCAAGCGGGCCGGCGTCCGGACCGCGAATCACGGCATCGGCACGACGAAGGTCGTGATCGAATACGGCGCGACGGTCGCGACGAAGCTCCAGCCCTGGATCGGCAGCGCCGCGAGCGTCGCCAGGTTCTCGGTGCGCGACGTGCGCGTGGCTGTCGTCGCGGTCCCGACCGTCGCGAGCGCCGTCAGATCGAAGGTGAAGCCGGCGCTCGCGGTCGTGCTGCCGTTGCGCACGACGATCGCCAAGCTCTTGCCGTCGGCGCTCACGGCGGCGACCATGTCGGTGTCGTTGACGTCGACGAACGTCGATCCGGGGCGGATGGAGCGGCTGAAGCCGGCGTGCATGTAGAAGCGCTTGAGGTACCCGAAGGTCTGCTGCGCGTCGTTGAGCGTGAAGCTCGCCCAGTTCGTGCTCGGATCGCCGACCTGCCAGTCGACCCAGGCCTGGGGCTGCAGGTCGCGCAGGTCGGAGATGATCCGCCCGGCCATGAAGACGGCGGCGTCGGTGTCGTCGGCGAGCGTCGTGTTGAGCGGCCCCGACTCGGACGCCCAGAGGCGCATGCCCTTGCTGGTCGCGAGCGCGCGAAGCTGGGTGCGGCTCGACCCCGAGTACGTATGCACGTTCATCTGGCTCATGCCCGCCAGCGACGTCGCGTCGAACGCCTTCATGTTGTTGTAGCCGTCGTCGATGCTGTTCTCGTCGGAGGCGCTCACGGTCGTTCCGGTCAGCCCCTTGGTGGTCAACGAGGCGGCGACGGCCTTGATGATCGTCTGCTGGTTGCTGGGCGAAAAATGGCACCCCTCTTGACCGCCCAGCGCCGTCCACCAGCTGGCGTTCGGCTCGTTGAGCGGCTCGACCGTCCGGAACGTGATGCCGAACGAGTCGTGGTAGTGCTTCACGACCTCGGTCAGGTAGTCGGCGAAGGCGTTGTAAGAGTCGTCCTTGAGGTTGTTCGACCCGTCGGTGTTGCCCGACGCGCAGCCGCTCTTGGTCATCCAGTAAGGCGGCGAGTTCGAGAACGCCTCGATGATCGCGTTCGCGTCGTCGGCGACGATGCGCTGCAGGATCGCGCGCTGGTTGGCGTCGGCGTTCCAGTTCCAGGTGCCGGACGTCGGCTCGAAGCCCGGCATGTTCTTGTACTGGCCCATGTGGGTGTGCGTCGGATCGTCGCCGCCGCCGACGTTGTAGCGAAACACGTTGTAGCCGAGCCCGTTCGTCGCATCGACCATCTTGTCGACGACCGCGTTGCGGTTCGCGGCCGACCAGCCACCGACGTGATTCGCCCACCAGCACAGGCTGGTCCCCCAGCCCTCGAACGTCTGGTGGCGAACGCCCGGATTGACCACGACCAGCGTGGTCCCGGCTGCGGCCGTGACCTTCGGTCGCGTCTGGCCGCCCGCCCCGCCGCCGCCGCCACCACCCCGGCCTCCCGCGCCCGAGCTTCCGCCGGTCGCCATTCCGCCGGTGCCCCCTCTGCCCGCGCCGCCGCTGCCCGAGGTTCCGGCGGCGGCGCTTCCAGCCGCACCGCCGCGACCCGCGGCGCCGGTTCCCGCGGCCCCGCCGGTGCCGGTCGTTCCGCCCGAGGCTGTCGTGCCGCCCGAGCCGGTTCCCGCCGCACCGGCGGTTCCGGACACACCCGCGGTCCCGGTGATTCCCGCGCCGCCCGAGGTCCCGGCGGCGCCGCTCCCGCCGGAGCCGATTTTCCCGCCCGCTCCAGCCGATCCGGCGTTGCTGCCGCCTGAACCGGTATCGCCGGCCTTGCCGCTCGAGCCTCCAGATCCACCCGTGCAAGCCAATCCGGTGAATGCGGCTAGGGCGGCGGCAACGACGATCGTCCGCATCTAACCAACTTTGGAACTTAAATGGAAAATTGGCTATTCAAATTAGGCCAAAGACTGGCTACCGCTATCTCGATCTCCGGCCCTCTAGAATTACTATCCACTGCGAATGATGACACTTCAGGGGAGAGCTCAAAGCGTGAAGCGGATGCCCCCAGTCTCCCGTAGCAGATTGACGCTCTCGCCGTCGATCCAGATCCACGCGTAGGCGAGCCCGAAGTTGAGGGCGATCCAGCGATTGAGGTGCAGCTCGTAGCCGGCCCACAGCTCCGGGCCGAGTCCGAACTGGGCGTCGATGTTGGGATCACTGCCACCACCCCAGTCATGGTGCTCGTCGAAACTTAGCAAGCTGGCGACCAAGAGGGGACGTCCCACGAAGTCGCGGCGCACGCCGTTTGAAGCCAGGCGTACCCCCCCTCCGACATAGGGGACCCAGCGCTGCTCGGGAGCCCACCGCCACCGGTAGAGAATCCCCGGCGTGAAAGCTAGCGCACCGTATGCAACGTTTTGCCCTTGGACGGTTAGATCCAAGCTCACTGGAAACCGCATTGCCCAACGTGAGCCGAGGTCGAACTGAACGGCAGTCGTGAGACTGATTCCCGCAGCGCTGCCGAATCGAGTCCAGCTCTCCGCAGGACCGAGCCCCAAGAGATCGATTCCAACACCCTTTCCGAAACCTCCAGCCAGGCCAAGCGGAGGAGAAGGCGCGGTCTCCGCATGGGCGGGATGAAACGCTAGGACGACGAGGAGGAAAGTCTTGGCCGCGCCACCCTTCATCGTCGACCAATATGGTCGTGGCGCTGGAGCATCACAAGGACGGTGGTCACGCCGCCGACGGGTCTGAATCCTACTTACTGCCTCCGTCGAAGGCGACAGCCGCCAGGTGGTGTTCCTGGGAAACTGGAGAACCGAGCGCGAGGCGGCCGAGGCGTATGACCGTGCCGTGCTGTTCTTCGGCGCTGACAAGGTGCGCCTTGATTTCCGAAACCAGGGCCTTCGAGCGAGCGCGGCCGTTGGATTGACGAGGCGGCCGGGCGACTTTTCAGCAGCCTGCTAGGCCGCGCGGGAGGTCGACGAGCCTCGGCGCTTCGCCTTCTTGTTCGGTTTCTTGTTCGGTTTCTTGCTCGGTTTCTTGCTCGGTTTCTTGTTCGCCTTCCGGGCTGGCGGCTTCCGCTGCTGCTCCGCCTCGAAGTGTCTCTGCGCGAAGCGCACGAAGTCGCCGGCGGTGACAATTCCGACGAGCTTCTCGTCCTTCGTCACGGGAAGGCTGCCGAAGCGGTTGGTCTCGATCAGGCGTGCCGCCTCCGCCGCCGGCGCGTCAGCGTCGACCGTGACGACGTCCTTTTCCATGAGCATGTCGATGGGGACGTCTCCCGCGGCCTCGGCGACGGACTCGGTCTTCGGGTGGCCGTGGCTGATCCAGACCTCCATGACCCGGTGGTAGGTGATGAGGCCGATGACGTGCTCGTCGTCATCGATGACGGGCAAGTGGTGGATGCCGCTGCGCTCCATCTGTCGCCGCGCCATCGCCAGCGTGTCCCCGACCCGCAAGGTCTCGACGACCTCGGTCATGATGTCCTTCACCGTCGTGATTGGCACCGGGGCAATATAGCAAGGGCAGGCATTATCGAGGAGGCGCGTCAGCGTCTCGAGTGACGCTGGAAGAAGTCCCAGGCGTGATCGGCGAAGTCGATATCCTGATTCGTCTTGCCAAACAGTTCCCAAATTCCGCTCCACGACTGCGTGGGATTTGGCCAGCAGTGCCCCATCCCCTCGGCCTTGTAGTACCAGAGCTCCTGACCATCCGGCCCCAACCGATAGCGTTGTCGCTCGATCGTGCTGCTGGTGAGGCCGGTCTGTGGCTGGTAGGAGTCTCCTTGGACGGCGTCCGGGAGCTTGTCGATCTCGGGTGGCCCGGAGATCCTCATCGCAGCAAGCCAGGCATCCCGTGTCTCCTCCATGCCGGGGAATGGGGCGTTCGGGTACTGACGCGAGGCACCTGGCGCGTACGAGACGAACGGATCGTTGGTGGCCGCGAGCATCGCGATGGACACCCGCTCGTAGCCTGGCTGCGGATGGCAAGAAAAGAGCCAGGGCCCCCGCGGTTGAAACGGGACGGGGACCACCGGCGCGATGGCGGCCACCAGGTCCGGGGCCTCCAGGGCGAGCTCGAAGGACATGCCCCCGCCGGCGGAGATCCCGGTCGCGTAGATGCGCGCGCGATCGATCTTCAGCTCCGTCTCCAACTGCGAGACGATCTGGCGGACGTACTGCACGTCAACCCCCTCGCCAGCGTGGTCCGCAAAGCAGCCCTGCAGGAAACCGCCCTTGGGCATCGAGATCGGCATGGGCTCGTTATGGGGCCGGTTCGGCAGCCCGTTGCCGTACACGACGATGAACCCATCCCGATCGGCCAGGCTCTCGAAGCGGGTCTGGGTGCTGTAGAAGGCGACCGCTTCGGCGCTGGTCGTGTAGCCGGGAAAGACGAACACGAGGGGCGCGGGTTTGGCCGGCAGATTGGCCGGGGCGTACACCAGGTATCGCCGCGCAACCTTGTTGGCCCCCAGCGCTCGAACCGTCGCTGGATCGGACAGCTCCTGCGTGAACGTCACCACGCAGCCGCGAGATTGCGTAGCGCCGGGAGGACCTTGCAGGCGAATGGGGGCCTCGCTGCAGAGTCCCAGCCGGAATCGCGCCGCAGCTACCGGCGCGGCCGCTGGCGGCGGGCTCGCGGCCCGACCACCGCTGCAGGCCGCGAGCAGAAGTCCCAAGGTCGCCGCGCGCGCCGCATGAGCGGGTGGGATGCCGGTTGGGAGAAGGCCCCTCACGCTTTCGTCAAGCTAGCACGCGTCACTGGGAACGCGTATCCGCGCGACGCACCCAGTCTGCTCACCTGCGCGATGTTCTGACTACCGCCGCACCCGGTACGACCGGAGCGTCGGAGGCCCCGCGAAGAACCCCTTCACCTTTGCCATGATCTCCTTCGCTGTTCCGCTGGCCTCGTAGGCGATCGCGTCGTCCTCCGTTTCCCAAATCGTGCAGGCGACAATCGGACCGTTACCCTCGGTCGGCTCCAGGAGGTAGACGTCGAGGTTGCCCCGGGCCGCGCGCACGATCGGCGCGCACTCCCGGTTGTAGGTCTGGCGAAGCTCGTCGAGCTTCCCGGGTATGACCTCGAACGAGCCTTGGCGGATGAACATGGTGCGGCCCTCCCTGGCAGCGATTCTACATGCCCGAGGGCCGTCGCTCTGGACGCCCGCGTCGCGAGCACTACCTTGGGGAGGGCGTGGGAACCCCGGAGGGCGGCAGCATGATCCGGCGACACCTCGGCCCCATGGCCGGAGACGGGCCGCGGCCCACCAGGACTGATCGTTCGGGGTCACTGGGCCCTGCGCTGAGATCGCGCGCCGGCTTCCCGCTTCGCGCCCTTCCGGTGCTAGCTTCCTCCTCGTGACCGAGTCAGCCGATTGCAGCCGGTGCGGCGGCGCAATCAGCGCTCCCATCTGGTCGATCAAAAACGAATGCTTGGACCGGAGCCTTCCACTGGGAGAAACAGACGTCAGGCTGTCGGGAGATCGCCTTCGGTGCCGCAGAGACCTGGTGCATGTCGGAGACAGGGAGGAGTTGTATGAGGCACAATGATCGATTGGCTCTCCGTATCGCCTCGATAACGCTGGCGATCAGTGTCGCTACGTGCGCAAGGACCGGTGTTTGTCCGACGATTGGGTGTGAACCGCTGATTCAACTGACTTATGCGACTCCGCTGGTTGGTTCCTACATGGTCAGTGTCTTAGTGAACGGTTCCACTTTCGTGGCGAGCTGCCCTATGCAGGCTTCATCCCCGTTTGTCACTACGCCCGGAGTTGCATCTTGCGACCAGAATGGACTGATGCTGTCTGCGGTCGATCTTGGCCATGGAGCAAATGAGGTCGTGCAATTGGCGATCGCGATCAATGATTCGTCGTCTATCGCGGTTACTGCGACGCTGCAGAGTATTACCAATTCTCGGGATTGCTCGGTGGTGTGTTTCGTTCACGCTGGAATCATCAACAATTGAGGAAAGCCGCGTTTGTTGGTTGGTGGTACTCGCGCTTCCGGTTTCGCAGCGCTCCGAAGCGTTGACGAAGGTCTCCCCCCTGCGGGAGACCGTGGTTTACACGGAGGAGTCTTCGGGAGCGCGTCTTCGAAATCTCGTGGCGTCTCGTCGAAGGGGTCCGGTTGCCGCGTAGCCCGGGCCGCGATGTTCTAGAGGCGGCTCACGACCAAAGTCCCGGTGGTTCCGCCCGGCCCGAGGCGGGGAGCGCCCAGAGTGCCGTCCGGCCCGAGCATCGACTCGATGTCGTATGGGCCGATGGTCAAGCTGAGGGCCCCCGCGGCCACAGTGGTAAAGATCAGACCTTCCACAGTGAACATGCCGGAAAGATGACCGCCGCCCAAAGTGGCGTCGCCGGATACGAAGGTCAGCGCGAGCGGCATTTGGGTGGCGTCGATGCACGCCCCGGCGCTCTTCACCAGGGTGCGGGTGCCGCACGCGTAAGCCGCGCGCAGCAACCCGCGCCCCGGCGCGCGCGCCACGCCCGCGTCGGCGGCGGTCGCGGCCTGGTCAATGTGCAGCGTGACCTGGGTGGTCGTCCCGCCGTCGGGCGTGATCGTGAACGACCAGTCTCCTTCGACGGCGGCGCGCATCTCGGCCGCTCCGTACTGGAACTGTGGTTCGGCGGGGCCGCAGGCGATGGCGGGGTTCAGGAAGAAGAAAGCGAGGGGAACAATCCAAATAAGCTTAGGCATGTCCCGATCGTGAAACCGGTGCAAACAGGTGTCAAGTCGCTGCGACCCTCCCTTTACGGCGGCGGCGCGGGCGCACCGGCCCGATCCGCGCCCTCTCCGACGGAGGGCGCTGCTTCATAACGTCGATCCAGCACCCGCTCGAAGGTCAGGAGACCCACTTTTCAGGGCGCCGAGCTGACCAGTAGACGCTGGCCTAAAGGCGGATAGCATGACGGGGACAGAGAGTTCGTCATTGTCCCGAGGCTGCCAATCGGTTGGCGCACAAACCGCAGATCTCTACAGCAGAAATATATAAAAAATTGCCAATAAAAGCTGGGGTGGCGAAATGGTAAACGCGGCGGACTCAAAAGTCCTTCAGTCGTCATTGTCCCGAGGTCCGGCAAAGGGTTCCGGTCGATGCCGCCCAGGGCTGCCAACTCAAGATCCGCCGCCCGCAAGGGCTTACGAGTTCAAGTCTCGTCTCGGGCACCAGCGAAGAGGAACTTGGTCGCCGCCCCGGCCGGAGTGAGCGTCGTTTGGCGCGTCAACGACGCCGGCGGCGGTAGCCGAGCAGGAGCGCAAAGGCGCACAGCCACCCCGCGGTCGCGGGGCCGGGAGCGGAATCGGCGACGACGCAGGAGCAGCCCGTCGAGACGTGGCCGGCGCCGCCGGAAGCCGAGCCCCCGGATCCGCTGGTGCTGCCGCCGCTGCCCGAGGTGCCACCCGAACTGCCTGTGACGCCGCCGCTGTTCGAGGCGCCGCCGCTGCCGGTCGTTCCACCCGTGGAGGTGAGGGGGCCGCCGCCGCTGCCAGAGGAGGTGCCGCCCGAGCCGGTCGTGCCTCCGCTTCCGCCCTGGCCCATGGTCATGCCCCCCGATCCCCTCGTGCCGCCGGTCCCTCCTTGGCCCATGGTCATGCCCCCCGATCCCGTCGCGCCGCCGCTCGCACCCTTGCCCGCTGCGCCGCCGCTGCCGCCCGTGCCGCTGGCGCCGCCCGACCCGCTGGCGCCGCCGGACCCGCCCGTTCCGCCCGCGTCTACCGTCGGGCAGGAGACGGTCGTCGAGGTGCTCCCGCCCGAGGCGCCGGACATGATCCAGTAGATGCCGTACCTGTCCTTGTAGCGCGAGTAGTGGGGGATGAAGACGAGCTTGCCGTCCGAATCCGTTCCCTTCAGGTTGAAAGTCAGCTGTCCCGCGGTTTGAACCAGGTTGGAGTTGATGTTGGCCAGCCAGTCGTTGACCGCGGTGGGGCTGTTGACCTTGATGGTGTCCTGCAGGCCTCCGGGCGACGTCGCCGCGATCGTGGCGGCGTGGGTGGTGGTGGTCATGCTCGCCGTTCCGAGCCCGGCGCTGAGGACCAGCGGGCCGTAAGTGAACGCCACGACGCTCTGGTTGTCCGGCGTCCGTGACACGCTCAAGAAGAGCGGGAACGCGATCACGACCTTGTCGCCCGCGTTCCAGACCCGGTTCACGGTGATGAAACCGCCCGACGCGGTGGCCGAGACCGCCTGGCCGTTGACCGAAATGGCCATCTGACAGCTCGAGGTCCAGTCGGGCTTCCGGAAGCTCAAGGTGACGGCGTCGGTCGGGGCGCTGTTGATGGTGAAGGTGACCTTGTTCGAGAGGGGAAGATCCGTCGTCTGCGTCAGCGACAGGCCGCGCTCGGACCAGTTCAACGTCGAGCTGACGTAGTACGTGACCCACAGGTTCTTGGCGTCGTGGAAGTACACGCTGTCGTCGAGCCTGGTGAAGTTCTCCATCCCCGTTCCGGTACAGCACCAGAAGCTGTTCGTCGTCGTGCCGAACGCCTTGAAGTACCCGGTCCCCATCGGTTTGAAGTAGGTGGTCATCCCCGTGTCGGGATTCATCGAGGCCAGGATCTCGTTGATGTGAACCCGCTCGTAGAAGTCCGCGTACTTGACGTCACCCGTCACCATGTAGAGGTCCCGGGTCAGCTTCGTCATGTTGTAGGCGTTGCAGGTCTCGTCGTTGACGTTGTCGCGGTATTGATTCAAGGCCTTGGGCGTGTGGAAGTGCTCGTCCTCGCTGTTTCCGCCCGTGATGTAGGTGTGGTCGTTCAGCACGACGTTGAAGAATCCCGTGGCCGCGTTCAGATAGGCGGATTCCGACGATCCCACGGTTCGATAGCGGTTGAGGGCGCCGATGAACTTGGGGATGGTCATGTTGGCGTGCAGGCCGCTCAGGCTGTCGGTGCCCGCGGCCAGCGTCGTGAACAAGCTCGTGTCGTCGAACACGTGGGCCACGGTCAGGTGGTTGGGATTCTTGGTGAGCTTGTAAAGCTCATAGAGGGCGTCGTTCATGCCGCCGTACTCTTGGCCGAGCACCCGCGACTTCGCGGCCGAGCTCCAGCCGTTGGCGCGGTTGTAGAGCCAGGTCCCCAGATTGCTGGCGACCGCCAGAGCGTCGCTGTTTCCCTCGAGCTCGTAGATGTCGATGAGGCCGGCCAGGATCTTGTGCATCGTGTAGTAAGGCACCCAGGTGCTCCCGGTGCCGGCGTCGAAGTCGTCGAACTGGGACACGGGCGTCGCGAACAGGAAGCCGTTGGACGCCTGATACGACTTGAGACTTGCGACGACGCCATCGAGTTTGGTCTTGATCTGTGTGGCCAGCGTGGGGTTGCCGCCCTGGGCTTGCTGGTAGGCGTGCGCCACGGCGGACATCCAGTGGCCCATGGAGTGGCCGCGGATGTTGCTGTTCTCCCAGCCGCCGTAGAGGTTCGTCGGCGTCACGTTCTGCGACACCGCCTGGAAGCCGGCCATCAGGCGATTGGAGTCGAGCGTCGTGAGGAGGTAGGTGATCTCCTGCTGGTAGAGGTTCTGCTGATAGGCGTCGGTGATCTGCACCTCGTTCAGCGGGAAGTCCTGCAGCTTGTCGACCGAGCTCTGCGCCAGAGCCCTCGAGCTCAGCGCGAAGCCCCCGAAGAGAGCCAACATCGCGACGGCGGAGGGAGGGACACGGTTCGACGTTCGGGTGGGCATCATGGTATATCCGGCCTCGCGGGTTGAGGGCGACGCGTCGCGGCGCGGAAGGCGGCGCGACGAGGCAGATCAGCTGCATTACTTACTGTCGCGAGACGCTGGAATTGTGTTCAAGAACCTTCGCGCCCCCTCCCGCGCCTCGGAGAGCAGGGAACGAGTACCTGGCGATCCCTCCGCGGGGCGCGACCGCCCTGGCAGCTGAGCGCGACGGCCCTGCCGCCCCGCGGTCGATCCCTCCCTGAAGATCCACCGTGCACGGACCATTTCGATTTCAGTCGAGCACAACGGAGCCATCCAGTACGCGCAAACGAGCGTCTCTGAAGGCATCCAAGACGCGCAATCGAGCAAATGCTGCGCGGTCGACCCAGACGAATTCGCCAAATGGACCTTCAGCAAGTTCGCCACCGACAAAACGGGCAAGCACAACCCAGGTACCCGGGCGATGAATCTGGACCGTAACTGTCGGATGAACGCTTCAAGCGGACGATGGCCCTCGTCGCTCTTGAAGTGTTCGATCGAGCAACGTGAGAAAGACATCGATCGTCGTCGGCTTCTTGAGAACATATGACGTTCCCATTTCCCGGGCGATCTGCGGCAGATCCTGCCTCGCAGACATGAGGATGATCGGAACGTTCTCCTCTCCCGCGTCGTGCAACAGCATCTTGTGCGCCATTCCAGGACCACCTAGAACGGGCATATCCACGTCGAGCACCAGAGCATCCGGCAGTGGTGAGGCTCTCAGGACGACCAGACCCTCTTCGCCGGTCGAGGCGCAGTGAACCTCGTGTCCCTCCCCGCGTAGCAAATCGCCGAACGCTTCTACGATGTCGTTGTCGTCGTCGACGATGAGGAGATGAGCCATGGAGGCGTGGCGAGAGTGTCGCTCTCACGGGCCACCGACGTCAACGCCCTGGAACCTCGCTCCCTAAAGTCACGATCAAGTGAGAGATGGGCAGGGCAGATTCACTGGCCTCGCCGACAGTCAGCGCGTCGTGAGGGGGGCGATGAAGAGCAGGATCTCGTCCCAAAGAAGGTGAGCGAGGATCGGCGCGACCAGACCTGCCGTCGTGGCGCGTAGGGCGCCCCAGACCAGCCCGCACCCGAGCGCCGCGATGATCAGCATCGACGACCCGATCGGCACGTGGCAGACGGCGTAGAGCGCGGCGCCAGCGAGGATCGCGACGGCGGTCCCGAATCGAGCGGTCAGCGCCGTCTGCACGGCGCCCCGCCAGACCACCTCCTCGGCGATGGCGATCGGCACCAGCAGCAGCGCGAAGGCGAGGCGGGGCCGCGACGCGTTCTCCAGGTAGAGCTGGGCCGTTCCGGTCTTCACGAAGGGAGCAAGCGCGCTGATGGGACCGTAGGAGAGGTGAGTCGCGAGAGCCAGCAGCAGCCCGGCCGCGAGCCCGATGAGGACCGGCGTCGGATGGGGGCGCAGCATCTCGCGCAGCGCCTGCCATCGGGTCGCCAGCACGCCGAGCCCGACGATCACCGCCGTCGTGCCCATTCCGGACCACAGCCCCAGGGACGACGCGATTGCGGCGCCCGCGATCCACGCCACGACGGCGACGAGGGCAACGGATGCGGCCCCGAATCGGCACGAGGATGTCCCTCCGGCCCGCGCGGCGGCGCGCGGCTCAGGACGCGGCTTGATGAGGCGCTCCCCGGCGCAGCCGTTCGACGAGGCCCCAAGCCCCGGGCGCGGGGATTTCGTCGTGCTCGGCAATGATCGCGCGCCGCGCTGCCTCGCGCAGGGAGGTGAGCGTCGGGTGTCCGATAGCCCGCCAGAAGGCATCGTCGCGCGCCAGCAGATCCTGCGTCAAGCCGATCACGACCTCGCGCGCGACGGACCACTGGGCGCGCGTGACGAAGCGGACCCAGTGGGACGACAGGCGCGGCGTGAGGATTGGCAGCTCGAGCACGCGCGGCACGGGCAAGCCCATGACCTCCGCCGCCACCTCGAGGATCTCGCGGCAAGACACCACCTCCGGACCAGGAAGATCGAACGAGGCGCTGCCCTCGGTCGTCAGCTCCAGCGCCGCGACAAGCGCGACCACGACGTCGTCGATCGCGATCGGCTGCGTGCGCGACCGAAGCCAGGAGGGCAGCACCATCACGGGCAGGCGCGCCGCGAGGTCGCGCACGATGAGCCAGCTCAGGCTACCGTGGCCGATGATCATGCTCGCGCGCAGCTCGATTGCACAGACCGGTCCGGCACGCAGCGCCTCCCCGACGGCGAGGCGGCTGCGCAGGTGCGACGATGCGTCACCGGTCGGCGCGAGACCCCCGAGGTAGACAATGCGCGCGAGATCGGCCTGCGCCGCGGCCCGCGCGAATCCCTGGGCGGCGACCACCTCGCGCTCCGCGAACGTCGCCCCTTCCCCCATCGAGTGAACGAGGTACATCGCGGCCGTACAACCGGCGAGGGCCCGCGAGAGGGAGGGCGCGTCCTCCACGTTGCCCTGCACCCAGTCGAGCAGGGGCAACTGCGCGGCCGCGCGCTTCGCGTCGCGCGTGAAACAGCGCACC
>JADGRB010000316.1 GCA_017881315.1 Pseudomonadota bacterium
GCCGAACGCGCCATGCGCCAGATTGATGAAGCGCATCAGGCCGAGCGTGATCGACAGGCCAATCGAGAATAGAAACAGCAGCATCCCGTAGGCGATGCCATCGGCCACGACGGTGAACGTTGTGCCGTCGGACGTCGTGCTGACCTGGTGAGCGCCGAGGATCGGTGGAAACATGGTGACCGTGGTCGTCGCCGCTCCGCTGCTCGGGGCCTGGGTAGTCAGATTGTAGAGCGGCTGACCGTTTAGAGAAACGTTACGCGTCATGGTCTGGGGATCGCCGACCGCGATCGTCGTGTTCAGAACGAAGGTCCCCAGGTCGGGCCGCGTGACCTGATTCGAAAAGACGACGGTCCCCGCCCCCGCGCCGGCCTCGCCGATCGTGCTTTGACAGGACACGATCGTGGGCCCGCCACCGAGCTGCAGGTTGTCGAGCAGGTAGTTCCCCGTCTGGTTGGTCGGGACGTTGATGGCGATCGTGAAGCTGAGGTCGCTGCACCCCGCCGCCAAGGCACTCTGAATCGAAGCGGGGACGGAGTAGCTCTCGGTCACGAATTTTCCAGTCGGCTGCCCGGTCAGCTCCTGCTGACCCAGATATTGATTGAAGAGGGAGTGCGAATGGCAATCGACGTAGAGCTGTGCGGCGCCCGCCCAGGAGGGATTCACCGGGGCCGGCATCGAGAGGTCGAAAGAGACGGTGGGGGACAACGCCGAGTTGAGCGAGATCGTCGCGCCTTGCACGGTGACGTACCCCTTGGCGGGAACGGCGAGCGAAAAGCTGCCTTGGGAAGCGGTCGAGCTCGCGCTCAGCGCGATCGGTGGGCTCGACGTGACATGCCAATCCGAGGATTTTTCAAATCCCAAAACCTCGTCGGAATTCACCGACAATGCGGAGCGCGTCGTCTGTACGGGCTCGGTCGCAGGTCTCTGTCCACAACCCAACGTCCCCAGCGTGAACACGGAGCACGCCGCTCCCACCCACAACATGAACTGTGTGCGAATCATGCTTGTTTCTCCTTGGAATTTCGAAAATTCGGGCAGTCCACGGGCTGCGCCACCCCGTTACCTTCCCCAAACGGCGAAGGTCGTGTTTATTTCCCTCTCAGGAGAAGTGCTTCGGCGCGACGGTGATGGGGAAGAAATCTTCGGGATCAGGTCGACAGCCGACGAAGGTGCGTGATAGCGCTCACGAGCGCGCCGGCAGCCAGCGGACCAGACGGCCCGCGGGTGTAAGGCGCGATCGAGTTTGAGGCCGCTGGCACGCCCGACAAGAATCGCATCGGGAACTGCGGCCGAGTCAACATCGCTAGCCCCGTCATCACCGGCTTCACGATCCAGGACATGCCGCCCTCGACGGCGGTGCCGTAAGCGTCGCAGAACGGTCCGAAGGTCTTGAGGATGTCGACGATCAGCTTGCGCGCCTCGAGCGTGGGCGGACGCGTGGCGGCGCTGACGGTGGCCAGGTAAGTGAACCGGCCGCCGCAGGTTTCGACCAGCTCCGAGAAGACGTCCCAGAGCCTCTTCATGGCATCCAGACTGGCGGGGCCGGGCCAGGTGGTCAGCATGACGTTCCCGATCATGCCGATGTTCACATCGCGCGTGACGTCTATGACCTGAAGGCGGTCGCTGAGCCACACGTCGGGGGGCGCGAGGTCGGACGGCGCCGAGCGCGCCGGTGCGGGCGCCGTCGATGTCGGGCGGGGCTGGCCATCCCGCAACAGCGTGGCCAAGCGCCTGTGCGCAAGCATGAGTCTCTTGTGGGCCGTCTTGCGATCGCACCCCACGAGTCGGGCCAGCTCGACGGTCGGGAGATCGCCGAGATCGTGGAGGGCGACCAGATCGCGCTGGGAGTCGTCGAGCCGATCCAGCGCCTCCAGCAAGCGGCCGCGTTCCTGCTGCCTTTCCAGCTCTTCGAGCGTGGCGCTCGCATCCTCATCGGGTGTCTCCGGCAGTGTCTCGCTGGCCACCTCGAGACGGTGATGGGCGCGCCGCCGGTACCCGGCAGCCACGCGCCAGCAGATCGCGCGCAGCCAATACGGAACGTTGTCCACGACAGCGAGCTGCTCGCGTTGCTCATGCACGATCACGAACACTTCGTGACGGAGATCGTCGAGATCGGCTCCGAGAACGCCGAATCTTCGCAGGGTGCGGTGGACGAGATCGGCGTGCACCTGATAGGTCGACGTTGGCGTCGCCCGCGATCGTCTGGAGGCGTCGTCCACCGCTATCCTGTCGCCCGGTCCCTCCAAGCGCTCCCTCCTTCCGCCCAGGTTAACCGCGCGGGGCGCTGGTTATACTCAATTACTTACAGTTAGGTACCGGTGGTGCAGGCCGCCTACCTCGGGTCGCGCCACGATCTCGCCCATGGCAGGCGGGCACACCTCCTTAGGATCGGGTCCGCGCGCGGCGACGCCTCGTGGAGCCACCTGGCCATGACTTTCTTGCCGACGCCGTCTTCGCCGCGAATCAGGATCTTGGCCCCGTCCTTCACGGCGCGGACCCCTTCCTGGTAGACCCGGCGCATCTCGGGACCGAGGCGCTCGGGGGGAATCATCCAAGGAGGCAGGCCCATCGCTCTAGCCTACGCCAGGTCGACGCCACGGACCTGGACGGCCGGACGCCTCTTGGAGTGGCGGTCAAAGAGAAACACAACGACGTCGCAGAAGTGTTGCGACACTACGGCGGCCGCTGATAGGCGCTCCCTCCTCGAATGTCACCCGCCGTGATGGCGGAACCCGCAGGAGCGCGCTGGTGCGCGCCGCGGCCGGTTCGTTATTGGGCCGAGAAGACTCCCGGCAGGGGGCCCGTGTATTGCGATGCGACGCCCAGGCTGGGCAGGGACACGCCAAAAATCGGCGCCAGCGCCAGCCAAAGGTCGTTGAACGGGCGGTTTCCGGTGCCGCCGGTCTGGGTCGCCAGCGGTCCGTCCTGAACCTTCAAGAAGGTCCCGCCCTTCAATCTGGTGTTCTTACCGCCGAACAGGATGACCGGCATGTTCTGCTGATTCGAATCGAAGGCGCGCGCCACCTCGGTGACGTAAACGATGATAGTGTTGTCGATCAGCATGTTGCCGTCGATGTCCGGCGTGGTCGCGAACTCCTGCAGCACGGTCGAGGTCGCCGCTGAATAGAACTGGTCGATCTGACTCAACCACTCCTGCGTTCCGGGGTCGTTGCTCTGGGCGACTGGGTGATGAGGGGCGGACGTGAGGCCACCTTGGATGGTCGCTCCTTGGAAAGTGCCTGGGAACCTCACCCAGCTCGTGCCCGACGCCCACATGAACGTGGCCACCCGGACCAGATCGCAGCTGAACGCGGACTTGATCAATCTGAGCTGCGTCATGCCCAGATCCGCGTGTGGGTGGAAGTTGGGCTGGCCGGCCACATAATAGTCGACGCCGGAAAGGTCGGTATATGCGCTCCCTGTGCCCTCCATGCCGGTGACCGTAGGGGAAAAGCTTGGTGGGACGGCAGGCGTCACGCAGGCGCCTCCACCTGTGTTCCCATACTTCGTCCGAAGGCTCGCTTCGAGTTGGCTGACGGCGGACGCGTACGCATCCAGCCTATCTTTTTCCGTGGCCGGAATCAGGGTCCGCAAACGCGCCAGGTCGCGCCGCATGTAGTTGAGCGCGCTCAGATCGCGGGCCAGGGCGCCGGCGCCGTTTGCCGTGGGCAACGCAGAACCGAACAGGCGCGTGTACGCGTTCACGGGCGAAGTGTCGGGGTAAAGCGGCTGGCGGGCCAGCGCCGGATCGAGCACCCCGATGGCCGGCCCGAAATACGACAGAACGCGCGGAGACACCTCGTCCCGGTCGGAACGAATGTCAGCCGCCAGTTGCAAAGAACCGAAAGGTGTCGGGCTGCCGAAGTTGCGACCGCCCAGCCCGGGCGACTTCTGGAGCAAGAGCTGATCGATCGACGGACCGCCGGCACAGTGATCCTGCTGTCCCACCATGCCGATGGTGGGAACGCCCGTCATCAACGACACCATGCCCCCCTCGGCCGTGTTCTGACCACCGGTGGCGTCCGTTCCGCCGCCCACCGGCACCAGGTTCAGGCCGTCGATCATGACCAGGTACTTCTGAAGCGGCGCAAACGGCGCGCTCTCCGTGGGAAGTGTGAAGCTGGTCGTCGTTGCGCTCGCCGTGGGGCGCCACCTCGCCAGCCCGGGATACGTGCCCAGGGGATGCTGAATGATCAGCAACCGCAGAGGCGCAGCCGCGCCGGCCGCTCGCGCCTCGATCGATCGCAACAGTGGCAGCATGAGCGCGGCGGAACCGCCGCAGCCGCGCAGGAAGGCGCGCCGAGCGAACTTGTAGCGGCTCATTGGGGTCCTCCGGCGCGCGCGCGCATGAAATCCGGCGACAGCAGGTTGATGAAAAGGGACTGGATGCTGCCGTCGCTGGCGGCTCGAATGGGGGCGAGCTCGCAAGTGTTGTACGTGTTGATTCGCTGCCCGATCGCCGTTCCGAGCATCTGTTGGGCGGCGCAGCCGTCGAATACTCCCGTCGAGATCAGCACGCCTGCCAGCCCCTGCGCGCCGGTCACGGTCCGCGGCGCCAGCGGCGAGCCCACGGCGGAGATGACGGTCGCGCCGGGCTGGAGGACCAGCGGGGGCTGGGTCGCCACAAAGGTGGCCACGGGGTCGATGGAGCGACCCTTCTCGTCCATCGTCCGATAGTTGCCGATGGGACCAAAGTTCTGAAGCACGCGCGCGTAGGGATCGATCTGCGCGTGACAGGTCTGGCAGGGCTGCAACGCGAGACGGGCGTCGGATATCAGGATCTCGCTGTCGCAGGTCGACAGGGTCTGGGTTCCGTCCAGCGACTTGCATTCGATGGCGTTCATCGCCGACGGGGTCGAAAGGTCGACTGGAGGACCGACCAAATCCTGGCAGACCACGTCGTCGTGGATCCCCTTGCCTCGTTTCACGATCGAGTTCTGGGCCGGGTCGGACGCCGCCCAGAGATAGCTCGGCTGCGTCAACAGTCCGCTGCGTCCCTCCCCGGCCGGCCAGATCGCGGCCACGAAAGTGGTGTCGGTGGGGGCCTGCCCGACTATTGCGTCCGGGTAAAGCTTGCTCAACCGCCCGTTGACGTAGACGGTTTGCGACGTCAGGAGGTCGTCGATCTTTCCTGATCCGCTCCATAGAATCGAGCTCACGAACTGCCGGGCGGAGGTCCACAGATCGTTCCGAAGAGCCGCCTGATCCTGGTCAGACCCGGTCGACGACAACGCCGACAGCAGGGCAGGGTCCTTTACCTTGTCGAATACCATTCCGACGCCGAACCAATTCAACACCACGTCGGTGAGGTGGGTCTGGGTCGCCGGCTGCGCGAGCAGCCGATTGATCTGGTTGGTGATGCCGTCTGTGGTCGCCAAGCTGCCATCTGCGGCCGCCGCGGTGAGCGGCGGGTCGGGAAGGTTGCCGATCAGCGTGAACGAAAGTTGGCTGGCGATCTCGTACGGGGTGAGCGTGGTGTCGGGAAAGTTGCCCTGAGCGTCCGCGGTCAACGTCGACGGTCCAAGCTCGGTCCTGAACAGGAACGACGGCGAGGCGAGGGTGGCCTTCATCACCAGCTCGATGCCGGCGTTGTAACTGGTCGTCGAGCCCTGTTGGTAGACCGCCATCAAGTCCGACAGCTCGTCGTCCGAGATGGGGCGCCGGTACGCCCACGGCGCGAAGGCCTTCACGAAGGTGGTC
>JADGRB010000077.1 GCA_017881315.1 Pseudomonadota bacterium
CTCGGCGACACCGACGCGAACGCCTCGTACTGGAGTGCGACGGCACGCGCCGGTTACATCCGCCGCGACCTCAGTCACGCCGTGACGGCGGTGGCCTTTTCGCCTGGCGGCAACGCGATCGCGGGCGGCGAGATCACGTGCGGCAAGGTCTTCATGTGCACGAATTGACGCGCAAACGCGGTCCTTAGGCCTCTCGAGCGGTTTGCCCTCCCGACCCGCCGGTGGTTGGACTATATTTAGCGACCCCCCCATGAGACTCATCTGGCGCGGCGCGTGGGCCTTGGCCGTTGCCGGCGCGCTCGTCCCGGCGCGCGGCGTCGCGGCGTCTCGCCCGTGGACGGCGCGCGAGCCCGGCGTCGAGCCCAAGCCCGCGCACCAGCTCCGCAATCCGGCCACCTGGCCCGCCGAGCCGGCGGTCGCGGCGCCGATCGACGCCGAGCGCTTTCGGACGGCCTTCGCGCACCTGTGCGGCGTGGAGTCCGATTCGCCGACCACCGCTCTCGCGCCCGCCATCTTGACGGCGGCCGACGTGGCCAAGAGCGACCCTTTCACGCTGGCCGCGCTGGCTTTCTTCGGCAGCAAGTGCGACCCGGCCTTTCACGCCGACGGCCGATACGGGCTTCTGGCGATCGACTCCGGAATGTACCGGGTGGCCGGCTCTCCGGCGCTGCCCGTCGACAAGGCAGATCTGACCTCGCGCCGCCTGCTCGATCCGACCAACAACTTGACGGTGGGCGCGGTGTTGCTGGAGATGTGGCAGGCGCGGCACAAGGAGCTCGACGAGGCGTTCGGGGGCGCGCCGCACCGGAGCGGTGTCGCGCACTTCGTCTGGGGCGACGAGGTGCGCTCCAGCGGGCACGAGGATCTGATTCTCACCGCGCGCCGGCGGATGGTGGCGGCGTATCTGGGCACCCCGGATGTCACGCGGGAGGCGGCGATCGGAATCACGGTGGTCTCGCCGCTCGAGGCGCCGCCCCGAGTTGCGACCAGCGGCCCGGGCGAAGAACGTGACGGCGGCGCGCGCCGTCACCGCGGCCTCGACATCACCGGAACCATCGGCGAGCCCGTGCGCGCGATCGCCGACGGCACCGTGATCTTCGCGGGCGCGAACGTGCCGGGGCAGGCGCGCAAGGGACCGATCGCGCCCGACAAGATCGCCCGCTACGCCAAGCGGCGGCTGGGCGTGGGGGGAATCTACCTCTGCATCGAGCATCGCCCCGATCACCACATCGTCTCGTGCTACATGCACCTGTCGTCGTATCTGGTCGCGCAGACCGATCACGTCACCGCGGGCCAGACCATCGGCTTCGTGGGACGCACGGGCGTCAAGGTCTCGCCGCCGCACCTGCATTTCGAAGTGCGGGTCGACAACCGCGTCACCAATCCGCTGAAGACGTTGGGCGACTTCGTGATTCCTCCCAAGGCGACTCAGACCTACCGCTACGTCATGAAGGCCAAGCGCGCCAAAGCCCGCCTGCACGCCTGAGACCTGAGCCCCGCCCGAGCCCTTGCGGGACGGAGCTAGCACCACTGGATTGAAACCAGAGCAAGGGTTCCGCGATCGCGTCGGGGTCGGGCGGGCTCCGCCTGCCCGACCCCATCGCGGGAGGTTTGGAACCCTGTTAGGGTTCCAAGCACAGTGATCAGAAAACAAGACGCGCTCGACTACCACAGCGGTGGTCGCCCCGGAAAACTGGAGGTGGTCCCGACCAAGCCGCTGGTCACCCAGCGCGATCTGTCGCTGGCCTATTCGCCGGGGGTGGCCGAGCCGTGCCTCGAGATCGCCGAGAACGCGGAGCGCGTCTGGGACTACACGGCCCGCGGAAACCTGGTGGCGGTGGTCAGCAACGGGACCGCGGTCCTGGGCCTCGGCAACATCGGCCCGCTCGCCAGCAAGCCGGTGATGGAGGGGAAGGCCTGCCTCTTCAAGAAGTTCGCCGACATCGACGTCTTCGATCTGGAGGTCGACGCGCCCGATTCGGCGCGCTTCATCGAGACCGTCGCCGCGCTCGAGCCGACCTTCGGCGGCATCAACCTCGAGGACCTGAAGGCGCCGGAGTGCTTCGAGATCGAAGCGGGCCTGCGCGCCCGGATGTCGATCCCGGTCTTTCACGACGACCAGCACGGCACCGCCATCATCTCGGGCGCGGCGCTGGTCAACGCCGCGGAGATCGCGGGGAAGAAGCTCCACGACCTCAAGATCGTGGTCTCCGGCGCCGGCGCCTCGGCGATCGCCTGCGCGACCTTCTACGTCGAGCTCGGCGTGCCGCTCGGCCAGATCACCATGATCGACTCGGTGGGTGTCATCTACGAAGGGCGCGCGCAGGGGATGAACCGCTGGAAGGCGCGCTTCGCCCGCAAGGACGACGGGTCCCGCACGCGCGCCGATGCCCTGCGTGGGGCGGACGTGTTCCTGGGGCTGTCCAAGGCGGGCCTCTGCACGGGGGAGATGTTGAAGACGATGGCGCCGCGGCCGCTGATCTTCGCGCTGGCCAACCCCGATCCCGAGATCAGTTACCCCGACGCCAAGGCGGCGCGTCCCGATGCGATCGTGGCCACCGGGCGCAGCGACTTCCCGAATCAGGTCAACAACGTCCTCGGGTTTCCCTACATTTTTCGCGGGGCGCTCGACGTCCGCGCCAAGGAGATCAACGAGGCCATGAAGATCGCGGCCGCGCGCTCCCTGGCCGCGCTCGCGCACGAGCCGGTGCCGGACACCGTCGCCGAGGCCTATGGCGTCTCCGCGTTTCGCTTCGGCCCCGACTACATCATCCCCAAGCCATTCGACACCCGCGTGCTCTGGTGGTGCGCCCCGGCGGTGGCGGAGGCCGCCATCCAGTCGGGCGCGGCGCGGCTACCCCTCGACATCGCCGAGTACCGGGAGCGGCTGCAGCGCCGCATCGGCGGCACCCACCAGACGATCATGCGACAGATCGTGCAACGGGCGAAGAATTCACCCAAGCGGATCGTCTTCCCGGACGGCGACAACATCAAGGTGCTGCGCGCCTGTCAGATCGTGCTCGACGAGAAGATCGCCCACCCGATCCTGCTTGGCGACCAGGCGACGCTGCGCCAGCGCGCGGCCGACCTGGACCTGGACCTCGAGGGAGCCGAGATCCTGAATCCTTCCGATTCGCCCAAGCACGCCGCTTATGCGCAGGACTATCTGGAGCTTCGCTGCCGCAAAGGGGTGACCGCCGCCAGCGCCGCGCGCCTCATGAACCGGCGCATCCACTTCGGCATGATGATGGTGAAGACCGGCGACGCCGACGGTCTGGTCGCCGGGTTGACCGCGCCTTACCCCGACACCATCCGTCCGGCGCTGCAGATCCTGGGGATCCGCCCGGACGTTCGGCGCGCGACCGGCATGTACATGATGCTGTTCAACAACGGCGTGAAATTCTTCGCCGACGCGACCGTCAACATCGACCCGGACGCCGCGACCCTCGCCGACACCGCGATCCAGGTCGCCGACGCCGCGCGAGCCTTCGAGGTCACGCCGCGCATCGCGATGATCTCGTTTTCGAATTTCGGCTCTGCGCCGCATCCGGAATCACGCAAGATGGCCGACGCGGTCGAGATCGTCCGCAAGCTGCGCCCCGACCTGGAGATCGACGGCGAGGTGCAGGCCGACATCGCGGTCGAGCCGGACAAGCTGCGCGAGCTGTTTCCGTTTACCCGCCTCACCGACGCGGCGAACGTGCTGATCTTTCCATCGCTGGCCGCCGGGAATGCCGCCTACAAGGTGCTGTCCGCGCTGGGTGGCGCGACCGCCATCGGCCCCATTCTGCTGGGCGTGAACAAGCCAGTGGCGGTGCTGCCCCGCGACGCCAACGTCGACACGATCGTCAGCATGACGGCCTACACCGTTTCGCGCTAGTCGGGCCCGCGCTCTTGGGCGGGCGGGCGCGCGCTGCTAAGCGGCTGCTGGGCAACCTCTAGGCGCGCGAAGGCGCGCGCTAGTGAAGCAGCTTGTCGGTGTCGACGGGGTCGGCGCCCGCGCGTTTGCGGGTGCTGGAGCTGGCGAAGTTGATCGTCGATCCGTCGAGCGCGAAGAACACCTTGCGGGTGGCAGCCGGAACGTCGGGCAGCGTGACGTCGAACGGCTGTGCGACGGCGGGTGGCACGTGGGGGAGCGAGAAGGTCACCCGTTGCTCGCCGACGCGCACCGAGAACTGCGCCGATTCGTGGGTGACGGAGGTCGGATTGATGATCCGGCCGGAGATCCGCAGACCCTTGCTGGCGGGCGTCGCCGACAGATCTATGACGTAGAAGCCTCCGGCAATCGGTTGCCAGCCGGAGACACCGAGATCGACTTGTTGAAAGACCGTCGCCGAGAGGCTGCGATCGACGCCGCGCACCGCCTCTTTGAACTGGTCGAAACGCGGGCCGAACGAGGCAACATCCCGCTCCAGGGCCGCGCGCGCCGCCTGTTCACGGCGCAGCGAATTGAAGAGATATCCGGACGCGCCAAGGGCGGCGAGCACCAGCAGGAACAGGAAAAACCCCCACAGTCGTCGCCAGGTCATGAGGGTGGTATTGTACTCGCGATGTTGTTCCGGGCCCGTCCAACAAAGGCGGCCCTGGCTTTTGGTTTTACCGTCGCGGTGGGCTTGGCGGGCGGGTTGGGATGTTCGGTGAACCATGCCGGGCTCTCGACTACCGGCAACACGCCGGTCATGGGTGGCACCGGCGGCGTCGGTGGCACCGGCGGCGTCGGCGGCGTCGGCGCGACGGGGGGCGTCGGCGCGACGGGAGGCGTCGGCGCGACGGGGGGCGTTGGCGCGACGGGGGGCGTTGGCGCGACGGGGGGCGTCGGCGCGACGGGGGGCGTCGGCGCGACGGGCGGCATCGGTGGCCATGGCGGAGCCGGTGGGACCGGGGCGGCGGGCGGGGCCAGTGGGACCGACGGTACCGGTGCCGATGGTGGTGACGGCGCGACGGGAGGCGCCGGCCTCGCCGGTGCTGGCGGCGCGGCCGGTTCGGGAATGGGCGGTGTGGGCGGTGGCCCTGGCGGCGCTGGCGGACGCGGCCATCAGGGCGGCGCAGGCGGGTCCAACCACGTTCCAGACTGTTCGTCGTTTCCGGCCGGGTCAACGTTCGTTACGCCGACCGACGGTCTCTTGCATTGCTATTGGACCCACTCGGAGCAGCTCGACTGGCCCAGCTCCGAGACCGCTTGCGAGGGCCAAGGGGGAACACTGGTGACGATTCTCTCCTCTCAGGAGAACACCTTTGTCGTCAACTTGCTCACCCAGCGGGGCCTCTTTCTGGGGTCGGGGGTGGCGCTGGGCGCCACCGACGGTAAGGCCAGCAACGACACGAGCGGTCCGGGGAAGTACGCCTGGGTCACTGGCGAAGCGTGGGGTTATACGGACTGGCACTCCGCGCAGCCCGACGGCTCCTGCACGTCCTCCTGTGGCACCACCATCAACTGTGGGTGTGACCACCGGGCGGCGATAACCAATGATGGAACCTGGTACGATCGCCCCGCGGGCCTCGCCCGCGCCTTCGCGTGCGAGGCGACGGCCCGCTGAAGCGTCTCCCGTCCGCCCTCGCGTTCGCCTTCCCCGTGCTCGCCCTCGCCAGCGGGTGCGGCAAACCCATCGCCTTCGACGCGGGAGCGATCGCGGCGCACCGGATGCTAGGGGGCGCGCCGCGCGAATTCTTGTTCGGCGTCGCGACCTCCGCCTACCAGATCGAAGGGGGCAACCACAACGACTGGACCGAATGGGAGAAGGGGCGCTTTCCGGACGGGACGCCGCACGTGCTCGACGGGGCCAGCGCCGCGCGGGCGGCCGATTCGTGGAATCTGTGGCGCGCCGATCTATCTGCGCTGCAGATGCTGGGCGCCAACGTCTATCGGCTGGGCATCGAGTGGAGCCGCCTCGAGCCGACCGAAGGGGCCTGGGACGAAGCGGCCGCCGCGCGCTACCGCGAGATGTTCGTCGCGCTGCGCGCGGCCGGAATCACGCCGATGGTCACGCTCTATCACTTCACGCTCCCGATCTGGGTCGCGGCGCGTGGGGGCTGGGATTGGCAGGGCGCGCCGGCGGCGCTGGCGGCCTTCGCCGGGCGGGCGGGGGCCGCGTTCGGCGATCTGGTGGACTGGTGGTGCACCATCAACGAGCCCAACGTGCTGGTGGCCAAGGGGTACCTGGCCGGGCAGTGGCCGCCGGGGGTGCGCGATCCGCGGCGCGCCGCGCTGGCCCTGGCGGCGCTGCAGCGCGCGCACGGGTTGATGGCGCGCGCGTTGCGCGATAGCGACCGCGCAGACGCCGACGGGGACGGTCGGGCGACGCGCATCGGGATCGCGCAGAACCTGCGCATCTTCGATCCCTATTCGGGCAACCCGGTCGACGGCATCGTCGCGGGCGCGGCGGACGCCTTTTACAACGACGCGTTCTTGGACGGGGTGACGCTGGGCCGCGTGCGCGTGGTCCTGCCGGGGATCATCGACATCGACGAGCCCTTCCCGCCGCTCGCGGGCAGCCTCGACTATCTGGGTGTCAACTACTACACGCGCGACCTGGTCATCGGCCACCTCACGGGCGGGAACGTCTACACCCCGGCGTCGTCGCCGGATCGCCCGCGCAACGATCTCGGCTGGGAGATCTACCCGGAGGGGCTCTACCGTTTGCTGCTCCGTTACGCGCACCGCGGATGGCCGCTGCTGGTCACCGAGAACGGCGTCGCCGACGGGCGAGACGTGCTCCGCTCCGATTTCTTGCGCGCGCACGTCTATGCCGTCGATCGCGCCCGCGCCGAGGGGGTAGAGGTGCTCGGCTACCTCTACTGGTCGCTCATCGACAACTTCGAGTGGTCACACGGCTACCGTGGACACTTCGGCCTCTACGCGATCGATTTCGATGATCCGACCCTGACCCGCCGGCCCACCGCCGCCGTCGCGACCTTCCAGGAGGCCGCCCGCAACCTGGGAACGCTCCACTGACGCGCGATCAAGGCTGTGGGTTGGCGGTCAACCCTTCGGGAAAATCCGCGGTCGGCAAGGGGTCGCCGTCCGCCAGCGAACCGAGAAACTCGATGAGGTTGTCGAGGTCTTCGTTGCTGAGCAGCAGCGGGTTGATCGCGGGATCGGTGTCGCCGCTGTAGAGCCCGGTCTCGCCGCCGAAGTTGTAGTGGTTGACGACGTCCCAGAGGCCGGGATACGCGCCGTCGTGCATGTAGGGCGCCGTCTTGCTCACGTTGCGAAGTGTCGGAGTCTTGAATCGCCCGATATCGTCGTCGCCCGCGGTCAAACCAGTCAGGTGATCGTTCGTTCTCTCATCGCTGAACTCGCTGCCGCGATTGAAGGGGTTCGCCTGGACCGCGGCGATGCCGTCGTAGCGGCCGACGTCCGTGATCGCGGCGTGCTCACCTTCTTGCGGCGCGCCGATGTTGTGGAACGATAGATCGCTGAACAGCGGACCGCGGTGGCACTCGGCGCAACCGCCGCGCCCGATGAAGATCTTGGCGCCGGCCATGGCGGCCGGGGAAAGCGAGTCGCTCTTGCCGGCCAGGAATTCGTCGAACGGCGAAGGAGAGAAGGCGGGGCTGACGAGCCGGCGCTCGTAGGCCGCGATCGCCTTGCCGAAGTTCGCGAAGATGCGGTTGATGGCCTTCTGATCGTCGGAAGTCAGGCCATCGAACGCCGGATCGCCGGGTTTTCCGCTGGCGGGGAAGCCCGAGATGTCCGGCAGCGGACCGAAGATCGCGACGTAGGCGGCGGCGTAGTCGGTGGCGATGAGATGCGCGACCGCGAGGCGCGAGCCGTTGCACTCGTTGGCGCCTTCGGGTGGCGCGAGCGCCTGGCTCCAGAGCGAATCGACGCGCCCGTCCCAGAATTGCCAGAGCGGCGCGTACGCCGCGTTGATCACGGTGGGCGAGTTGCGCGGGGTATAGCCCGCGCCCAGGCTGGTGGCGGCGGGCTGCGACCGGTGGTCGCTCCCGCCGTTCGCCGGATCGTGACAGGAGATGCAGCCGACCTTGCCCGTGTCTCCGGCGTTCCCCAGGCTTCCGTTTGTTCCTCTCACGTCGTAGGGGCCGAGCGGGCCCGAGATGCGCGTGTCGAAATAGAGCTGCTTGCCGAGCTTCGCGGCCAGCGCGACGTCGGCGCTAGAATTCGAGCCGTCGGGGCCGAGCGGACTGAGCGCGAAGGTCCGCAACATCGCCAGGTCGGTCTCGGAAAACGGTCCGTCCTGCTGGCAGCCCGACGCCAGCAGTCCGGCGCCGGCCGCCAAGACAGCCGTGCCGACCAGCGCGAGAGCGTTTCGCCGCGGAAGAAATTCCATCTGACCCTCGATCCACTCTAGTCGAACGGCGCTGCGGCGCGGGTCCGTCCGGGAGCGAAAGATTGCCGTCCAGGATTGCTGTTTTTGGCTCTCAATCCGAACGAATTGCCTGCTCATAATCCAGGGTTGGTGGACGCCGTCAAACCTTGGTTGGTCGTGGTGGTGGCCGTCGTGGTCGCGGCACCGGCGCGCGCGCGCGCGCAGTCGGAGCCGCACGCCCCGCCGGCGCCGGCTGCGGACGCCGCCTCGGGATCCGACGACGATTCGTCCGCGGGCGAGGGATCGGGCACCACCCTGGTCGACACCGCCGCATTCGAACAGCGGCTGGCGCAGGCGGAACAGCTCCTGCGCAACAGCCAGCCCATCGTCACCCTCGGCGGTTACGTCGATCTGGGCTACTTCGTTCCGCGCGGGAACAACGGCGCCGGCTACGTCGAGGACTTCGGCCATCAGCTCTTCCCGGCCTACGGCAACTTCGGCTGGGTATTCCTGGGTGACATCCTGGCGCCGGCCGTGAATTCACGCGGTGAGGTCGCCGATCTGGGCGACGCCCCCGGCGTCGACCGCTACGACAGCATCAACTCTCGTGGCGCGCCTGGGTTCATCGCCAACGAGATCAACCTGACGCTCCGTTCGGCGCTGACCCCGACGGCGCTGGTGACGGCCAGCCTCAACTTCACCCCGCGCACGGGCAACGGCTTCAATCTGGGCGACGTGTTCGACGCCGACATCGCTCAGATCGAATGGTTGCCGACCGATTCGCAGCGGACGTCGATCTTCGTCGGCAAGACCGACTCGGTGCTCGGGATCGAATATCGAGATCGCAAATCGGACAAGCGATTCGGCATCACGCCCTCCCTGATGGCCCGCTACACGACGGGGACCGCGCTGGGCGTCAAGATCCGGAGCAAGTTCGGCTCGACCGACTGGCTGGTCTTCGCGGCGGCGCTGACCAACGGGTCGAACACCGTCGAGATGTGGCATTTCTACGACGAGATCGACAGCAACGCCGGCAAGACCGCCAGCGGGCGGCTCTCGGTGCGTCTGCCGCTGCCGTTCTGGCTGGAGCTCGGCGCCTCGGGCAGCTACGGGGCGCAGGACCGGGCGACCGACACCGCCCACCCGATGTGGTTCGTGGGCGGCGACATGCTGGCCCACATCGGGGGGCACGTCGACCTCAAGGCAGAGTTCCTCAAGGGCTCCGCCGACGGTGAGGCGTCCCAAGGTGTGTACGGCCTGCGCTTGCACGGCGGCGGCTATCTGGAGGTGGACGCCATGTTGACCTCGTCGTTCGGCCTCATCGGGCGGGGCGAGTATCGCGACGCCCTGGTCTGGCTCGGCGCAGAGCGCGCCTACCTGACCAAGGGCTGGCGCGCGACCGGCGGCGTTCGCTGGGTGGCGACCACCCGCGCGGTCTTCAAGGCCGAATATCTCCGCAACGGCCAGTACGGCCGCATCCCCAACATCGCGGACGACGTCTTCACGACCAGTCTGGTCGTGGGCTTTTGATGCGAGGCCGACGAGGACAGACCATGAAGAAGGATGAGGCGACGACCATGAGATTGATCTTGGCATCGGCGGTGGGCATCGCGGTAATGGTCTCCTTCGCGCCGTTGGCGTCCTGGGCGCCTGCCGCGCACGCGGCCCCGGCCGATGCCGGCGGCAACGCCGATGTGGTCCGCCTCCAGAGCGACGTCGATCGCCTCAAGCAAGACCTGCGCGACCAGCGTCAGTTGATCTTCCAGCTGATGCAGGCGGAGCAGCAGCGCTACGACGTGATTCTCAAATACCTGCAGGCGGGCGGCGGGCCCGGCGAAGGCGCGCCCGCTTTTCCACCGCCGCCGTCGCCGGCGTCGATCTCCAAGTCCGCGGCCGGTGGCGGCGAAGGTAGGGAAGCGGGCTCCGGCGGGGCCGGGCGGGAATCCGCGACCGTTTCTGGTCACGTGCGCACCAACGGGCAGCCGATCGGGGAGGTCTATGTCTACATCGATGGGCTTCGCACGGCGCCTGTGCACGGCCACACGCTCGAGATCAAGCAGCGCGACAAGCAGTTCGCGCCGCGCGTGGCGGTGGTTCCTCTCGGCACCCGGGTCATCTTCCCCAACCAGGACACCGTCATTCACAACGTCTTCTCCCAGTCGCCCGGCAATTCCTTCGATCTGGGCTCGGTCAAAGGGGGAGAGACCTCGGCGCCGGTCGTGCTGCTGAAGTCCGGGCCGGTCGAGATCTTCTGCAACATCCATTCGAAGATGCGATCCGATCTGCTGGTGGTGCCGAACGGCCACTGGACCCGCGTCGCGGCCGATGGCTCCTTCCAGATCGCCGGGGTGCCGCTCGGGACCCGGAAGGTCGTTCTATGGAGCCCAACGCTCAAGCCGACTTCGCAACAGGTCGAGGTTACGGCCAAGGGGGGGACCGCCACATTTGCATCCGAGGCGATCGGGCTTCATCCGCACCTCAACAAGCGCGGACAGGCTTACGGATCCTACGATGACTGAGGGCTCGGGCAGCCGCCGGGTCGGCGCCGGCGCACGGCCAGGTGTCCCGCCAAGCGTTCCGTCGGGCGTGCTATTGGGCGTCCTATTGATCTTGGCCGGCCTCGGCCTCGGGGGGGTGGCTCTCTACGCACGGAGCCGCGGGCATGGCGGCGGGGGCGCCGGAGACATCGGCGGAGATTCGCGGGTGACGGCCGCCGCTACGCGTGTGCGTCTCGATCAAGCCGTGGCGACGGCGACCCATGCGCTCGAGCCGAAGGTCACCAACGCCGCGGCGTTACCCGAGATTGCTTCGGGTCTAGCTCTCGATGCCGATTCCCACACCTTCGAAGATCTGCTGGAAAACGAGGATTGGTGGGCGCCGTATCGTGCCGACTTCGCCGTCAGCGGGGTGGTGTCGCCGAGCGGCATGCACGCGATGTTGGGAAATCTGTCGGGCGATCTGCGCGACCTCGCGGTGATCAGGCAGGCGCGGGAGGGCGGGATCGCCTCGGGCGTCGTCGTTCGAGACAACCGCACCTTCATCCTTGCCGCCGCGCGCGTTCCGCATGGCAAGAAACGGGCGAGCGGCTCGGTGGTCTTCCTCGGCGTGCCCTTCGAACGACCGGCCCTGCAGGCGATCTCCGACGCTGTCGAGGCGCCGGTCGGCCTCTCGGACGGTCGCCGGCTCCTGGCCTTCGCGGGGCCGGCAAGCGCCGAGGCCGCTCTGAGCGCGCTCTGCGGTCGCGAGGATCAAGGGGTCATTGGTCTCGACGATGGACGGGTCGGCGTGAGCTGGCCCCTCGATCGCGGGCTCTACCTGCTCGGCCTGCTGCCCGCCCCGCCCACCAGGGGCGGGTCGAAGCTCGGCACGTCGGGCCTGATCATCGGCGTCGGAGGCGTCTTCTTCTTCCTGTGCGGCCTCTTCTTGCTGCTGCGGCCGCGCAAGGCGCGCTCGCGGGTCGACAGCGACAACCCGATGGTGATCACGCAGCCCTTTGGGGGCGGTCCAAAACCGAGCCCGATGCTGCCGACGTCGCGCGCCCGCACCAGCGATCTGCGCAATCCCGCTCCGGCCGCCCCTGCGAAGGTCGCGCCCGCACTGCCGGGGACCCCGACGTCACCCGAGGACAGCACCATCGACCGAGGCAGCGCGGCCGCGCTCGCCAGCCCCGACGCGACCCAGGCCGGGGCCGGCGCCGTCCTCGGACGGTACCGTCTGATGGAACGGATCGGCGAGGGCGGGATGGCGGAGATCTTCATCGCCGCCGCGCACGGCGTGGAGGGCTTCGTCCGCCACTTCGTCGTCAAGCGGCTGCACCCCCACATGGCCCGCAGCCGCGACGCCGTCAACCAGTTCATCGACGAGGCGCGCCTGCAGTCGGTGCTGGTTCACTCCAACATCGTCCCGGTGTTCGACTTCGGGCGCGCCGGCGAAGAGTACTTTCTGGCCCTCGAGTACATCCACGGGCGGGACCTCGAACGGCTGGTGCGCCGCCACGTCGAGGTCTTCGGGCGATCGCTCAGCGTCCCGGTGGCCTTCTACCTGATGCACGAGGTGCTCGACGCGCTCGCCTACGCGCACGGCCGCACCGACACCGAGGGCAAGCCGTTCGGGATCGTCCATCGGGACGTCGCCCCGGGCAACATCCTCATCTCGATCCAGGGTGAGGTGAAGCTCTCGGATTTCGGCATCGCCAAGGCGGAGGGGCGCATGAGCCGCACCGAGGTCGGGATGATCAAGGGGAACGTGAGCTTCATGTCCCCCGAGCAGGCCCGCGGCGAGCCGGTCGACCTCCGCTCCGACCTGTTCTCGGCGGCGGTGGTCCTCTACTACTGCCTGACGGCGCAGTTCCTCTACAGCGACGAGACCATGTTCAACCGACTGGTCCGGGCCGCGGTCGGCCCCGCGATGTCCGAGTTCACCTTGATGGACGAGCTCCCTCAGATGGCCGCCACCGTCCTGCGCAAGGCTCTGTCGCTCGACCCCACCAAGCGCTACCAGAACGCGCGGGAGTTCGCCCGCGATCTGACCGGCCACTTCACCTCGGGTCGGGCAGAGCTCTCCGACCTGATGGACACGCTCTTCCCCGAGCTGAAGCGCGACGCCCACTAGCTACGGATTGTCGTGTTACGGTTTGTCGTGAAATTCGGGCGACTGACGGCTTCAGATCCGGTCCCGCCCCCGCTTGCGGGGGAGGGCTAGGGAGAGGGGCCGACTAGGAAACTGGCGCCCGAGTCGACTCGGGCGCGCGGCCCTCCGGTTGCCCGGGCTGAGCTTGACTCGGCCTTTTCACTGTGGTTGTGTGATGGCCGTTCCCATTTCCACACACGGGAACCAGGATCTATTGGCTTATCGGCATGGAAGTGAGGGCTAGCCTGATGATTTGCGCACGCCCCTTGGTTCTATTGGGCTGGTTGTGCCTGGCGCTCGGCTGCGCGGGCGTCAAACCGATTGCCACCGGACCCGGCAACGGAGGCTCCGGCGCGTCGACCGGCTCCGGCGGGACCGGCAACACCGGCACCGGCGGCACCGTCGCGCCGCCCATGGCCTGCAACGGCCCGTGCACCGATTTCCCCCCCGCGCCGATCATCGACGGGAGCGCCAATGCAGGATCGGCGGCGACGATCTTCGGCGCCGCGGGCAGCGGCAACAGCAGCGGCGGCCCCTGCATCTTCGAGCCGGACAACGGTACACTGTTCCCCAACAACTGGCTGCGTCCGCGCTTCAGCTGGACCGCGCCTTCGGGTCAAAACCTCTTCGAGCTTCGCGTCCACGCCGACAACCAGGCCAACGACCTGGTCGTCTATACGACCAACCCGACCTGGACGATGGACAAGCCGACCTGGGTAGCCCTGGCCGCCCATACCCAGGACATGCAGCTCAGCGTGACGGTGCGGGGCGCATCGGCCAACGGGGGCACACCGTCGGGTGGGGTCCCGAGCGCGTTCACGATCGCGCCTGTCCCGGCCGGGGGCAACCTCGTCTACTGGTCGCCGAAGGGCGCAACCAACGCCGGCACCGGGACCGTCGGAGCGACCAAGCTGTCGGGCTTCGCCGTGGGCGACGACACGGTGGAGCAGGTCTTGGTCCCGACCGATGTCAAGTCACAGACCGAGGATGTCGGGCTGAACCGAGTGGCGGTGAAGTGCATCGGCTGCCACACCGCGACGCCGGATGGCGACTTCATTGCGTTCAATGACAACTATCCCTGGGGCGGCGTGATGGCGTCGGCACAGGCCGGCACCCTTCTCGGGACGCCGCCGGGATTCTTTAGCGCGGGTGGCTTCAACGCCTTTATCCAGCCTTGGTTGGGGATCCAGACGTACTCGGCGAACCACTGGGCCACCGGTGATCACATCGTCGTCGCGCCGATCGGGACCTGCGGCCTGCAGCCCTGTTCGACCGAGTCGGCCGGGAACGACCACGACCAGCAGCCTGGGTTGGCTTGGATCAACCTGGAGGATGCAACGGGGGTCGCCCTGATGCAGAACCCCGCCACCACGCTCAAAGGGATTGCCTGGAACTGGATCTACCAGCCGACCAGCGGGCAATATGCGGCGGCACCTTCCTGGAGCCATGCGCCCGGAGACGACTTCATCGTCTTCACCATGACCAGCAACGTCGTGTCCGGTCGTCTCGGATCCGGCACCGCCCACCTGTACAAGGTTCCGTACTCCAGAGCGGGTCCTCAGACTGCCATGGCGATTCCGGGGGACGGATCCGATCTCAACTTTGCTCAGTACTACGGGTCGCTCTCGGCAGATGACGCCTTCATCGTGTTCGACAAGGTTCCGGCCCCAACGGCCGCAGTTGACCACGCCGATCTCAACACCTCCGATACCTGCAGTCCCACCCCCTGCACCTCCACCTGGAGTGGAATGTACATGCAGGGGGCGAATGAGCTGAGCGTCATTCCGACGGCGGGTGGGACGGCGACCAAGCTGGCGGCGAACAATCCACCTAACTGCCCCGGTCAAGCGTCCAGCCCGGGGATCAACAACACCTGGGCAAAGTGGTCACCGGACGTCTCGACCGCGAATGGAAAAACCTACTACTGGCTGGTCTTTTCGTCTTGGCGGCAGGGGCTCAAAGATGCGAATGGATCTCCTATCGCGCAGCTCTTTGTCACGGCGGTGGTCAAGCCGGAGGTCGGGCTGCCAGAAACCTACCCGGCGATCTACCTCTGGAACCAAGATCCAAACATCAGCAACTTCACGCCGGCTTGGGACAACTTCAAGATTCCCATCATCATTGATATGCCGTGAGTGATCGGGCCGTCCGCCGTCACCGTCGCGGTTCGGCCAAGCAACACCTGCAGTACCCGAAGTGCCCGTAGCGAACCGAGTCCTGCAAGCGCAGTGGGGGACTCTCCCAAAACCTCACGATAAGGGTCGATCGATAATGCGAAAATTCAACTTGCCCCTGGTCCTTTCGAGTCTCCTCCTGTCGCTCCCGGTCCTCTCGTCGCTGGCGTTCGCGCAAGGCAATGCTCCGGCGCCAGCCGCAGCGGCACCCGCGGCCGCTCCTGCCGCGCCGGCCGCACCGGCGCCGGCTGCTGCACCCGAGGCCGCGCCGACGAGCCCGGGTGCGCCGGTTCCGGTGGCACCAGCCGCGGCGCCCAAGAAGGGGAGCGGTCCGGCGCTGGGGCTCAGCCCCGATGCCCCCGCGCAGGGTGGGGCAGCGGCCCTGGCCCCGTCGGAGGCGGTGCCGGCCGCGGCGGAGGAGGCGCCGACCGGCGAATGGAAGTTCGACGTCACGGGGTACTTCCGCGCGCCGCTGCGGATGTCGTGGGGTCCGCCGACGACTCAGGCGCCGCAAATGGCCAACGGGATGCCGGGGGTCAACGCCGGGACTCAGTACCGGACGCCGCCGATGGTCCCCGACGCCAACTACATCGACTGGCGCTACACCAACAGCTTCGTCGGCCCCTGGACGGAGCTCAACTTTCACTACGGCAACGACCGGGTCAAATCGACGGTCCAGATCGCGTCGTACAACCTGACCGACTCCGGCTACCGGCGTCTGGAATCGAACCTGGGGATCAACGAGGCGTTCTTGACGCTGAGCTTTCCCGAGGTGATCAACGAGAACGGTCGGCTCACGGTGCTGGCGGGTGGTTTCACCAACCGCTACGGCGCGGCCGGTCGATACGACGCTGGGAAGTACGAGACCTACCTGTTCGGACGCACGCACATCGTCGGTGAGACGGTGACCTTCGACTACGACGTCGGCGACTGGACGCTGGAAGCCGAGGAGGGATTCGGCGGCAAGCTCGAGCCGATCCCGTTCTACGGCCCGCCCGAGGGCCCGGGCATCGCCAATATGGGGAACGCCAACTCCGATCTGCCGGTGTGGGAACCGTATCCCGGGATCGTCGCGCAGGAGTCGACGTTCGTGCTGCACGGGCACATCGGCGCGGTGTTCAAGAAGGCGCTCATCCTGGGGGCTCACTACATCGACGTGTTTGCCAACGACAACGAGCGCGCGGGGTCTTATGACAACGCGATGATGGGCTATCAGGGCCGCCCGACGAGCGAATCGAAGCCGAGCATCGTGATCACCGGCGCGGACGCGAAGCTGATCGGCGGCGTGCTGGGGGAGGGCTATCTCGGGTACTCACACCTGTCGGCGAACAACGCGATGTACATCGCGGACGCGATCGAGGTGCTGCACTCGTTCGGAGGGTGGCAGCTGCACGACAACTACTTCGGCCCGCCGGGGACGAACCAGCCGGTGACGGGGACGATCGACAGCATCGAGGGGCAGTACAGCTTCAGCTTTGGTCAGTATTTCCACTATCCGCAGGCGTTCTGGGGCGACGGGCCGGACCTGATCGCGACGGTGTTCGGGATGTACAACCACATTTACTCGCCGCCGGGAGCCGGCCCGATGCCGACGCCGCTCAATCCGTTGGCGCACGTCAACGGGGACGGGAGCGGGAGCGGGCACATCGACAAGCTGAAGTTCGGCGGGGAGCTGACCTACGTCCCGCTTTCGTGGTTGGGTCTGGGCGGTCGGTTCGACACGGTGAAGCCGGACATGGACGACAGCCGGCAGTCGTTCTCGGTGGTCTCGCCGCGGATCATCTTCCGGACCGCCTTCGTGACCCACGAGCAGATCATGCTGCAGTACTCGCACTACTTCTACGGAAGCGGCTTCGTGTCGGGTAGCTCGCTCGGCGGGTCTCAATTTCCATACAACACCCAGCCCGGCGCGTCGGGGCTCGGCGTCGACAAGAACGCCGCTCAGATTGCCGCCATCATCTGGTTCTAGGAGACCGACATGAAGACCGAAGCGAAACGACTGTTCCTGGCTCTGTTCGGCGGCTCGTTGCTGGCGCTGGGTTGTGTGATTCCGCCGCCGCAGGCGCCGAGCGCGGCGCCCGGCTCGGCGGCGTCGATTCACGGCGCCGGCGCGGCGGCGCCGGCCGGATCATCCACATCGGCGGCGCCGATCGCGCTCAAGG
>JADGRB010000317.1 GCA_017881315.1 Pseudomonadota bacterium
GTCGTCGACGAGCGGAACAACAAGTTCTCCCTCGCGCAAGCCGATCTGTGATGGACGACGACAGCGCCACCCGCCGCCAGCGATTCATCGAGCGGGGAGGGCAGGTGCCGGCGGACGCCGAGGGCCGAGCGCTGTTCGAGGCGATCATGGCCAGTGGCGACTTTCTGCCGGAGCTCTTGCTGGCCGACGTCGGGGCGCTGGCCAAGCTTGCCGCCGATCGTTGGCTCAAGTGGATGAAACCCGCGGAGGTCATCGCGACGGAGGTGCGCGCGGCGACGGACGGCGCGCGCGACTTCGCCGATCTTTGTCGGAGACTCCGGGTCGTGCGCCGCACCGAGATGCTGCGTCTCGGTGCGCTGGAGCTCGGGTGGGGGATCACCGAGCAGGTCGCCCGGGAGCTGTCGGCCTTCGCGGACGCCTGCCTCGAGGCGGCGGTCGCGTTCTGCGACGCGGAGCTCTCGCGCGAGCTCGGCCCGCCGCGCGGCGACCGCGGCGACCCGGCGCGCTTCGTGGTGATGGCCATGGGGAAGCTCGGGGGCGACGAGCTGAACTTCTCGTCCGACATCGACGTCTGCTACTTCTATTCGACCGACGCCGGCGCGGCCGGCGAGGTCAGCCTCCACCACTATTATGCCGAGCTCTCCAGGCGGGTCACCTCGGCGATCGAGACCGCGACCGCCGAGGGGATGATCTTCCGCGTCGACCTGCGCTTGCGCCCCGAGGGTCGCAACGGGCCGATCTGCAACTCGCTGGCCGCGGCGGAGCGGTACTACGAGACCTTCGGGCGTACCTGGGAGCGGCAGGCCTGGCTGCGCGCGCGCCCGGCCGCCGGCGATCGCGCGCTCGGCGACGAGCTCCTGGCGACGCTCGACGCGTTCATCTACCCGCGCCACGTCGAGCCGCAGATGGTCGAGGAGGTGCGCGGCCTGCGGGCCCTCTTCCGGGATCCAGCCGATGGGCCCGGCCAGCTCGGCGAGACGGGGTTCGACGTCAAGCTCGGCTCGGGCGGCATCCGAGACGTCGAGATGGTGGTTCAGGCGCTGCAGCTCCTGCACGCGGGCAAGCGGCCGGACCTGCGCGAGCGGAACACCCCCCGGGCGCTTCCGCGCCTGCTGGTGGCGGGGCTCTTGAGCGATCGCGAAGCTCAGACGTTGCTTTCCGCTTATCGGTTTTGGCGCCGGCTCGAGCACCGGGTGCAGGTGGCGACCGGCGCGCAGCGCCACCGGCTGCCGTCGGACGAGGCCGCGCGCGCGCGCTTCGCGATCGGCCTGGGGTTCGCCGACCTGCCGGCCTTCGACGCCGAGGTGGCCGCGACCCGCGCCGCGGTCGAAGCGATCGCGGCCACGCTGGGTGAGCCGCCGGCCGAGGCGCACCTCGAGGCCGCCCGCCTGCTCGATCCGCTGCGAGACCGCGAGGAGCTGGAGCGTCGGACGGCGGCGGCGGGGTTCGCCGACGCCGAGGCGGCCGCCGACACGCTGGAGCTGGTCGGGGCCCGGATGCCGGTCGCGTTCCTGCAGGAGGCCATCGCCTCGCCCGATCCGGATCGCGCGCTGGGGCACTTTCGCGATCTCGCGCTGCGCGGCTCGGTCGGCCTGATGGCGCTCCTGCGCGACCACCCGCAGCTGATGCGGATGCTGGGGACGCTGTTCGGCACCAGCGATCGCTTGGCGGAGCTGCTGGTACGGCACCCCGAAATGTGGACGCCGTTCATCGACGGTCTGGGCGAGCGCCTGCGCTCGGACGGGGAGATGCGCGCGCGGCTCGAGGCCAGGCTGGGCAGCCAAGAAGGAGACGGCCGGGGCCTGGACGAGGAGCAGCAGCTGCGGGTCATCCGCACCTTCCAGGTCGAGGAGATCCTGCGCATCGGGCTTCACGACGTGGCGGGCAGCCTCGATCCGGGCGAGGTCTGCGCGCAGCTCTCCGATCTGGCGGAGACCTGCCTCGGCGCCGGGATCGCCGCGGTGTGGCCTGCGCTCATCCGGCGGATGGGTACGCCGGGCACCGCGCTGACGGTCCTCGGCCTCGGAAGTCTTGGCGCGCGCGAGATGCGCTACGGGTCCGACCTGGATCTGGTCTTTCTCTACGGCGCCGATGGGGAGAGCGCGACCGGCGTCGATCACCGGGAGTGGTTCGCGCGCGCCTCGCAGCGCCTCATCGCGGCGATGGAGGCGATCCTGGAGGAAGGGCGCCTCTATCAGGTCGACATGCGCTTGCGGCCGTCGGGTGAGCAGGGGCTGCTGGTGACCTCCTGGGCCTCGTTCGAGCGCTACCACCGCGACGACGCGGCCGCCTGGGAACGCGTCGCGCTCCTGCGCGCGCGGATCGTCTGGAGCGGCGAGCCGGCGGACTCGCGGGGCGGGCGCGAGAGCGCGCTCGCGGCCATCGCGTTCGATCGGCCGTTCGACGACGACCGTTTCCGCGCCGACCTGCGCGGGGTGCGCGGGCGGGTCGAGCGCGAGCGCGGCAAGGTGCCGGCCGGCTCGCGCCACCTGCACTTCGATCCGGGCGGCATCATGGACATCGAGCTGCTGGTGGCGCTCGGTCAGCTGCGGCACGCCGCCGATACTGACGTCCGCACCACCAGCACCATGACCGCGCTCCTTCGCCTCTGCGCACTGGGCTGGCCGCCTTCGCTGCTGGAGGACTACGCCGCCCTCCGGCGGACGGCCCTGCGCCTCCGGTTGCTGCTGGATCGCCCGCAGGCGGTGGTCTCGCCGCGCGATCTTCCGGCGCTGGCCCGCAGCCTCTCGACCACGCCCGAGGCCCTGGCCGGCGATCTCGATCAGCGAATGGCCCGCGTGCGCGCGATCTTCGAACGATATTTTTAGACATGGGACCCTGGGAGGGTCCCAAACCCCCCGCGACGGGCTTCGGTGAGCAAAGCTCACCTACGCCCACGCGCTAAGGCGTCTGCTTCAATGAAAGTCGTGGGAGACGTCGATGGCGGCGGAGCGGCCGCCCAGCGGCTCGAAGCGATCGGCCTTGATCGAGACGACGCCGTCTTGGTTTTGAACCACCCCCTCGATGACCAGCGCGTTCGTGCCGATGATGGTGTGCCGGTGGTGCTCGAAGAGGGGCGGCGTCACGATCGCGTTGGAAAAGCCGGTCTCGTCCTCGAGGGTGATGAAGACGAACCCCTTGGCCGTCCCCGGCCGCTGGCGGACGATCACGACGCCGGCCACGCTCGCGCGGCGCCCGTGCGGCACGCGGGGGAGATCGGCGGCGCGGGTGACACCCAGGCGATCGAGCGCCGCCCGCGCGAACGAGATCGGGTGTGGCCCGGTCGATAGATTCGTCGCCGCATAGTCGGCCGACATCTCTTCCTCGGTCGTCATCTCCGGCAAAGGCGACGCGGTCATCGGTTCGGCACCGAGGAACAACTTGCCGGAATGGCCGAGCGCCTCCGCCTGCCAGAGCGCCTCCCGCCGCGTTCCGCCCAGCGCCGAGAACGCGCCGATCTCGGCCAGCGTCGCCAGCTCGCTCGGATTTGACTCGGTGCGCTTGGCGAAGTCGGCCAGCGAGGTGAAGGGCCGGGCCGCTTCGATCCGCGCGCCGAGCTCCGCGTGCAAGCCGCCCACGGTGCGGAGGCCGAGCCGGACGGCGCGCCCGCCGTCCTCGAGATCGCTGAGCCAGCCCGAGCGCGTGACGTCGATCGGGTGGATCGCGACGCCGTGGCGCGCGGCATCGCCGACCAGCGTCGACGGGTGATAAAAACCGAGCGGCCAGTTGTTGAGCAGCGTGGCCAGGAACGCGGCCGGGTGGTACGCCTTCAAGTACGCCGAGGCGTAGGCGAGCAGCGCGAAGGACGCCGCGTGGGACTCGGGGAAGCCGTAGAGCGCGAACGACTTGATCCCCTGCACGATCTGATCTTGCGCCGCGCCCGTGATGCCCTTCTTCGTCATGCCGGCGCGCAGGTCCTTTTCGATCAGGTTCATCCGTTCCTGGGAGCGCTTGAACCCCATCGCGCGCCGCAGCTCGTCGGCCTGGCCGCCCGAAAATCCCGCGGCGACCATGGCCATGCGAATGAGCTGCTCCTGAAACAGCGGCACCCCCAGCGTCCGTTTCAAGATCGGTTCCAGCGACGGGTGCGGGTAGGTGATGCGCGCGCGTCCGGCCCGCCGTTCGAGGTAGGGGTTCAGCATCTTGCCGACGATCGGCCCGGGTCGAATGATCGCCACCTCGACCACCAGATCGTAGAACCGCTCCGGTTTCATGCGCGGCAAGGTCGCCATCTGCGCGCGCGATTCGACCTGGAAGACACCCACGGTGTCGGCCGCCCGCAGCATCGCGTAGACCTTGGGATCGTCGGGCGGCAGGCGCGCGTAGTCGATCTCGACGCCTTCGTGCCGCCGGATGAGCGGCACGGCGTCGGCCAGCACCGCCATCATGCCGAGGCCGAGCAGGTCGACCTTCACGAGGCCCATGTCGGCGCAGTCGTCCTTGTCCCACTGCACCACCACCCGCCCGGGCATGCCGGCCGGCTCCAGCGGCACCACCTCGTCGAGCGGGTTGCCGGCGATCACCATCCCGCCCGAGTGCTGGCCGAGATGGCGCGGCAGGTTGAGCAGCGCCGTGGCCGCGCGCGCGGCCAGGCGCGTGCGTCGTTCCCGAAGCGAGAAGTCGCCGAGCTCGAAATAGGCCGAGAGCGGTTTTCCTTCGTCGACGATCCAGCCCGGCAGGTTCTTGGAGATGCGCCCTAGTTGTTCTTCGGAAAATCCCAGCGCGCGTCCGGCGGTGCGCACGGCCAGGCGGGGCCGGTAGGTGATCACGTTGGCGGTCATCGCGGCGCCCCGCGCGCCGTAGGTGGCGTAGACGTACTGGACCACCTTCTCGCGCTCGGTGCCCGAGGGCAGATCGAGATCGATGTCGGGCATGCGGTCGGCCATGTTGCCGGCGTTCGTCACCCGCTCCTCCGACAGGAACCGCTCGAACAGCAGCTCCATGCGCACCGGATCGACGGCGGTGATGCCGAGGACGTAGCAGACGACCGAGTTGGCCGCCGAGCCGCGTCCCTGGACCATGATGTGGTTGCGATTCGCGAACTCGACGATGTCCCAGACCACCAGGAAGTAGCCGGCCAGCCCCAGCCGCTCGATGATGCCGAGCTCGCGCTCGAGCTGCGCGCGCACCTTGGGCCGCAGGGGATCGTCCTCGGCGTAGCGCCTCTCGACGCCGCGGCGGCAGAGCGCCACCAGATGGCTCTGCTCCGTCTCGCCGGCGGGCGCCGGGTAGCTCGGGAAGACGTAGCCGAGATCGGCCAGCGTGAACGCGCAGCGCTCGGCGATCTCGCGCGTCGCGCGCAGGGCGGCCGGGCGATCGCCGAAGAGCTCGGCCATCGCGCGCGGCGATTTCAGCCAGCGCTCGCCGTTCGGCGGCAACCGCCGCCCGATCTCGTCGACGGTGAGCTTCTCGCGCGCACAGGTGAGGACATCGTGGACGATGCGCTGCTCCGCCGTCGCGTAGCGGACGTCGTTGGTCGCCACCAGGCCGAGATCGAAGGCGGCCGCCTGCGCGGTGACCGCCCGTTCGTTCCAGGCATCGCGCCTCTCGAAGTGGCGCTGCAATTCGACAAAGACGTTCGTCCGCCCGAACGCGCCGACGAGCGCCTCCAGATCATCGCGCGGCGCCGCGCCGGCGAGCGCGATGAGGCCGGCCGCGTGCTCTTCCAGCAGCGCCGCCG
>JADGRB010000078.1 GCA_017881315.1 Pseudomonadota bacterium
CGGGTCTTCGATGTGGCCCGGGCAGCCAGCCAGACAGGCCAGCAGGACCATCGCTGCCGCGGTGGCGAAGCTTCGACATCTCATGATGCACATGCTCGAGGTTCGGGACCACCCTCGGGCGGCCCGATGGCGCTCAGGCTTTGAGAGCGGTGTACTCCCCGGGGTTGTGGACGGTCGCCCCCGAGACAGCGCCCAGGCCTCCGTCGAAGTCCGTCGTCAGGTCGGAATACCCGAACTTGCTCACCGGTCCGGTGCCGGTCTTGCTGGGGAATCCGTTCGCGTCCCCCTTCACCCCCAGGGCATTCATCAAGTTGTAAAAATACTTGTTGATCGGAGCATTGGCCGAAGCCGCAGGCGTTCCGGTGCTTTGGTTGATGCCGTTGACCGTCCCATTCGCGGTGCCATCCGCGCACTGCGATTCGCTAGCGCCCGGCGTCAGGGTGGCAGAGCCGGTGTTCGCGGTATCGACGTTGATGGTCCAGCCCGTCTTGAAATAGCCTCCGCAGCTACCGGCCTGAATGATCGGGAGGTTATTCAGATTGTGGGCGTTGCCGTCCGACATCTCCTGGAACCAGACCGCGGCGCTGTTGTCGAGCAGCGTCGACCCGTCGGGGTTCTTGATGCTGTCGAGCATTCCGACGAGCTTGGCGAATTTCGTAGCGTAGTAGGTGTCGATCGTCCGCAGCAGATTGAGGGCGTTCGGGTAGCAGCTCCCCGACATGTTGGCGTTGCTGAGGCGGTGAGAGAGCGCGTGCGCCTCCTCGGGTATGCTGAGCCCGCTGAAGACGTAGTTCGGGGGGTACTTCAGGAAGGTCACGGGGTTGTAGTTGCAGACGGCCGAGAGCACGGCCATGACGGAATACATGTCCGCTCCGTCGAGATTGGTCGTGACCATCTTGGAGAGGACGTCCGTGCCCAGGCCCCCCGAGCTGGCCGCGGTGACGTTCGCCTGCGTCGCGCCGAGCTGGGTGGCCACGGCCATGGTGCATTGGTTCGACGCCGTGACGACCGTCCCCATCGAGTTGAGGAGCGACTCCCAAACATCGATCTTGTTCTTGTCATCGGCGCTCATGTCGACGCGCTTCAAGGCGTCCAGATCGCCCTTGACGAGGTCGGAGACCTTCTTGCCGCGCGTCGATGCATACGTGTCCGGCGTCATCGAGCCCGTACCGAACAGACCGGTCAGGGCGCTGAAGACTTGCGACGGCGTGCCGAGCCCGGGATAGATCGCCGCCGGGTCGCCCGCCGCCGCGCTGGCGGCCTTCAGCCACGAAATATTCGACTGAGGCTGCTCGCCGTTGGTGCCGCCCGAGTTGCCGACCCGCATGAACAGCGGGGTCCCGTTCGGGCTGATCTGCTGCGCGATGACGTGATCCAGCGAGGTGCCCACCGGTTTGGCGTTGGTCTTCGTCGATGCATCGAAGCTGACCGGGTTGTTGGTGCTGGGCGTGACCGGCTGGCAGGTGAAGTACGACCCGACCACGTTCAGGTGCGGATCGTTCCCCTGTCCGCGTCCATTTCCCGGCCCGGTGTTGCTTGCGGTCCACTCGTTCATCGCGCGTATCCCGCGTGGGATGAGGAGCTTGCCGACATAGGGCGCGAGCGGCGCGATGCTGTTGATGAGGTCGCCGGCCACCAGCGCACCGTGCGACTTCGCGGGAAACCACTTGGTCGTGACGCACCCATAATGCGTGAACATCGCGATCAGCTGCTTCGGATTGGGGGCCGCCTGCCCCCTCGCCTTCCGCTCCCAGACGGAGCTGAGGAACGGCGCTGCGACGACGGCTCCGCCCAGGCCGCGGAGGAAGATTCTTCGGTGCATTCGCGTGGTCATGTTCTGAGCTCCTCCTGGGATTTCAGGGAGTTCCAAGGACTCGCAACCGGAAGGAGTCCGCTTGCGTGAGGTCGGCGAGAATATTGAGAATCGGATAGCCGTCCTGAGACAAACTGGTGCTGATCTGATCGGCGACGCACTGATCGTTCGGGTTCGGATCCCGTCCATAGGCGTAGGCGACCCAGTACTGCGCGTAGGTCTGCTGCGCCTTCGGCACCTGAGCGATCTGCTGCATGAGCTGCTGGACCGAGGTGATCTGCTGGGTGTTGCCGTTGCCCAGGCTGACGGTGGCGGTCGCGTCGATGGTCCCGCCGAGCTGATCGACCGTTTGCCACTTTCCGATCGCGTCGAAGTTCTCCAGCGCGTAGCCGAAGGGATTGATGAGGTTGGTGTGGCACCCCATGCAGCTCGGCGCCATGTTCACGAGAGCGTCGGTCTTCTGTCGGTTGGTCGTGTAGTTGCCGGGAGGGGCCGTGAGCATGGTCGCCCCTGCGATCGGCGGGCCCGGGTCGACGCCGACCATGTAGATGGTCATGAACGCGCCCCGGAGAATCGGCGCCGTGTCGGTATAGTGCGAGTACGAGCTCAAGAAGCCGGCGCGGGTCATGAAGCCCGGCCGCTGCGTGGCATCGAGCTGGACCTTGGTCAAGGTGGTCGAGTATTTCGAGGGATCGAGCCCGTAGATCGCGGCGTTGTCGGTGTTGACGAAGCCGATGGTACTGAGGAAGAGATCCTTGAACGTTCCGTTCGTGTACGCGACCTCCGCAAAGAAGTTGTCGAGCTCTGATTGAAAGGAGGTCTTGGCGGTCGATGTGTAGAGCGGAAACGCGGTGGGGTCATGGCTGATCTTCCACCAATGCTGCGCCGAGTTGTCCATCTGCACCCAGTGGTCATGGAACGAGGACACCAGCGGCGCCGTCTGGGCGCGCACCGCAATCATTCGTTGCGCCTGGGCCAGAATCTGGTCTTTGGCCTGGAGCTGGTTGTTGTTGGCCGCGGTGCTCAGCGTGGCGTCCGGAACGGAGCCCCAGAGCATGAAGGAGAGCCTGGTCGCGACCTCGTAGCTGGAGAGCTGGATGCCGGTTCCCGACGGATCGGGGGTGGTATTCAGCTCGGGCAGGTACAGGAACGAAGGAGAGACGAGGAAGGCCAGCAGCGTCGCCTCGGCCACTTCGGCCGGGGTGCCGGCCGGGGTCCCCTGGCCCAGCGCCTGGAAGCGCGTCACCTCGTCGGTGGTCAACGGCCGGCGGAACGCCTTGCGGCCGAAGGTCTGGATCGTCTGCGCCAGACAGCCCGACGCCGCCGGGTCACAGCTGATGAAGTTGGCCTTCAGGGTCGCGCTGGCCATGACCGCCTTGGCGATCTGTGCGCCGACGTCCTGGTAGATGCGCCACGCGTCTGGGACCATGGGGCCGGCGAAGTCGGCGTACAGCAGGGTCGACGGCAGCCCGGCGGTGGCGCCGGTGCCCACGGAGGTCACGCCGAGGAGGTCGCGCACCGTAGCGTCGTACTGCCGATTCAGCATGCGCCGGAGCTGGGTGGTCGCCGGGATTCCGGGTGCGCAAGTAACGCTGACTCCGCCCAGCGTGCCACCGGAGCTGCCAGCGGTGCCGCTGGAGGTGCCGCCGCTGCCCGTGCTGGGGCTGCCGCCGGTGCCCGTGCTGGCGCTCCCGCCGGTGCCGGTGCTTTTGCCGCCGGTGCCGGTGCTGCTGCTACCTATGCTCCCGGTGCAACCGACCAAGCCGGTCATCAGCAATCCAAGAAGACTCTTGCGAGCGAAGTGCCTCATGTGCGTTTTGCCCTTCTGCCGGTGGAACGGTCGGGGTCGTTCTCTGCCGCCCTGTAACGGCACCAAGAAACCTGGCAGGCGCTGTCCTGTCTCCCTACATATGGGGATCGAGGGGCCAAACCTTCTCTTCGGGACGGCGAGGCGGTGAAGATCGAGGCGACCACGAGATATCCGGTCCTCCGGTGAAGTTTCGGAAGAGGGAGGCCCATTTCACTGCGATGAAGCCACCCAAGCTCCTCAAGTTCGCCATCACAGGTCTCGCTTTCGCGGTCACGCTCGCGGGCTGCGGGTCCTCCGGCAACAACCTGGGAGGCTCCGGCGGGAGCTCGAGTGGGTCGGGCGGATCGGGCTCAGGTGGCACTTCGGCGGGCGGCGGCACGACCGGCTCGGGTGGCTCCGCGGGCGGCGGCACGACCGGCTCGGGTGGCTCCGCGAGCGGCGGCACGACCGGCTCGGGTGGCTCCAGCAACGGCGGCACGACCGGCTCGGGTGGCTCCGCGAGCGGCGGCACGACCGGCTCGGGTGGCTCCAGCAGCGGCGGCGCGTCGGGGCACGGCGGCGGCTCGCCGAGCGGCGGGAATGGCGGTAGCGCGACCGGCGGAAACGGGGGCGGAGGCAGGGGCGGCAGCGGTGGCGCTGGGGGCAGCTCTGGCGCCGCGGGCGGCTCCAGCGGCGCGTTCATCCTGACCAGCCCGGATCAAGCGGACGGCGCCAAGTTCGGAATGATGTTCACCTGCGCCGCCATGAACGGAACGTTCGGTTCCGGCGTCAACCCGGAGCTCGATTGGTCGGCGGTCCCGGCCAGCACCGCGTCGTTTGCCATCACGTTCATTGACACGGCGCTTGGAGAGACCAGTCCCATGGGCCAGCACTGGGCCATGTGGGACGTCCCGGCCGCCGCCAGGACGTTCCCGAAAGGAACCACCATGTTGACCGGCGACCTCGCGGGTGCCAAGCAAACCAACAAGTATCTGGCGCCCTGCCCGAGCGGCAACGATACCTACGAGCTCACCATCTACGCCCTTCCGACCGCCACCCTCACCGTCAGTGGCGCCGAAGGGTCCGGCGTTTCGAACTCCGCGGGCGTCGCCAAGGTGCTCGCGGCGCTGAAGACGGTCACGCCACTCGGAACCGCGAAGCTCCACGGAACCTCCGGTCCCATGGGCAAGTAGCATCTGGGTGCAGGGAGCCCTCGAGGAGCTCCACAAATGGATTTGCATTGACGCGAACGCCCCACCGGTGGGAAGCCTTGTCGCCCTAGGCCGTCCGGCCAGGGATCCAATCCGTCTTACCTGGGAATACACGCATAAATGAGAAATCTATCGGTTGTGTCCGTCGGTCTTGCTGCGACGATTTCGCTCGTCGGCGGGTTCGGGTGCTCTTCTGGGACCGGCGCTGGAGGTGGAACGGCCGGCGGCGGCGGAAGTGGCGGAACCACCACGCACACCGGCGGGAGCACCGGCACGGCCGGGACTTCCGCGAGCGGCGGCAGCAACACGACGGGGTCAGGCGGCGCGGCCGGTACTGGAGGCACACCCGGTACAGGAGGCAGCGGCGCCGGCGGGATGGGCGGGACGACGCCACCTACTGGAGGTGCCGCAGGCACGGCTAACTCCGGCGGTTCGGGCGGAGGTATCGGCGGCATGGCCGGCGCACGCGCTGGAAACGGGGGTGCAGCAGGCACGACCAGCTCCGGCGGCATCGGCGGCATAGCCGGCGCACGCGCTGGAAATGGGGGCGCAGCCGGCACGACCAGCTCCGGCGGCTCGGGCGGAGGCGTCGGCGGCATGGCCGGCGCACGCGCTGGAAATGGGGGCGCGGCGGCCGGCGGCGCCGGTGGTTCGACCACCGTGAGCTGTTCCTCGGCCGGTGCCGTCCTCACCTATCCGACCTTGCCCGGGGCGACGAAGAGTCCTCTCTACTCGGTGACAGCCAACGGCGTGTCACAGTTCGTCGAGAAGGTGACCAAGTTCTCCCCGGAGATGCAGGTGCACTACGCCAACTTCGGGGTGGCGAGCGGATGCACGGCGACCGTCGCGGTGACCCTCACCTCGAGTTTTTCCTCTTATACGCTGAGCCCCAAGAGTCGAAACATTACGGTGACCAAGAGCGGCAACACGCTCACGTTCACCAGCGGCCCCAATTACCTGATACTCCAGGTCACCTCCCAGGAGCTGCTGTTCATCCTCATCGACGACCAAGAATCGAATCCGCCTCAGCTGGGCGACGCCAACGTGAAGAACATCGCGGACTACACGGTGGACAACACGGGCGCGACGCTCGTGACGTCGAAGGTTCAATCCGCGATCAACGCCGCCTCCGGGGCGACGCAGAATGTCCTCTACTTCCCTGCGGGTAAGTACAAGGTCGGCGAGCTCTCGCTGAAGAGCAACATGACCATGTATCTCGCAGCGGGCGCCATCCTGGACGGTTCAACCAGCACGAGTGACTACGCTGTCACCGGCACGCCCGCGGTCGAGAGCACCAGCCACGGCGTGGTCCACCTGTACAACATCAGCAACACCAAGATCCTGGGCCGCGGGGTGATCGACGGCGAAGGGACGGCGATCAACAACGGCAGCAATGACACCCCCGCCTTCAAGATCAACGTGCTGCGCGTCGACAAGAGCTCCAATATTCTGATCGACGGCATCCTGGTCCGAGACCCGGTTTTCTGGAACACGCTGGTGTACACGAGCGACCAGGTCACGATCCAGAACTACAAGGTGATCAACCGCCGGCCCACCTCGACCACTTACAACCAGACGGACGGCATCGACTACGACGCGTCCACGAACGGCACCATCACGAACACCTTCGTCTATAGCGGCGATGACAACCTGTCGCCCAAGACGGAGCAAGAGGGTGGGATCGACACGAAGAACATCGTTTATTCAAACGCGGTGCTCTACAGCAACTCGGGCGGCTGCAAGATCGGCACGAAGACCTTCGGGAACACCATGGATGGGATCGTGTTCAAAGACATCGACATCGTCAAAGCCGGGCGCGCGATGGCCATCGATGCCAACGACACGGCGGTGATTCAGAACGCCATCTTCCAGAACATCCGGATTGAAGCCGCAGACAGCCACGTCCTCGACATCGAAGAGGACATGGCTCCGACCTGGCGTGTCGCCCCCAACACATCGACCGTCAAGAACGTCTCCTTTACGAACGTCTCGTCCGACGTCAAGCAGCTGATCAACATCCACGGACTGAATTCGACCGTCAACGTCAACGGCGTTCACTTCACCGCGCTCACGGTTCAAGGCAAGGCGGTGACCAGTCAGACCGATACGGACGCCAGCTGGAACATCAATCAGTACGTCTCCAACATCACCTTCCAGTGAGCGCGATTCGGATTCGAGCGAGCGACCTGCTGGGCTATCCCCACGACCCTAAAGTGGTCGCGGCTGACAGGGGGTCGGGCCTCGAAGGTGGGTGAAGGCGAGGATGAAAGGAAGCCCTTCGCCAGGTCCGCTCTCGGGCGGAAAGAAGGGCCGCGGCTTCTCGTAGCAAGCCAGGGCATACGATTTGAAGAACGGGTCTTGGAGCAGGCCAAACGGGGGCGTGATCACCGCGGCCACGCCGTCGCGCTCGATGCGAGAGACGATCTCCTCTCCCTTGACCGTACCGGCTTCGACCCAGCTCGGATTCAGATCGGCCAGCTCGCCTGACACGCGCAGACCGCTTTGCAGCGCCAGGAACGAAACAATCGTCGGATCGCCGAAGATGGTTCCTGTCGCTGCCTGCGGGGGTAGCACCGATTCGCTCCCCACCCACCGGGCCGGATCGAGCTGCTGGGCGCGCGCCACCTGGCCGTGGAGCACGTGCGGCCAAAACGAATAGTGGCGCTCGTCCAGGCCTTCGCGATGCGAGCGCGCCACCGACCATCCGCCAGCGGTCAACGCGAGAACCCCAACGACCCCTGAGAATATCAGCCGGGAACCTCGCCGAGCCTGGGACGGCTGACGCCCCGGGCGCCACCGGGCCAGCGCCGCATCGAATCCCATTCCGGCCAGCAGAGTCAGCAGCGGCGCGATCACCACGACGTAAAGGAAGACCGCCCCGCTGAGAGCCAACACGACGGCAATGTGCGCGGCCACCACAAAAAGGAGGACGCGCACGTCGCGTGACGACGGCGGGTTCGGGTCCCCGCTCGCAGTCTGGGCGCGTGCCAGCAGCGCCGCTGCCAGCCCTGCGCCCACGAACAGGTACACGTGCTCGCAGATCCAAGGCGTGAAGTCGTCCCAGAACTGAGCACCCACGCCCTGCCCGACACGAAAATGGAAGAGATGAATCCCGACCAGGCTGCCCCACAGATGCCGACCGCCCATCGCCAATACGCCGCCAAAGACGATCGCGCAGACGATGAGGGTGCCCAGGATGAACCAAACCGAATCTCGCGGGCGACGGGCCAGGGTCAGCAGGGCAACGATGCCGCCTACCACCAGTCCGTGCTGGTCCGCCGCCAACGACAATCCAAGGAACAGCCCAGCTCGAAAAGGCTGCCCCTTAAACGAAAACAGAACACAGGCGGTGGCGGTGAGCGCCACCAGATGAACGCCGGTGTAGTGGACTCTGGCGAAAACCTCCGGGGAGGTGAGGAAAAGCAAGGCCGCCAGAGCCCCGGCTCGCCACGAAGCCAGACGCCAACCGCCCCAGAGCAGCAGCCCCGCGGTGGCGAGCTGGATCCCCACCACCAGGGCCCGGCCCGCGAGCAGCGGCGAACAACCCATTTTCATGAGCCACACGAGTGGAAAGAGCACCAGGGGCGGCCGCGCGCTGTCGATGTCCCGATACAGGACCGCGCCCTGGGTCATTCGATGCGCCACGTACAGATGGATCTGTTCGTCGGTCCACGAATAGAAAAAGACCGTGTGGTGTTTCCAGATCAGCGCCGCGATGGCAGCCACGAACAGCAAGGTCCAGCAGACGATCTCCAGCCGCGAGCTCTGCGGCCTCAGGTCTTCGGCAGGCTTGCTTCGATGGCGATGGGTGGGTCGAGCCATGACTATCGGAACGTGATCGCGCTCCAGTGACCGAGAAGGCGTCCGTCAACCCGGCGTAAGCCGGCTTCTTGGCATCGCTGTCATCCGAGAGCAGCGGCCGCCGCGTCTCCGTCCCCGTGCATCCCGTTGGTGTTTTGGCCGATAAGATCCTCTACGTCAACACCACCCGGGTCGGTGTTGTGGTCTCGCGGCGCCGTCTAACGAAGATCGCGGAAGAATCCTCGAACGTCGTTGATCAGAAACTCGGGAGCTTCCAGGGCGGCGAAGTGACCGCCGTGCGCGAACTCGGTCCACCGCACGACGTTGTTCTCGCGTTCCGCCCACCTTCGAATGGTGACGTCTTGGGTCGAGGATAGGGCGACACCGGTGGGCACCATGTTGCGGGCCTTGCGCTTCTTGACCTCCGGATCGTGGAGGGTTTCGTAGTACACGTTGGCCGACGAGCCCGCCGTTCCGGTAAACCAGTACAGGCTGACGTTGGTGAGGATGTGGTCGCGGCCGACGGCATCCTCGGGGAGCGCGGCCGCCGGATCGGTCCATTCCTTGAACTTCTCCACGATCCACGCGAGCTGCCCCACGGGCGAATCGGTGAGCCCGTAGGCTGGGGTCTTCGGCCGGGTGGATTGAATCTCCAGATACCCCCGCATTTCGTCTCGCCAGTGCTTGTATCGCGCCAGTCGCGCGCGCTCGGACTTGGAGGAGATGACGAGACTGGTCAGGATCTGAACCATCGACGGGATCTGAACCATCGCATTGACGTGCACGCCGACGAGGTGCGCGGGGTCGATCCGACCCATCTCCGGAGCGATGAACGCGCCTGCGTCGCCACCTTGTACGCCGTAGCGCTCGTACCCGAGCCGACTCATCAGCTCCGTGAACGCCTGGCCGATGTGGCGGTAGGTCCACCCCGCCGCGCGGAGCGGACGGGAGTAGCCGAAGCCGGGAATCGACGGGATCACGAGGTGAAAGGCGTCCGCGGGATCACCGCCGTGCGCGCGTGGATTGCTCAGAGGTCCGATGACGTCCATGAACTCGACGACCGAGCCAGGCCAGCCGTGGATGAGCATGAGCGGGGTGGCGTTCGGCTCGGGCGACCGCACGTGCAGGAAGTGCACAGTCTGGTCCTCGATGGTCGTGGTGAACTGAGGATGCTCGTTGAGCCTCGCCTCATGGACACGCCAGTCGTATTGGGTTTGCCAATATGCGGCCAGCTCCTTCAAGTAGTCGAGCGGAACGCCCCGACTCCACCCCGCGCCCGGCGAATCGTCCGGCCAGCGCGTGTGAGCGAGTCGCTCTTTGAGATCGGCGATCGCGGCCTCGGGAACCGCGATGCGGAACGGAAGCACCCCGACGCCGGCTGATCCGTCGGCGGGCCGGGTCGTGACGTCATCCGCCGTCGGCGGGGGCGCCGATGGGAAGCCAGGTAGCGGCCGTTGGCCACGACCGGCCGGCAAGGTGTCGGGGCCCGCTGTTGGGTTCATTCCGGCAACCTAAGCATCGCGGAGTCTGATGCCAGGTGTTCAACTCAGTCGGGGCGAGAGGATTTGAACCTCCGACATCCTGCTCCCAAAGCAGGCGCGCTACCAGGCTGCGCCACGCCCCGTTTCTTGTTCCGTCGAGTCTACACGACGCCCGGCCACGGGCGCAGGTCCATCTCGTCGCGGTTAACGCAGATCGATGTCGTACGGGAGGCGCGCCTCGAACCCGACGCCGGCGCCGCTCACCAGGAACGGCGCGAGCAGCCGCAGCGTCGCCCGCATCTCGGGGGTGAGCAGCCGCGCGGCAGGCGCTCCCACGCTCGCCGCTTCGCCCGTCTCGATCTTGTCGTCTGAACCACCGGTCCCAACTCCATCCACGATGTCCACGACCGTCTCGAGGGCGCCATTCGCGTCCGACCCGTCCGACCCATCCGACGCCGAGGCCGCCGCCCCCGCCAGCTTGCGCAGCAGCCCCCCCTTCTCGCGCGGCAGGACCTCCGTCTCCGGCATCCGGTCGCGCCCCAGCGGCACCGCGCCCAGCCGCGCAGCCTCGTCGATCGCCGCCGACAGGCCGCCCATCCGATCGACGAGGCCGATCCCCTGCGCGAGCGCGCCCGTCCAGACGTGGCCCTGGCCGAGCTCGTCGACGCGCGCCGCGGTCAGCCCGCGCGAGCGCCGCCCCTCGGCGACGGTGTCGACGAACAGCCCATAGAGATGTCGCATCTTGTCTTCCGCGATCTTCACCTCCTCGCGCGTCCAGGCCCGGTACGGCGAGAAGAAGTCGGCGTGCGCGCCGCGGCGGTAGGTCTCGACAGACACGCCCACGGCATCGAGCAGCTTCTTGGCGTCGACCTTGTACCCGAAGATGCCGATCGACCCGCTCACCGTCGACGGCTCGGCGTAGATGACGTCGGCCGGCGCGGCGATGTAGTAGCCGCCCGAGGCGGCCACTTCGCCCATCGAGACCACCACCGGCTTGCCGGCGGCGCGGACCCGTTTGATCTCGCGCGCCACCACGTCCGAAGCGAAGGCGGAGCCGCCCGGGCTGTTCACGCGCAGGACCACGGCCCCGATGGTGGGCGCCCGCTCGCATTCCTTGAGCGCCTCGACCAGCGTGTCGGCCCCCGACACGCCGCCCAGGCCGAAGGGGAGATCCTGGCTGGGGCCATCGACGATGGTGCCGTCGACCATCAGGACGGCGACCCGGCGGCTCGGCCAGGCGGCCGGGTGCATGGGCGCCGGATCGGGATCGCGCAGCTTGATGCCGGGACGTCCGAGCGCGTGGCCGAGCGTGTCGTCCAGATCGTTTTCGGCGACGGTGGCGTCGGACAGGCCGGCCCGCGCCGCCTCGCCCGGCGTGAAGAGGCCGCGGTCGACCAGCGCGCGCACGTCGGCCGGCTCCAGGCGATGACCGGCGCGGGTGCGATCGGCGGCGATGGCGGCGACGACGCGGCCGAAGACGTCGTCGAGGAGCTGGTTCTTGTTGGCGCGCACGGAAGGGGACTGCTCGTTCAGGATGAACGGCTCCATCGCCCCCTTGAACGCGCCCACCCGGACCAGCTCCAGCCGGACGCCCAGGCGATCCATGGCGCTCTTGTAGAAGGTGACCGACTGGGAAATGCCGGTGAGCTCCAGCTCGCCCGCCGGGTGCAGCAAGACCACATCGCAGGCGGAGGCCAGGTAGTAGGCGCGCAGCGCCGGGAAGGTGGCGTAGGCGAAGGTTCGCTTGCCGTGCGCGCGCAGCAGGACGATCAGATCGCGCAGCTCCTCGATGCGGGCGAAGCCCAGCTCGACGTTTTCGATCTTGAAGAGGACGCCGGCCGCGGCCGGATCGACCGCCAGCGCGCGCAGTCGCCGCACCAGCGCGAAGAAGGCCCGGTCCTTGTGGAGGCCGTCCAGGCTCACGCGCGCGACGTACGACGGCGCGGCCAGCGCCGGGCGCCGCTCGCCCTCGACGTGCAGGCGCGCCGCGACACCGGCGCCGCTCGAACCCGCGCCGGGAAAATAGCCGTGCAGGCCGATCGCGGCGCCCAGGTGATCGAAGTCGACGGCCAGGCCGATCGACGCGCGGATATCGCTGCCGCCCGCGAAGGCCAGCTCGCCGCCGCGGGGCGACGTCTGTCCCTCGGCGTAGGCCCGCAGGCCATCGGTGAGTCGGACGCCGAGCCGCCCGCGCGGCACCAGCCTTCGCCAGCCATCGCCGTCGGCGTGGGCGGCGCCGATCGCCACCTCCAGCCGGTCGGTGCCGAGCGGACGCAGCGCCAGCTCCGACGTCCACAGCCGCGGCAGCTCCGCGGGCAACCCGGAGGGATGCGGCGCGCCGACGTCCTCGACGGTGACGCCGAGGGCGACGTATCGGCCGGCGCGGAGCGCGAGGCCGAAGTCGAAGGTGTCGGTCCCCGCGAAGGCCCCCTGCCACAGGTGCGCCCACCCGACGCCCAGCGCGGCGCCGCGCAGAAAATGCAGCGCGTAGGCGAGCCGGAAGGTCGTGTGGGCGTCGATCCCCGCGGCGCCGTCGCCGCCGACGCGGGTCAGGCCCAGGCCGAGGGCGCTGTGGGCGAAGAGCGGCGCGCCCCAGTACAATCCGGCGCCCCGGCGCGGGATGATGGCGCCGTCCCCGGCCGCGGCGCCGACGATCTCGAGGCCGCCAGCCGGCAGCAGACCCAGCGCGCCCGGGTTGAGCTCGACGGCGGTGGCGTCGGCGTCGCCGGCGCGCGCGGCGCCGGTGATGAGCGGGCCGCGGGTGGGCCGGAGCTCCGGATCGCTGGCTTGCGCGCGCGCCGGGTCGGCGGGCCACAGCGACACCGCCAGCCACGACGCCACCCCCGCCAGACGGAGACCCGCGTGAAGACGCATCATGTCCGGCGCGGAGTATAGTCGTCCCACCTGCGATGCAGAGCTGGGATCGGCCGCCGCCCGAGATCGCGCCCTCGGAGCTGTTCGAGCGGTGGCTGCCGTCGGCCTTCGCGGCGGCCGAGCAGCACGCACCCGCCGACACGCCGGTGATCCGGGTCAGCGTCTCGGGCACGGGCGGCGGCGGCTGGGATCTGGCCGCCCGGGACGATCAACTGATCGTGTCGGCCCCCGGGCGCACCCCGCCCGACGTCTGGATCCGCCTGGCGATCGCCGATCTGCGGGTCGCGCTCGGCGCGCCCGATCCCGATCTCCCTGCGCTCCTGGCGGCGGGGGCGTCTTTGCGCGAGGCGCTGCTGATCGAGCCGCGCGATGTCGATCTGGTGCGCCAGATCTCGGGCCGGCTGCTGCTCGAGATCGAGGGGAAGCGCCGGCGACGGTGGGCGCTCGACGTCGGCTTCGGCAAGGCGGGTGTGAGCGCCGGCCGTCCGCGCAGCACGCTGCGGTTGGACGGGGCGACCTTCGAGGGCCTGCGCGCAGGCACCATTCCACCCATGCAGCCCTTGCTGGATGGCCGACTCAAGATCGAGGGCGATCGGGCCCTGGCGATGCAGCTAATGCTGCTCGCCGGGAGCCGACTCGGCCGGCGCTGACGGCGGCGCCTTGTCGTCGCCCGGGTCGGGCTTGGCCGCGGCGGCCTGATCGGGGGCGGGTGCGGGCGCGACCTCCTCCTCGGCAGGCGGTGCGGCAGCGGCCGGCTCGGCGGTAGCGGTCGACTTTTTCGCGTGCGAAGTGTGCGCGTGCTTGGCGGTCGCGTCGCCCGCGTCGAGCCCCCGCTGCGCGCGCTCGAGCCCGTGCGCGAACGTGCGATCGTCGGGCTTGGCGGCGATCGCCTTGCCGTATTCCGTCACGGCCTCCTGGTCCTGGTGCACGGCGTGGAGGCTGTCGGCCAGGAGCGCGTGCCCGGCGGCGTCGCCACCGTCGAGCGCGATCGCCTCGCGCGCCCAGCGGAGCGCCTCCGCTCCTTTTCCCGCCGACAGCGCGGTGGACGCGCGGCCCCGCAACAGCTTGGCCAGCACCGCCTCGCCGCCGCCGCGCGGATCCAGCCCGAGCGCGCTCCGGTAGTGCGCGACGCCGGTCTCGATCGCGCCGCTGGCGAGCTCCTGCTCCGCCGCCCTCACCAGCTGGGCCTTGGCCCGCTCCGCCAGCGCGTCCGCGATGGCGACGCCGCCGTCGGCACGCAGGCGACCCAGGCGATCCTGGAGCGCGGGGAGCTGCGCGACGGTGAACCCGGCACCCAGCGTTCGCTCCACCTCCGCGACGCCGGTGCGCAGGCGCTGCGCGCGCGCATCGGCCTCGGGGTGAGCGGCCGCTGGCGGCGGGGCCGTGGCGGCCGCGGCGAGGCTCGTCGCGGAGCGTGCCTTCACGTTCCACGGCAGGTGGCGGTAGACCGGCACCGCCACCGCCGCGCAGAGCGCGAGGACCGCAAAGGTGCTCAATACGCGGCGCCCCCCCGACGGCGGGCCCGGAAGATCGACCGGGGGAGACACGCTCCGACCCCGCTCCAGCGCGGCGCCGCCCCGCGCAGCGACGATCGCGGTCCCGCGCGGCGTTGGGGTCGTCGGCGAACCGGGCGTCACGGCGCGTCGCTCGGGCGGACCGCGCCGTTCGAACGAGCCGGTCGAAGCCGCGTCGAAGGCCGGCGCTTCGGCGGTCGGCACGACGCCGCGCGCCTCCGGCTCGTGCAGACCCAGCAGCTCCGCCACCGCCCGCGGGCGGCCGAAGATGGACTTCACCAGGTCGTACTCGAGCTGCGCCATGCTCTGGTAGCGCAGCGCCGGGTTGGGCGCGAGCGCCCGCACGATGATCCGATCCAGCTCCTCGGGGACGTCGGCCTTGACCCCGCGCGGCGGGATCAGCTCCTTGTCGCGCGATCGCTGCGGCGGCGAGCCCGTGACCATCTCGTAGAGCAGCGCGCCCACCGAGAAGATGTCGCTGCGGTTATCGACGGCGCCCCCTTCGGCCTGTTCGGGCGCCATGTACTCGGGCGTCCCCATCGCGACGCCCGGGTTGGTGAGCCGCCGCGCCCGCCCCATGCTGCGCGCGATGCCGAAGTCCAGCACCTTGACGAAGTCGGCCTGACCGTCGCGCGCGACCAGGAAGATGTTCTCCGGCTTGAGATCGCGGTGGATGACGCCGGCGGCGTGGGCCGCCGAGAGCGCCCGGCAGATCTGGATCGCGATCTGGCAACAACGACCGGGGGCCAGCCGCCGCTCGTGCGAGAGCACGTCGGCCAGATCGATCCCGTCGAGCTGCTCCATCACGAAGTACGCGCACCCGTCCTCGGTCGAGCCGAAGTCGGTGACGTCGATGATGTTGGGGTGGCCGATGCGCGAGGCGGCCCGCGCCTCACGCCGAAACCGCTCCACCAGATCGGACTGGGTCGAGTAGGCGGGGTGCAGGATCTTGATCGCCACCCCCTTGCCGATCTCCACGTGCTCGCCCGCGTAGACCGTCCCCATCCCCCCCTCGCCGATCTTGCGCAGGACCTTGTACCGGTTGTCGATCACCCGCCCGGTGAAATCGACCCCCATCGCGTCGTCTTCCTCTTTCGGAAACTGGAGCCGGGTGCTCCCGAGCTCGAGCGTCGCCAGCGGCACGGCGACGCGCGATCCCGAAGGGCGCTCCTGGGCGGGGGGAGCGAACAGCGCGGCGCTGCCGGCCAGGAGCTGCTCGCGTTCGGCCCGCTCTTCCTTGATGGCGGTGTCGTAGAGCCCGCGCAGAAAATCGGCCGCCCGCTCTGCGTCCGCGCGCGGGGAGATCTGCGCGATGATCTCGGACAGCGCCTTGCGCATCTCCTCGGCGGTCTGGAAGCGATCCTCCCGCGCCGGCGCCAGCGCCCGCATCAAGAGCGCGTCGAGGTTGGGGGTGATCCAGGGAGCCTTCGACGACGGCGGCTGCACGCGCGGGTGCCGCACCAGCGACATGGCCGTGGCGGGATCCAGGTTGGCCAGCTGCAGGTACTGGTTCCCGGTGACCAGCTCCCACAGGACGATCCCGAGGCTGTAGATGTCGGTGCGCGAGTCGGCGATCTCGCCGCGGGCCTGCTCGGGCGACAGATACGACGCGCGGCCGAAGACCACCCCGGGCGCCGTGTTCTCCTGCTTGAGCACGCTGCGCGCGAGGCCGAAGTCGGTCAGCTTCACCTCGCCGAAGTAGCTGACCAGGATGTTGGGGGGCGCCACGTCGCGGTGGACCAGCCCCAGATCGCTGTTGCTGTGGACGTAGGCCAGCGCGCGGGCGATCTCGCGGCCGACGTGCAGCGCGACGTCCAGCGGGATGCGGGTTCGCGTCCGCACGCAGCGGTTCCAGATCTCGCGCAGATCCTTCCCCTCGACCAGCTCCATCGCGATGAAGAACTCGCCATCGACCTCGCCCGCGTCGAAGGTTGGAACCAGGTTGGCGTGCGCGAGCCGCAGCACCACCTTGGCCTCGTCGAGAAACCGGTTCGCCTTCACACGATCGGTCTTCTCGGCGATCACCTTCTTGATGACACAGAGCTTCTGGAAGCCGACGTCGCCGGTGGCCGCCAGATAGATCTCACCCATCCCGCCCCGCGCCATCGGCTTGAGCAGGATGTACTTTCCGAATTTGTAAGGATAGGTCTCGGCCATCGTGCCGTAAACAGGTGATCGTAAGGCATTAGGGCCGCAGACGCGAGCGGGCCGTCAAAACGTTCGCGACCGCCAGGCCCGCAGCGCCGCGCGGGCGAGCCCGCCGATGAGCAGGACCGCGCCGGCCGGGACCAGCAGCACCGGAAAACCCGGATCCGCTTCGTGCGGCGCGACGGCCGAGAGCGCGAACCCGAGCGGCACCACCAGGGCGCCGGCGCGGATGAGCGCGCCGGTCCGGCGGGCCTTGGCCGGTGGGTCGTCGGCGTAGAGGGCCCCGGCGCCGCTGCCGAAGGCCAGCACCACCAGGGCCAGCACCACGCCGTGCGCGTGGGCCAGCCGGAGCAGGGTGTGGCGGAGCTGATCGTCGAGGAAGACGGCCAGCTTGAACCCGTGAGCCGCCTCCAGCGCCAGGCCGAACAGCGACCAGGCCGCGAGCGCCGTCCAGCCGAACCGACGACATCGGCGCGCCTCGTCGGCTTGGGACTCGCCGGTCACTCCCCGATCTCCAGATCCCGATCGAGCGACGGATCGCGCCGCGCCGCCAGCTCGGCCCGCGCGGGCTCGGTCACCCCGGCCCCGAG
>JADGRB010000318.1 GCA_017881315.1 Pseudomonadota bacterium
TGGAGGTCGGCGGCCGTTCCGAGGTGTGCGCGGAAAATCGTGATCCCCGGCTCGGCGATGCGCGCGGTGAATTCAATGGTGGTCGCTCCCGACGCGAGCGAGACGGACTTCGGTGATCCCTCGACGGTCGCGTGCGCGTCGGTCTCGAGCTCGAGGTGGGCCTCCGCGGCGCGGTCGGAGCGGAGCTGGACCTTGACGCGAAATGGGACGTGCGCGCGGACGTCGTCGGGCGCGCTCAGCTCGACCACCGCGGCGTCGCCGGTGCTGGGCGCCGCGAGCGGCAGCGCAAAGATCGGCAGCCCGCGGTCGCCGAGGCGTGCGGCCGCGGCAGCGAGATCGCCGCGCGTCGGGAGGCCGTCCGAGATCACCAGCAGTCGGGGCAGGGCCGTGGCGTCCGCCAGGCCGGCGCCCAGGCCGACCGCGAGCGCCAGATCGGTCGCGGCGCCGACCGGCGCAGGGAACCGCGCGACCTCGATCGGCCCTCGCGCCGTGGAGGGGATCTCTTCGGGGCGGGCGGCGAAGCGGACGAAACGCGGTGGCGGATCGCCGTGCGCGACGGCCGCGCGGCCGAGCGCGGCGGCGGCGTCGCGCTCGAAGCTCAAGCCCGCCTCGGGGACGCTGTCAGAGACATCGAGCAACACCGTCGCCGACACCGCACGCGCCGGTCGCCGCCACGACGGTCCGGCCAGCGCCGCCGCGACGCCCGCCACCAAGAGCGTGCGCAGCGCCGCTTGGAGGGCCAGCTGGCCCGGCGAGAAGTCGGCCAGTGAGCGCCGCAGCACCGCAAAGAGCAGGGGCGCCACCAGCAGCAGGAGCAACCAGGCCGGCCGTTCGAAGCCCAGCCGCGCGCCCTCGGCGAGGCCGGTCATGTGGTCCACCGCCGGTGGTAGCTCACCCACTCGAAGAGGAGCAACGCCGCCGCCAGCGCCAGCACCAGCATCGGCAGGCGGGCGCTCCGGTGACGCGCGGGTGGATCGGGCGGCCCCAGGGTGTGACCGCCCAGCACCAGCGACAGCGCCGGCGTGGTGTCCGACTCGCGTCCGTCGCGCACGGTCTCGTCCTCCGTCGCCGCCGCGGCGCGACCGTCGTCGCCACCGTCGCGCGCGGTCCAGCCGAGCGCGTTGGCGATGAGCAAAGGAAATGCGGGGCGCATCGGGAGATCGGAACGGCGTGGATCGAAGCTGAGCGCGGCGATGCGCAAGCCGGGGCGCTCGCGCACGACGACCAGCGGCACGCCAAAGGAGCCGGCCAGGGCGAGGTCGCCGGGTGCGAGCGCCAAGCGGTGGGCCTCCGCGACGTTCACCTCCGTCAGATCGAGCTGGTGCAGCAGCGGATGCTCTCTGTGCAGCGACGCGGGGTCGAGCACCGGATCGTGGACCGTCCCGCGCACCGGAAAGGGGCTTCCGCCTCCCTCGGGGTTCAAATAGAGGTAGCGCCCGGCGCTGGGTGAGGTGGCGGGGGTGACACCGTCGAAGATGATCAGGTCGTAGTCGCGTGCCCGCGCCAGGGCGCGCTCGACCTCGGCCGCACCGAGGCGATCGACGCGCACGGTGCGGCCGAGGCTCAGGAGAGCGCCGTCGAGGTAGAGGTCCGGTCCGCCCACGCGCAAGACCCGGCGGCGGGGCAGGGGCGGGACGAGAGCGACGGCGCGATCGTCGAGCGCGAGGTCGTCCATACCGGCGAGGCCGTCGGGGCCGGTGAGTCGCGCCTCGATCCGGGCCTCGGGTGCGAACAGATTCTCGAGCGCGAGGTGCCGGCGCTCGCCCGGGGCGAGGCTCAGGTCCAACTTTTCGACGATCGTGCCCCCGCTGCCGATCTCGACGCCGACCCTGGCCGGGGCGGGGCCGAAGCTTTGGACGATGAGCGCCGTCTCGACGGTGGCGGGGTCGGCCGGGAGGCGGCGCGCGGCGAACGAGAGGATTCCCACGTTCTTGGCGCGGTTGCCGACGGGGACGTAGCGGAGGTCGAGACCGTCCGGCGGCGCGCGCCGCGCGTCGTCGGAAAAACCGCCGTCGCTGATCAGCACCACCGTCGGTCGGGGTCGGCCGTGCAAGACCGCGGCGGCGAAGGCCAGCGCGCGTGGGAGATCGCCGCCGTCTTCGCTGGGCGTCACCGCGGCGATGGCGCGGGCCAGGTGATGGGGATCGGTCTCGAAGCCGCTCTCCGCGCTCACGTCGGCGGCGAACGAGGCGACGAGCGCGCGGTCGGCGGGGGTGAGGCCCGCGGCGATCTCGATGGCGCGGGCTTTCGCGGCCCGCAGGCGGCTACCGGGCTCGTCACGGGCGGACATCGACGCGGAACGATCGATGAGGATGACCAGGCTGCGGCCGGCCCGATCGACCGCCACCGGGCGTGGATCGACGGCACCGACCCAGATCGAGCCGAAGAGGGCGAGCGCGAGGGCGAGCGACAGCCAGTGCCGCAGCCGACGGGAGACGCGGGTGGCGCGCGGCTCGCCGGCCAACCCGAGCCACAGGGGCGCGAAGGCCACCACCACCCGCCTCCGGCGCAGCCGCACCAGATAGAGCGCGGTGATCGCCGCCGCGCCCACCGTCCCGATCGCCAACATCGCCGTGCCCGACAGGGCTCCGGAGAACAGCGCGCCCGTGCCTCCGCTTTCCATCGCGCCCGCCGGTCAGCGCAGCAGGCCGCCGCTCCGGAACATGCGCAGCACCAGCGCATCGAACGGCTCCGCCGAGCTGACAGTAAAGGAGGGGATAGCCTGCGCGCGGCAGTATCCCTGCAGGCCGCGCAGCAGGGTCGCGTGGCGGCGGGCGCAGGCGGCCAGCACGCTGGGCGACACCGTGAGCTCGCGCTCTTCACCAGTTTCGACGTCGCACAGGCGAACGTCGCCGCGCAGGGTGGGCTCCGGCGTCAGCTCGTCCGGCGCGCTCACCTGGATCGCGATCGCCCGCAGACGGTGGCGACGAATCAGCTCCAGCGCCGCGCGCGCGCCGGCGGCGTCGTAAAAATCGGAGATCAGGACCACCAGGCCGCGGCGGCGCGACGAGCGGCGCGCCAGGAAGCCACGCACGGCCGCGGTGAGCGAGGTCCGCGCGAGCGGCCGAACCTGATCGAGAAAGCGGAGGATCGGCAAGATCCGTCCCTTCCCGCGCGCGGGCGGCAGGCCGCTGCCCGCGCCGTCCAGCGCCGTCACCGCGACCCGATCCAGGTTGGCGAGGCCGACGTAGGCCAGCGCCGCGCCGAGCTGCAACGCCAGGTCGAGCTTGGGCGGCGTCCCCATCCCCATCGAGGCGCTCGCGTCGACCAGCAGGTCGATCGAGAGATCCTCGTCCTCTTCGTAGAGGCGCAGCGCCAGGCGTCCCAACCGACCGAAGAGATTCCAGTCGAGATAGCGGAGATCGTCGCCGGCCACGTAGTCGCGGTGGTCGGCGAACTCCAGGCCGGCGCCGACGCGGTGGCTTTGACGGCTTCCGTGCATCCGCCCCGCGCTGGTGCGCCGGATGGTGAGCACCAGCGACTCCAGCTTGCGCAGGAACTTGTCGTCGAACCGGCCGCTCACCGGACGGGCGTCGAGCGGCGAAGCGTCGGGCGGTCGCGCTTCGGTGCCCCGATCTTCGGGGGCGGCCAGCATCAGGGCATCTCCGGAAGCGCGGCCAGCAGACGTCCGACGATCACGTCCGACGTGACCCCCTCCGCCTCGCCTTCGAAGTTGAGCAACACCCGATGCCGGAGCGCGGGGAGCGCGACTCGCCGGACGTCGGCGAACGAGGGGGCGAAGCGCCCGGCGCGCAGCGCTTCGATCTTGGCGGCCAGGATGATCGCCTGCGCCCCGCGCGGCGAGCTGCCGTAGCGGACGAAGCGCTCGATGTCGGGGATCGTCGCGCGCGCGGGGTGCGTCCCCTCGATCAGACGAACGACATAGTCCTGGACCGGGCGGGCGACCGGCACCTCCCGAACCAGCCTGCGCATCTCCAGCAGCCGGTCTCGACCGAGGACGGCGCGGACGGCGGGGGCCTCCGTCCCCGTGGTGCGATCGAGGATGCCGTGAAGGTCCGCGCGCCCCGGAAATTCCACCCGCAACTTGAAGGTGAACCTGTCGAGCTGCGCTTCGGGCAAGGGATAGGTCCCCTCCATCTCGATCGGATTCTGGGTCGCCAGCACGAAGAACGGAGGCGGCAGCAGGTGGGTCTGTTTCCCGACGGTGACCGACTGCTCCTGCATCGCTTCCAGCAGCGCCGATTGCGTCTTGGGCGTGGCGCGGTTGATCTCGTCGGCCAGGACGACGTGCGCGAAGATCGGCCCGCGCTGGAATTCGAACCGCCGCCCACCGGCGTCGTCGACGATCAGGTTGGTGCCGATCACATCCGCGGGCATCAGGTCCGGCGTGAACTGCACCCGCGAGAAGGTCAGCTCCAGGGCTTCGGCCAGCGTGCGCACCAGCAGCGTCTTGCCGAGACCCGGGACCCCCTCGATGAGAACGTGACCGCCCGCGAGCAGCGCGGACACCACCCCCGTCGCGATCTCGGATTGACCGACCAGGCGGCGCCCGATCTCGGCGAGCAGCCGGTCCAGGTCGGCCCGGAAGGCCGCGACCGCCGCCGTGGCCGCGGCGGCGCCGTCGGTCTCCGACGCCTCGGGGGCGGTCATCTGGGACTCCGGGGACGAATGAGATCGAAATAGCGGCGCACGATGAATCGCTTCCCCTCCGGGACCGCGCTGGTGCCGAGCGCGTCTTCGACGGCCGCCGCGTAGTCGGTGAAGACCCGCGCGTAGGCGGGCGCGACGAATCCGCGACCGGCGGCCGCGCCGATCACGATGGCGCGAGTTGGCCCGCCGCCGTTCGCCAGGCGCGCCTCGGTTTCGTTGCCGCGCGCCCGGGTGTCGTCTTTGCGGCCCAGCGGGGCGCCGCCCGCCTCCTTGCCGATGCCGTCGCCCGCTCCATCGGAAGCCTCCGCGCCGGCAGCTTCCCCCTCTCGATCGCCGCCTCGGTCGCCCTCGCCGACGCCGTCGCCCGTGCGCGACGAGGGTCGGGAGGCGCCACCTTCGCGGCTCGGGTCGGCGCCCTCGTTGGCGCCGCTTTCGCCCGGCCTCTGGCTCTCGCCGTTCGCGGCTCGCCCGAAGTCGCGCGCGGCGAGGCCGTCGCCCTCGCGCAGCTCCCCGCGCGAGACGCGGGCGCGCGTCTGCCCCGCGGCGCGCTCGAGTCGTCTCAGGCCATCCGCCGAGGCGGCCTGCCGAGCGAGGCGCGCGAGATCCTGCGCGCGCGTTTCGGCGCGGGCGCGGCAGCTCGGATCGCCGTCGCGGCAGGCGGCGGCGGCGTCGTCCAGATCCCGACGGAGCTGCTCGAGATGCCGGGTCCCAGATCCGTCGGCCGCGGTTTCGCTCTGGTCGGGCGGCACCGCGGACCGGTCCGCGCTCCGGGCCAGGCGCCGTGGTCCCGATTGCGCTCTCCCTTCGCCAGCGTCGTCGCTCGAGGACCGGGCGACGCCTCGCGCCGCCGCCGCCAGCGCCCGCCCGGTCTCCGACGGTTGCGCGCCGGCGCTCGCCCCCAGCGCCGCTCGGGCGCGCTCGCTGGCCCCTTCGTCTCCCGCCCGCAGCGCCTGGCCGGCCGCCTTCGTCTCAGGGTTTTCGCCCAGCGCGCGGGCCGCAGCGTTGGCCGCCCGCCCGTCCCGCTCGGCGTCGCGCGCCGCCTCGGC
>JADGRB010000079.1 GCA_017881315.1 Pseudomonadota bacterium
CGTTGATGATCCGGACGTTGCTGCCGATGCGCGCGTTCTTGTCGATGATGGCGTTTTCGATCACCGTCTTCGAGCCGATCCCCACCGCTGGGATGCCGCGGGCGATCGTCGCCTCCATGTCGGCCAACGTCTCGTAGAAGTCGGCACCGATGAGGAGGCTGTTGCGAATGCGGCACTCGGCGCCGATGCGGCTGCGGATGCCGACGATCGCCCGGTCGATCTCGGCGCCGTGCATGATGCACCCCTCGGAGATGAGCGCGTTGTGGATGTGGCAGCGCTCGAGCTTCGACGCCGGCAAGAACCGCGGGTGCGTGTAGACCGGATGATCCTCGTCGTAGAAATCAAACGGCGGGATCGCCTCGCAGAGCGCCAGGTTGGCCTGGAAGTACGACTGGATCGTCCCCACGTCCTCCCAGTAGCCGCGGTAGACGTGCGCCTGCACCCGCTGGCGAGGAACCGCGTCGGGGATGACGTGACGGCCGAAGTCGACCAGGCGCGGGCTGGCCAGTGACTGCTCCAGCACCTCGCGCTTGAACAGGTAAATCCCCATCGACGCCAGGTGTCCCTGCGCGCCGCCGGGGAGATCCGAGAGCAGCGCCGGCAGACGATCGGCGGGCGGCTTCTCGTCGAAGTGCACGATGCGTCCGGTGGCGTCCATCTTGAGGATGCCGAACGCCGAGGCCTGCTCGGGGGAGACCGGGATGACCGCGACGGTGGCGTCGGCGCCGCTCTCGCGGTGGGTCTTGATCATCTCCCGGTAGTCCATGTTGTAGAGCTGATCGCCCGAGAGAATCAGGAGGTCGCGACCCGGTGTGCGCCGCATGTGACGCAGGCTCTGGCGGACCGCGTCGGCCGTTCCCTGGAACCAGTTGCCCCCTTCCTCTGTCTGCTCGGCCGCCAGCACGCTGACGAAGCCCGAAGAGAAGACGTCGAACTTGTAGGTGAAGGCGACGTGCTTGTTGAGGCTCTCCGAGTTGAACTGCGTGAGCACGAAGATCTGACGGAGGTTCGCGTTCAGGCAATTGCTGATCGGGATGTCGATCAGGCGGTACTTGCCGCCGATCGGAACGGCGGGCTTCGAGCGTTTGAGCGTCAGCGGAAACAGGCGCGTCCCGCGCCCGCCCCCCAAGATGATCGCCAGCACGTCGTCCATGGACGCGCGAATCTATCTCATCTTGGCCGGGGCGTCCGCATTCCGCACCATCACGGTGACCTCGTTCTTGTTGTGGCGAAGCTGCTTGACGCGCGCGAACGTCAACGTCGGACGGAGGCGGGCGAAGAGCGGCGGCAGCGCGCCGAGGACGTCGTAGCCGTCGCGGCCCTTGAATTTTACGGTGACCACCAGATTTCGGCAGAGCTTCCGGGTGAGCCAGGTTTCGATGATCGCCAGGCTGCGCGGGGGCTCGCACACCACGTCGCAGAGCAGCCAGTCGACCGGCGCGGGCGGCGCGTAGGTGAAGGCGTTGCCGACGGTCATCGTCACGCGCGGGTGGCGCGCCAGCGCCGGCGCGATCGGCGCGCGGTCGACCGCGAGCACGCGCGCGCCCCGCGCGATCGCGATCGCCGTCCAGCCGCCGGGCGCCGCGCCGAGATCGACGCAGAGCTCGCCGGCGCGTGGCGCCCTCCCCATCCAGGCCAGGGCCTCCTCGAGCTTCTGGTAGGCGCGCGAGGGCGGGGCGCGATCCGTCGCGACGGGCGCGTCACCGCCCGGCCAGCGCGCCAGGTCGAAACCGCCCAACGGCAACGGGCGCGGCGGGGCGGCCGAGACGACGAATCGCTCGCGCTCGAGGGCCAGCAGTTGAATCAGGAGACAGGTTTGGTCGAAGGGCGTCGCCTCATTCTGGAGCTCGCGGAGGCGTCGGAAGGTGCGGCGGCGTCGGCTTTCGACGAGGCCCAGGACCTCGCGCGCGCAGAGCTCGGCTCGGCTCGCCAGTCCGGGCGGCGGCTGGGCGTGCGCGAGCGCGTGCAGCGACAGCGGTCCCGGCCACCCGTCCAGGGCGCCGTCGAGGGTGGCGAAGATATTTTCGGCCAGCTCGCGCACCGAGGCGCCTTCGACGAGGCTGGCCGCCGGGAGCGCCTGGCGCGAGAAGACCGGATCGTCGTGGCCATCGTGCTCGCCCCCGTCGATGGCGACCACGCCCGGCGCGAGCTGGCTGACCACCCGGTTGCCGCGCGCGAGCTCGTGGGCGAGCGCCGGCTCCCAGCCGGGCGTACAGAGAAAAGCGCGCACCGGTCAGGTCGTCGAGGCGGCTTCGTAGGCGGGCGACAACATGAAGACGATGGTCTCGCGGGCGGTCGGGCCTCGCAGAAACTCGCTGCGGGTCTCGATCGAGGGCGGTTCGCCGTCGTCGCCGTAGAGCTCCCCTTCCGAGATGACGGCCAGCGCGCTCAAGGGGCTTCCGCAGACCAGCAACCCGATTCGATTGCAGGTGTGGCGCGTCCCGCGCCGAAAGGTCTGCCAGTCGGGCATCTGCCGCAGCGCCGCCTCGACGTCGGCCAGCAGCTCCGCCCGCGCTTCCGCGGAGCCCAGCAGCAGGCCGGACTCCGGGCGGAGCAGCCAGTCCGCGACCGTCTGGGCCCGCGCATCGGCCGCGCGCCCGTTGCCGAGCGCCGCGCGCGCGCCCTCGAGGAGCCGCGCCATGCCGTCGGCGCCGGTCAAGCCGGCGGTCACCAGGCCGCTGCGAAGGGCCTCGAGGGCCCGGCCGGCCACGAACGACCAGGCTTGTGGTCCGAGGCGCGCCGCGCTCGGGCTGATGAGCAGGCCGGCCGGCTGCGAGGGGATGAGACGGAGACGCCGCCGCTCGCTTTGCAAGGCCAGCGGCTTGCCGGTCCCCTCGGCGTCTGGAGCGACCACGAAGGGTGGGGCATGGAGCAGATCGGCGATCCTCCGCAGCTCGGTGGCCCGCGCCGGCTTCAGCCCACTTCCTTCCACCGGCTTCGGCGCCGGCTGATCGTAACCGAGACCGAGGAGCGCGGGCGCCAGCCGCGCCAGCGCGCGCCGGGCCGGGCCGGCCACGTCGGGATGATCGACCGGCGCGCCCACCCGCACCACCTCGGAACGCACGGCCTCCGCCGGCGCCAGCCCTTCGAGCAACTTGATCCCGAGCCCGTCCGGATCCACGAACGCCGGCAGCGAGAACGCGGCGCGGGCCAGCGCGAAACGGCGGGTCCGCGCCGCGAGCGCCCCCAGCGCGCAGGCCGGACCCGGTCGGGACGGATCGGTCAGCACCAGCTCGATGAGCGCGCCCACCAGCGTGCCGTCGCCCTCGGCGCCCGCCCAGAACCTGGCGTGCGCGAGCAGCGGATCGATGGTGTCGACGTTGCGGGCGGCGGCTCGGTCGCCGGCGAGCGCCAGCACCCGGGCCGCCGCGCCGGCCAGCATCGGGTGGGCCGCCAGCGCGAAACGCGGCGGGTTGGTGCTGCGCGGGCCGGCGGTCGCGATCGCGAGGCGCGCGACCAGATCGGCGTCGCCCTCGGGTGAGAGCGGAACGGCCGCCAGATCTTTGGCCAGGTCGGCGACGACGTCGACGTCTCCCTCGGCCCAAAAATGATCGATGAGCCGCAGGCGCGACGGGACGAAGCCGGGATCGATGTCCGACGACCGCAGGTAGGCGTCCAGCGCCCCCGCGTCGTCGCCGAGATGGGTCTGCAGAATCTCGCCCTGGCGGTAGAGGGCGGCTGCCCGGTGGGCGGGATCGAGGTAGAGGCGCGCCAGCCGCCCGCAGGCCTCTGCGGCCTCCCGATGCAAATCCAGCTTTTCGTAGGTTTGCAGCAGCAGCTCGAGCGCCGGCGTGCGCGTCGGATCCTGGGCCACCACCAGCTCGAGGTAATAGCGAGCCGATCCGAGCTCGCCCGTCTCGGCGTAGATCGCGCCCAGACGGTGTCGCAGGTCGGAAAGCTCGCTCGACGCGCCCGCGGGCAGCAGGCGCAGCACCTCTTCGAATCGGAGCGCCGCGGTGGTGGTGTCGCCGCGCGCGAGCGCCAGCTCGGCCAGCGCGCGCCGCGCTTCGGTGTGGTGCGGGCTCAAGATGGCGAGCTCGCGGTAGAGGGCCTCCGCCTCCGCCGGTTCGCCCGACCGCTGGGCCAGCGCCGCCCGGCGATGGACCAGAAGCTCGCGGGGCATGGCGTCGGCGGCGTCCTTCGACATCTCGATGGTCGCATACAGCTCGCGGGCGCGGGCCCAGTCCTGTTTCCGGAAGCTGACGTCGGCGAGCAGCGCCAGACCGCCGAGGTGGGCGGGCGCGTGGTGGAGCGCCTCTTCGATCTCCCCGACGGCGGCCAGGACGTCGCCGCGGGCCAGCAGCACCCGCGCATGCGAGATCAGATAGTTGGCGCGCAGGGCGGGCTCCGCCTCGACGCCGGCGGCGCGCCAGTAGGCGTGCTCGGCCCGCGCCAGATCGCCGCTCGCCTCGGCGCTCTGGCCCAGCTCCGCGAGCATCTCGCCGGTCGGACCACGGGCGAGCGGGGTGGTGTCCGGCAGCGGCGGCGCCGGGACCGCGGTTGTGGGTCGGGGCGCGGGATCGAGCTTCCGGAGCCGCTCGTTGGTCTTGCGCACCAGATCGGGTCGGGCCAGGGGGCCACCGTAGATTTCTGCCAGGCGCGCCAGGATGGCTCGCTGCTCGCGCGGGCCGCGCGCGACGACCTCGATCTTGCGCTCGAGGACATCGGCCAGTCGATCGAAATCTCCGGCGTCGCTGGTCAGCGCCTCCAGCGCCTCGAGCGCCTCGGCGGAGGTTGCATCGAGGGCCAGCGCCCGCTCGAGGAGCATGCCGGCGTCGCCCGGGAGATTGAGGCGCTTGCGCAGGATCTCGGCGGCCGCGACCAGGGTCCCGGCGCGCTCGATCTCCGAAGCGGCCACCCGGGGATCGTCGGCGGAGGCGATCAGCGCGCGCGCGGCCGCCTGCGGATCCCCGCGACGAGCATAGAGCTCGACCAGACGCCGCCAGGCCGGTCCGATCAGCGAGCCGGCGGCGGCGTTGTCGATGCACAGGCGGAGCGCTGACACGGCGCCTTCTTCCTGGCCGGCGCGCTCGTAGGCCGCCGCCAGCAGCTGCGCCACTTCCGCTCGCTCCGGTCCCGCGGGCGCCGCGTCCAGCGCGTGGCGCAGAGCCGCGATCTCGTCTCGATCTTCCGCGGCGCTCGGGCTCGCGGGGGCGGGCCCGGCCCCGTCCGGTTCTGCCTGGGCGTCGTCCGCGACGCTGGCGGCGGACGACCAGGAGAGCGAGACCCGGCTCTCCGAAACCCGTACGCCGTGCAGGCGCAGGTCCGCGCTGTCGGGCAGCCGGAACCCTTCCGCCACGAAGATCTCGTCCAGCGCCGCCTCGAGCGGATCGATCTCGAACGAAGTCCCGTCGTCGCTGGGCGAACCCAGCACGGCGGCCAGCGCCGCGCGCGCCAGCGCCGAACGAGCGTCACCTTCCTCGACGGAGATCCGCAGCTTGCGTCCCTTGCCGGCGCCCAGGACCAGGCGCGTCGCGAAGGGCGAGGCCCGACCGTTGGTCTGGGCGCTCCCGGAAAGGACGATCTGTCCGGGCTCGAGCGTGACCCCGAGGCTGAGGATCTCGCCCGCCGGCACCTTGGCGTCCGCGACCCGCTGCTCGAGCCGCGCCCGGTCGACCACCAGCTGGGCGACCCGCAGGCGTCCCCGGCGGCTGCGCAGATGATCGAAGGTGATCGGGGCCGCGCCGGGCGGCTCGGGGGCGCCCGGCCACTCGACCTCCACGCGCTCGACCACCATTGGCCCGAGATCCCGCGCGGCCACCGTCAGGAGCGCCCGACCGTCCTGGAGGGCGAGGGCCATCGCCGCCGCGGCCTCGGCCAAACGCCCTCTAGCCCCCGAACTGACGGTGGGGAACGCAGGGCTCGTAGGTCGGGGGCTCGCCGCTGTCTTCGTAGCGCAGCACGTCGGTGTTCACGTTGATCCGCTTTGCCTCTTTCGCCTCGACGCAGCGGGCCTGCATCCAATCGGTGAGGACCCGCTCCCATTTGGTCAGCTCCGCCTCGCGGGCGAGCTCGATCTTGTGCTTCTCGAATTCCGCCAGATCGGGATCCTTGCGCTCCTTGAGCCGCGCGATCACGACGGTGCCGTTGACGTCGAAGGGGCCGGCCAGCGGTTTTTCGGCGGTGAGCGCGAAGGCGGCCTGCGCGAGCGGGCTCGATACGCCGATCCCTTCGACCACCACCCCCTCGCGCGTCGCGCGCAGCGAGAAGAGGCCGGTCTCCTCCACGTGCGGCGCGGCCGTGGGATCGGGCGTGGCGCCCGCTTCCTGGCTGTCGGTCGGGGCCGGGAAGAGGTCCTTGATTGACTTGGTCGGCTCATCCTTGAGCTTGGCGAGCGCCGCGTCGGCGGCGGCCTTGGCCTGCACGTTGCCGCGCTCCTCGCGCAGCTTCTCCTCGGCCAGCTCCAGCTTCGCGTCGCCGTAGGCGATGTTGCCCTCCCGCGCGGCTTCGACCTTGGTGATGACGTAGCCGTCGGTGCCGCGCAGCGGGCCCACGATCGCGCCGGACTTGGCCTTCCAGACCTTGTCCTCGAGGGCGCCGGGTAGGTTGATGGCGCCGCGCGCCCGCCAACCGAGATCCCCGCCGCGCCCCTTGGTCTTGGTGTCCTCCGACGCGGTCTTGACCAGCTCCAGGAAGGTCAGCCCCTCGCTGCCGCCCGCCTTGGCCCCTCTCTTGAGGCGTTCGGAGAGCGCGTCGGCCTTGGCGTGCGCCGCCTTGTCCACCGCGGGGGTGGCGTCCTGGGCCACCTTGACCAGGATCTGCCGCACCCGCCGCTCGTCCGGCGTCTTCTCGTAGACGAACCGCTTCTGCTCGTAGGCCTCCTGGAGCTTGGCGTCGTTCTTGGCGGCGTAGTCGGCGATCTCCGCATCGGTGAGCGCGATCTCGGGCTCGAAGCGGCGGCCGGAGAACCGCAGGTACTCCAGGTTCACCTGGCGATTCTTGCGGACGAATTCGGTCTTGAGCTCGTCGGCCGAGACGGTGACGCTGGCGCGCATGAGCTCCCGCGCCCGCAGGGCCATCATCTCCTTCTTCTGCTCCGCGACGAAGGTCTTCGGGGTGACGCCCAGCTCGAACTGCAGAAACGTCTTGAAGGAGTCGTAGTTGAACTTGCCGTCCTTCTGGAGCCGCGGCACGGTGTGCGTCGAGCCGAGGCCGACGATCTTGGCCTCCGCGATCTGGTCTTCGACCTGGTCGTCCGTGACCACCATGCCCAGCCGATCCGCCTCGGCGGCCAGGATCTCGCGCTCGATGAGCTTGTCCATCACCGTCTCCTTGAGCCGGTCGCGCTTGGCCATGGGCGCCGGGATCTGGGCCCCGCCCGCCAGCATGAAGCCGTAGCGAAAGGAGTTCTGGGTGATGGTCTCGCCGTTTACCTGCGCCGCGTAGTGATCGTTCCCCTTCATGACCTGATCGCACGAGCTGCCGCGCGACTGCGGTCCGAAGTTGATGATGAAGACCGCGATGACGATGAAAAAAAGCAGGTAGATCAGCAGCGACTGCGAGGCTTTCCGCATCTGCTCGAGCATGGCGGGGCGGAATCTACCATAAACATCGGGCGCGCCCCTACCGGAGGCCATGTATCCGTGATAAAAGCATTCGTCTCGTCGACGCAGCGGTCGATTCAGCCGATTCAGCCGATCTAATCGAGGGCGGCGCGCGGGGCGCACAAATCCATGCTGCTCGACTGGGTCTACGGACTCTTCTCCAACGACCTCGCCATAGACCTGGGTACGGCGAACACGCTGACCTTCGTCCGTGGCAAAGGGATCGTCTCCAACGAGCCGTCGGTGGTGGCGGTGCAGCGCTCCGGCAACGGGACCAAGAAGGTCCTGGCCGTGGGGAAGGAGGCCAAGGAGATGCTCGGGCGCACGCCCGGCAACATCGTGGCCGTGCGGCCCATGAAAGATGGGGTCATCGCCGACTTCGAGGTCACCGAGGCGATGCTGCGCTACTTCATCACCAAGGTTCACAACCGCCGCACGCTGGTCAAGCCCCGCATCATCATCGGCGTGCCGTCCGGGATCACCGAGGTCGAGAAGCGAGCGGTGCGCGACTCGGCGCTGGCGGCCGGCGCGCGCGAGGTCTATCTGATCGAAGAGCCGATGGCCGCCGCGATCGGCGCCGGCCTGCCGGTCACCGAGCCCTCCGGGAACATGATCGTCGACATCGGCGGCGGCACCACCGAGGTGGCCGTCATCTCGCTGGCCGGGATCGTGGTCGCCAAGTCGATCCGCGTCGCCGGCGACAAGATGGACGAGGCGATCGTCGCGTACATCAAGCGCAAGTACAACCTGCTGGTGGGCGAGCGGACGGCCGAGACGATCAAAAAGACGATCGGTAACGCCTACGCGACCGACGAGGTCACCACCATGGAGATCAAGGGCCGGGATCTGGTGGCCGGCGTCCCCAAGACCTTGGTCATGAACAGCGACGAGGTGCGCGAGGCGCTGGCGGAGCCGGTCAACCAGATCGTCGACGCGGTCCGCTCCGTGCTCGAGCGGACGCCGCCCGAGCTGGCGGCCGACATCGTCGACCGGGGCATCGTGCTGACCGGCGGCGGCTCGCAGCTCAAGAACCTGGACGCGCTCCTGCGCGAGGAGACCGGGCTGCCCGTGATGGTCTCCGACTCGCCCGAATGTGCCGTGGTCCTCGGCACCGGCCGCGCGCTGGACGAACTCGCCCTCCTGCGAGAAGTGGCATTACAGTAAGAGGGATCGGATGCTAGCCGGTGGCAAGCGGCTGAGAGAATCTGCGATTGTGGCGACGATGCTGCTGATCGCGATCATCTCGCTCCGGATGAGCGCCAAGAACCCGGGCGATCTGTCGGCGCTCGACCGGGGCGTCTTGCGGCTGGTCTCTCCGGCCCAGTCGGCGATGTCGCTCATCGCGCGCGCCATCACCAGCGTGGCCGGGCGTTACGTCGAGCTGACGCACGTGCGGGGCGAGAACGAAGCGCTCACCCGCGAGAACCAGCGGCTGCGCGCCGAGCTGACCGAGATGCGGCGCCTGGCCGAAGAGAGCGGACGCTACCAGCGCCTGCTGGGGCTGCGCGACGTGACGCCGGCCGAGACCGTCGCGGCGCGCGTGATCGCCGTCGACGCCTCTCCGTATTTTCGCGTCGCGCGGGTCGAGATCGATCACGGCGAAGGAAATGTGCGGCACGGGATGCCGGTGCTGACGCCCGAAGGGGTCGCCGGCCGCATCAACCGCGTCTCCGGCAAGAGCTCGGACATCATGTTGCTGGTCGATCCCCGCTCCGCGATCGATGTGGTCATCCCGCGCACCGGTGGGCGCGGGATCCTGCGCGGAAAATCCGGCGAGAACGGCTACCGCTGCAGCATCGAGTATCTGGCGCGCGGCGAACCCGCCAAGGAGGGCGACGCCGTAGTGACCAGCGGCCTCGGCGGCGCGTTCCCCCGCAACCTCGCGGTTGGTCACATCACGCGCATCATCCCGGGGGCGGTCGGCCTCTACCAGGATGTGGAGGTCACGCCCGACGTCGACTTCGGGCGGCTCTCGGAGGTGCTGGTGGTGGTGGCGCCGCCCCCCGCGCCCGATCCCGATCCGGCCGCCCACCGCCTGCCGGCCCGCGGCCTGATGGTCTACAAATGAGATCCGCCGCCACCCTCACCGTCGCTTATTTGCTGCTGATCCTGCAGTCGACGGTGCTCGAGCTGGCGCCGGTGCACATGGTGGCGCCGAGCCTGGGGCTCCTGGTGGTCCTCCACGTCGGTCTGTCTTCCAAGTGGACGATCTCCTCGGCGGCGGTGGTTTCCTTCGTGACCGGCTACCTCTTCGATCTGGTGTCGGGGGCTCCCCAGGGGGTCCACGCGTTCGTCTTCGTGCTGATGGCGCTCTTCGCGCGGCTGCTCACCACCCGGGTGGCGGTGCAGGGGATCGTTCTGTCGGCGCTCACCTCGTTCGTGGCCAGCCTGCTGGCGTCCCTGCTGATCGTCATCGTGCGCGCGCAGGTCGCGCCCGAAGGTGGCTACGGCGGTCTGCGCCAGGCGCCGCTCGAGGCGCTGTTCACCGGCTTCGTCGGCCCGATCATCCTGGGCCTCTTCCGGCACATCGATGGCCGGGTCGACAGCGCCCGCTCGCGGGTGGGCCTGGCCCGAGGTCCGCGCCCGCTCAGCAGCGACGTGTCGCCGTGGAAATAGCCGGCCAGGACGCCGAGCTTCCGGAGATTCGCCGGCGCTCGCGCTACTTCGCGCTGGTGGTGCTGGTGGCCTTCGGCGGCATTGCCGGCCGCCTCTTTTATCTACAGGTCGTCCAGGGCGACGCGTTCTTTCGGGTCACCTCGGACAGCATCATCCACACCGATCTGCTGCCGGCGGTGCGGGGGCAGATCCGCGACCGCAAGGGAAAGGTGCTGGCCACCGTCCGCCCCTCGTACAACGTCTTCGTGACGCCCCGCCTGCTGACCGCCGACGGCTTTGCCCGCTTGCGGACGGTCCTGGGGATGAACGGCGACGAGGCGATGGACGTCTGGGAGCGGATTCAAAATGGTGAGGCCGTCACCGCCCAAACCTCCAGCGGCGCGCGCGTGGCCGAGCGACCGGTGCTGCTCGCGGAAGACATCTCGCGCGAGGCGATGGCCGCGATCGAGACCGGCGTCGATCTGCCGGGCGTCAAGATCGTCTCGGCGCCGCGGCGATCGTACCCCTACGGGATTCTGGCGGCCCACGTGCTGGGCTTCATGAACGAGATCTCCGCCGAGGAGCTGCGCGCCAAGAAGGGCGAGGGCTACCGGGCCGGCGACCTGGTCGGGCGCACGGGGATCGAAAGGCAATGGGACGGTTACCTGCGCGGGCGGGCCGGCTTTCAGAAGATCGTCGTCGACCGTCGCGATCTGCCCAAGACCGACATCCACGACATCGTCGACGGGCCGAGCGCCCAGGTGGCCATCGCCGGCAACAACGTCGTGCTCACGCTGGACGTGGACACCCAGCGCTTCACCGAGCGGGCGCTGCGAAACGTGTCCGCCGCCGGCGCGGTGGTGCTGGACGTCGACAGCGGGCGTATCCTGGCGATGGCGTCCAAGCCCAGCTTCGATCCGAACGAGATGTCCGGGCACCTGACGCCCGAGGCCGAGCAGCGCCTGCTGGCCGATCGCTACCACCCGCTGCACGACAAGACGCTGGCCGAGACCTACTACCCCGGGTCGACCTTCAAGCCGGTATCGGCGATCGCGGCGCTGGAGGACCGCCTCATCACGCCCGACGACAAGACCAAGTGCCACGGGTCGTTCGAGATCGCGCGGCGGCGGTTCAAGTGCACCAAGACTCACCTCACGGTGAACCTCTACGACGCCATCGTGCAGAGCTGCAACGTCTACTTCTACGAGCTGGGGGCGCGTCCGGGGATGATGGATCGCCTCGCCAAATACGGCGCCGACCTGGGGCTGGGCGCGCCGACCGGTCTGGGGCTCAACGGCGAAGAGGGCGGATTTCTGCCCACCGAGGACTGGTACCGCGCCCAGAAGCGCGAGAATCCGAAGGCGGAGGGATTTCAGATTGGTCAGGCGCTGAACGCCGTCATCGGGCAGGGGTCGACGCGCGTGACGCTCTTGCAGATGGCGACGCTGTACGCGGCCATCGCCAACGGCGGGAAGCTCTGGCTGCCGCAGATCGTCGAGCGCGTCGAGTCCCCCGACGGTCAGGTGCTGGAAGCGTTCGCGCCGCGGGTCCGGCGGGAGCTTTCAGTCGCGCCCGAGAGCCTGGCGATCGTCCGCCAGGCGCTGGTCGGCGTGGTGAACGAGCCCAAGGGAACGGCTTTCAAGGTCCGGTCGAAGGACATCGAAGTGGCGGGCAAGACCGGCACCGCGCAGGTGCACGGCCGCCACACCGAAAACGGCGGCTACGAAGCGGGCGATCACGCCTGGTTCGTCGGCTTCGCGCCGGCCGGACGGCCGCGCATCGCGCTCGCCGTGCTGGTCGAGCACGGCGGTCACGGCGGCGACGTCGCCGCGCCGGTCGCGATGGAGATCATTCACAACTACTTCGACACCGTCGCGCCCGCCGATCGTGAGGCGCCGCGCCTCGGGCTGCCGCGCCGGCATGGGCCGCGCGCCCCCGCGCCGGAGCCGACCACCGCCGAGGCGGAGCCATGATGCCGACCCGGGCCGTCGGCTGGCGTCGCCTGCGTTTCCGCTTCGACTGGACACTCACCCTTGCCACCTGCGCCGTCACCACGCTCGGCCTCGTCAATCTGTGGAGCGCCGTCCACGACCGGCAGGCCAGCATCTTCTCGGTGCAGGTCTCCTGGCTCGGCCTGGGGGTGGCCGTGTTTTTGGGGGTGGCGACCCTCGACTATCGCACCATCAGCCGGTACGGCTATGTCCTGCATGGCGCGGGCGTCGCGCTGCTCCTCGGGGTCTTGCTGTTCGGCAAGATGGTGGGCGGCGGGCGTCGCTGGTTCGAGCTCGGCCCGTTTCACGTCCAGCCCTCGGAGCTGATGCAGCTCCTCACCAGCATCGCGCTCGGCAAGTACCTGAACGACTCCCCGGTGCTGGAGGGGCGCACCTGGCGTCACCTGGCGATCCCGGTGCTCATCGTCAGCGTGCCGGCGCTGCTCATCGCCAAGCAGCCCGACTTCGGGACGGCGTTCCTGCTGCTGCTCATCTTCTTCACCATCATGCTGACCGCGCGCCTCAAGCTGAAGACGCTGGCGGCGATCGTCGGCCTCGCGACGCTGGCGGCCTTCCCGATCTACCAGCACCTCTTGCACGAGTATCAGCGCAAGCGGGTCGAGTCGTTCTTCAACCCGAACTCCGAAGGGGCCTATCAGACCCGCCAGGCGCTCAACGCGATCGGCTCGGGCCGTTTTCTCGGCAAGGGGTTCTTGCACGGCACGCAGATCCGGCTGCGCCACTTCCCGGCGCTCTGGACCGATTTTCCGTTTGCGGTGTGGGCCGAGGAGTGGGGCTTCGTGGGCTGCTTCGCGATTCTGCTGGCGTACCTGATCCTGGTGCTCTGGATTCTCAAGATCGCCGGCGACGCGCGCGATCGCTTCGGGGCCACGGTCTGCGTCGGCGTGGCCGCCATGCTGTTCTGGCACGTCTTCATCAACGAGGGGATGGTGAGCGGCGTCCTCCCCGTCGTGGGGGTCACGCTGCCGCTCGTCAGCTACGGCGGCTCCAGCATCCTCACCACCGCCGCCGCCCTCGGCCTCGTGATGAACGTCAGCGTCCGCAGATTTTCGTACTAGGGAAGCCCCTGGGGGTGCGGCGTCCCCGCAGCGTTCCGGGGGGGTGGCCCGGCCGCCAATGCGACGCGTGAGCCGGCAGGGATTGCCGGGAACACTTCGTCTGCATGCAAGCACCCGCTCGACTCGCGCGCGGTTCCAAAGCGCAGCTGCTCGTTGCCGCCTTGGGGTTCGCCTTCGCGGCCTTCGGCTGCGCGGCGTCCTCCGACGGCGGGGGAACCACGCCGACCGCTGGGACCACCGGTTCCACCGGGTCCGCCGGCTCGGGTGGGCCGGGCGGTGGGCCGGGCGGTAGGCCCGGATCGACGGCCGGGACCACGGGCTCTTCGACTGGTGGCGCCGGCGGAACGAGCGCCCCCAGCGGCTCCGCGGGAACCTCGGGCGGTTCGGGGGTCGCAGGATCGAGCGGCGGTAGCGGTGCAAGCTCAGGCGGGGCCGGAACCTCCGGTGGCACCGCGGGCTCGAAAGGTGGCACGGCCGGCGGATCGACCGCTGGATCGACCGGCGCGGCGGGCACCAAAGGCGCCGGCGGCGCGGCCGGCACGGGCGCCGCGGGAACGGGCGCGGCGGGTGCCGCCGGATCCAAGGCCGGGACGACGGGGACCGGCACCGCTGGAACGACCGGCGCCGGGGGCGCGGCCGGCGCCTTCGTTCCGCCCTGGACCTGCCAGGTCCCGACCTGGCCGACCGCCACGGGATCTGCCGCGTCGATCTCGTCGACGATGCAAGTGGCCAAGAGCTACGACGGCAAGATGGCGCTCCACAATGGCAGCGGCAGCGGCGATTTCGCCGTCGATTGCAACGCCGCGGGGACGAAGAATCAGGGAACCACCAAGCCGCTCTTCGAGCTTGCCGACGGCGCCACCATTCAAAACGTGATCATCGGCAATCACGCCGCCGACGGCATTCACTGCGACGGTACCTGCACGATCAAGAACGTCTGGTTCAACTACGTGTGCGACGACGCGGTCACCGCGGCGGCCGGCTCGTCGGGGACGGTCACCATCGACGGCGGCGGCGCGCAGGGGGCGCACGACAAGCTCTTTCAGGACAACAGCCACGGCAAGTTCATCATCCAGAACTTCTTTGGCCAGCGCCTGGGCAAGATGTACCGCGCCTGCGGCACCGGCGGCGCCTGCGGGTCGACCAAGGGGAACCTGACCATCACCAACACGGTGGCGATCGGCGTGGACGAGGTCGTGGGCCTCACCAGCGGGCGCGACACGGCGACCATCTCGAAGCTCTGCGTGTTTCAGACACCGACGGTCTGCCAACCGTACGACTCCAGCGACAACGCGCTTGCCACTGACGGTGTCGACGGGACGACCTGCAAGTACGCCTGGTCCGACGTGCAGGTGATGCTCAACTATTCGACCGAGGTCGGGTTCTCGACGGCCAGCGCCTGTCCCAATTACCTGAAGTCGTCCAGCTCGACCGCGGCCGGCACCTCCTGCATCTCGAACCTGGCGGCCTGCGTGAAGCCCTGCGCGGTGGGCGACTACGGCATCAAGCAGTGCAGTTGTGCGTCGGGCGGCTCGTACGCCTGCGGCTCCTGCGCGGGACCTTCGACGGAGCCGGCCAAGTCGGGTCTCGATCCCGCCAAGGCGACGACCGCGCCCGCCTGCACGGGTGCCAAGGGCGACGCCTGCAGCACCCAGTGGAATTGGTGCGTGAGCGGCACCCAGGACTGCGTCTGCGTCTACAAGCCCGGCACCCTCCAGACCGCGGACACGGTCTGGGACTGCGCCAACCCCTGGTTCTAGTCAACAGCTCGAGTCTGCGAGCCGTCCAAGACCTTCTGTGACCTTTTGGAGGATCCGATGTCGAAGCTGAGAATTTCCTGGAGCGCCCTCGGGCTATGTTTGCTGATCGGCGCCGGCTGCGCCAACAGCGGTGACGCCGGCGGCGGCGCGGCCGGCACCAGCGGCAGCGCGGGCTCGTCGGGCGCCGGGGGCGCGTCGGCCGGCGGATCTTCGGGAGGATCGACCGTCAGCGGGACCGGTGGCGGGGGCGGATCGGTCTCCACCGGCACCGGCGGGAGCGGCGTCGGTGGCGGAGCGAGCGGATCGGCCGGTGCCGGCGGCACGGCCAGCGGCAGCGCGGGCACCAGCGGGAACGCGGGCGCCGGCGGGAGAGCGACGGGCGCGGCGGGAACGACGGGTGCCGCGGGAACGACTGGCGTGGCGGGAGCCACCGGCGCGGCAGGCACCACCGGCGTCGGTGGAAAAGCCGGCGGCACGGCCGGTTCGACCGGCGCCGCGGGGGCCGGAACCGGCGGCGCGCGCGGTGGCACCACGGGCACGGCCGGCACGGGCGCGGCGGGTACCACCGGCGCCGCCGGCAGCAACGGCGGCCCCTGCGACATCTGGGTTGCCACGAACGGCAACGACGCCAACCCCGGCACGCAGAGCTCGCCGGTGCTGACGCCGCAGGCCGGCTACGAGCTGCTCTGTCCGGGGGTCGCGGGAGCCGCGAACGGCGATCCCTGCTCGGGCAGCCTGAAGACGATGTGCCTCAAGGCCGGCACCTACAAGCTCGCCACGCGGATCGAGTTCAAGAAGACCCGCATGGGGACCGCCAGCCGGGTCATCACGATGATGGCGGATCCGGCGGCGACCACCAAGCCGATCCTCGATTTCTCGACCCAGCCGCGGCTCGCCTGCGGCGTCGAGCCGAGCGACAAGAATCAATACGGGATCGACATCGGGGCCGACTACTACAAGGTCCAGGGGATCGAGGTCGCGAACGCCAACGACTCGGGGATCCTGATCCAGGGGGCGCACGATACGATCCAGGACTGCGACGTCCACGACTCGGGCGACACGGGCATCCTCATCAGCTCGAGCTCGGGCTACACCGGTAGCGGCACCAACGAGACGATCCTCAACTGCGACTCGCACCACAACAACGACACCCAGTGCGATGGCTCCAACGCCGACGGCTTCGGCGCCAAGAAGGGGACCGGCACCGGCAACGTCTTCAACGGCTGCCGCTCCTGGGACAACGCCGACGACGGCTTCGACTTCTTCGCCTGGACCTCGCCGGTGACGGTCAAGAACTCCTGGGCCTTCGGACAGGGTCAGGACACCGCCGGCACCGGCAGCAACGGGAACGGATTCAAGATGGGCGGGGATAGCGTCTCGGCGGCGCACGTCATGTCGAGCTGTTTCGCCTTCGACAACAACGAGACCAAGGGTGGCTCGCACGTCTCCGACTGGGGCTTCACCAACAACAGCAATCCGGCCACCATCACCTGCAGCGTCTGCGGCGCCTGGAACAACAAAGGCGGAAGCTTCCAGAGCATCTCTCACAGCGGCGACGTCAGCGCCACCAGCGTCACCACCGCCAAGGCCAGCGCCGCCAAGCGCAACGCCGACGGCAGCCTCCCCGCCATCACGTCGCTGTGAGCCGCTGCAGGCCGCCCGCCGTCCTCGTCATCGAGGCGTCAGCCGCCGCTAGTCCTCCAGATTGCTCCCAACGCCGGGCCGCAGGCGAGCTTCGCTCGCCGCAGGCCTGCCGATCGGAGGTCTGGAACCCTCCCAGGGTTCCAGAGTTGAAAAACGTGAACCTTCCGCCTCGGCCGGTCGAAAAGAATTCTTGGACCCTACTTTCGTAAGGTGGGAACCACTGTGTGTGGCCGCATCGGGCTTCCCGACTGGCGGGCGTGCACATCCATCGGCCAGTGGCGGCTCCCTTGTGCGTTCTTGTAGGGAAAAGAATCGCTCTTCGTATCGCACCGTGCAGAAGATTCCAGATCAGCATGGGCGTTCGTTTTCATCCGGTCAAGCGCGATCCGACGCCAGCGCCGATGGACAAATTTTTCTGTTCGGCTACACGATCGGACGCTCGGTTTGACGAAAGGACGCCCCGATGCAGGATGTGCCGAGACCTAGACCGTTGACGTCGGCCGTTGCGCTGGGGATGTTCTTCGTCGCCGCACCGACGGCCGCGCTGGCACAGGCTGGGGCCGCCGCGCCGCCGACCGGCAGCGCCCCGCCCG